>CAYNUE010000011.1:0-58584 GCA_964400325.1 uncultured Sangeribacter sp. | reverse complement strand
CGAACGAACAGGATAGCCCATGCACATTACACTTTAATCATGATTAAAGTGTAATGTGCATGGGCTATCCTGTTCGTTCGAAATCAAAGTTTTTCGCAGAATTCAATCTTTTCGTTATCAGGACCGAGGATAGTGAAGAATTTTACCCCATTTTCCCAGAAAGGGAGGCTCATTACTTTTTCTTCAACAATACGGTGACCCTCATTACGAATCTGCTCATAGAGAGTGTCAATATTTTTCACATCAAGCGCAATGTGGTCTATTGCACCTGAACGTTTTTCGGTAGCTTTGTTACCGTAAGCCTCGATTATAAGGTTACCAAGGCGTAGAAAGGCCACACGCTCGTTGGCAGCCTTATTCTCGGTTAAAAGAGCCGGTTCAAATCCAAGAGATTTGTAAAACTCTATTGTCCTATCAATGTCGGACACAGGTATACCTACATGCTGTATACCTTCACTGAAATTCTTTAAGTCAGTCATTATTCAGTATGTATAATTAAGGATGTTAATAAGGAAATTCATCATGGAAGCAATAAGCTACCACGACTAATAGTCGGGTCAGTATGAATGATAATTAAAGGTGACATGCAAAGTTAACTATAAATTTCGGTTCTTCCGTCATTACTTCACAGTTATTTCAAGCTAAGTTCAATCTTCTGATTATAAACAAAATATCTATCACTTAGACTCCTTGCTCATTACCTGTACGCTCCCTTCTATTGACATACGGCTTTTCAGCTATCTAATTTTGCAAAAAACATAATCACGAAATCTCCATAATACTTAAACTTATAATTACACAATCTTTACCAAGGCTATTTTAACTATTATGCTTTTAGCAAGTCAGTAACGATAGCAACCAGAAGGAGTTTAGCTCTAACAAAAGCTCCGCTTTTGAACTGAACAGCTTCGCGCTAACATAAAAGCCACTCTTTCTTCCTTTTGTAGCAGCTACAACTGTTGTGGCTGCTCTCACTGACTCTCCCTACTCTAACGGAGGCTTTCCCTGGGCAATCTTTTGTAGCCACTGCTATCATTGCCTCTCTGGTGATTTTAGTTTCTCATTTTGAGAGTACTTTAGTCAGCGCAAAGCTGTTCAGTTCAAAAGCGAAGCTTTTGCAGGTAAGAGCAGGCAGTTATACCTATTATTCCAATTCCAATTTTATATTATTATGAGTGATTTCCCTGAAGCTCTGAAGCGCCAGCTGATTCCTAACGGCCAACGAAGGGCACCTTGGCATGATTATTATGGGCGTAGCATCTATATGATTACTCTGAATGCAGCTCCAGGTATACCTCGCTTCTCTGCGCTGAAGGGCATCCCTGGGAATCATGATTGGCCTCCCTGCACCATCTTGACACCACTCGGAGAAATAATAGCTAAAAGTCTTTCATCTCTAAAGGAGACGTTTCCTTTTACAAAGATAATGCGTCGTGTCATAATGCCTGAGCATGTGCATTTTGTAATTTACGTTACTGAAAAGACAGAATATCATCTCGGTGACATTATCTCTCATTTCAAGGGTGGTTGTACACGTGCCTATGCAAGGCTTGAATCTATACGAACAGATAACTTCGATACAAAATTACAGTCAATCTTTGAAATCGGTTATCATGATCGACTCCTTCTTAAAGAAGGTCAACTGGACCGAATGTTAAGATATGTCAGTGATAATCCTCGGCGCCGTCTGGAGCGAATGAGTAATCCAGACTTTTATAGCCGTTATAGTTTGCGTGACTGTCAAGGCAATCTATATGAGGCATACGGAAACATTCATCTTTTGGCAGACCCAGACATCGAGGCGGTAAAAATAAGCCGCAGCTATTCTACAGAACATTTACGTAGGTTGAAAATAAACTGGCTCAGAACTATACAAAACTGTGGTGTGCTTGTTTCCCCTTTCATTTCACCAGCTGAAAAAAGAGTTCGTAACTGGGCAATCGATAACGGAGGACGACTGATATATTATCCCTAACGGTTTTAGTCCGAGATTTTCTCCTAAGGGAATACTCCATACCCTATGTGGTGAAGGACGACTATTATTCATAGCCCTCTGTAAATATAAAACTTCTGAGTCTGCTATCAGTAAATATGCCTGTAATCGCATGAACGAACTTGCCTCAAATATCTCAGATGGTATATTTTCCAATAGTTACCAATAATTTATCTACTTGCTATTTTTATAAAGCTGAACATCTTATAGAGATAGAAAATAAAATAACTAATTAATTAGTTGGATAATTAAAAAATTAGTTATACCTTTGTGGTGTCGAATTTATTTTCTTGTAAAGTTCACTTGAAGATATTATGAAAGCCGGAAGAAAAAAGCAGATTCTTACACAGAAAGAAGCTGTGATAATGCAGATGCTATGGGAGTATGGACCGCTATTTGTACGCGAGATGTTACAACTCTATCCAGAACCGAAACCTCATTTCAACACTATAGCCACAACGGTAAGAATACTCGAGGGTAAGGGGTATGTGAATCATGAGGTGTTAGGTGGTACACACCGATTCTTTGCGGTAGCGGATAAGAACGAATTTCGTACCCGTTCATTAACAGATGTGATTCGTGACTATTTCGGAAATTCCTACAAATCAGCAGTATCAGCTCTTGCGGAAGAGGAAAAAATATCGGTCGATGAACTGAAAGAGATTATCGCCATGATTGAAGGCAAAGACAAGAAATAAATTAAGAATTATTCCTATAATACCTTAATTATCATGTCATATCTATTCTCCTACTCGCTAAGTTCAGCCATAATATTATGTTTCGGGTATATAGCCTATAAATGGCTATTAGCCGATCAACGCCAACATACCTTCAACCGTATAGCTCTCTATTGCATATACTGTGTGTCATTAGGAATCCCCCTGATAACAGATATATTCTCCCGTATAGCAGCTACGTCTGCAAGAGGAGGCATAGAGATAGGGGCGTTGACAGGAGGTATAATAGGCTTTACAGCAGAAACCAGTCCAAATGTATGGATTAGTACAATTATACTTCGGATTCTCATAATGATTTATCTTACAGGTATTATCGTTATGACAATCTATTCCCTTTCCGCTGCATTATCATTACGTAGAATAATCAACAGCGGTGAAAAAGAGCAGTTCGGACCCTGGACTCTTGTCATAACCGACCGTGAAGACATAGCACCTTTCAGCTGGTTAAACTATATAGTAATTAGCCGAAAAGATTATGACGAGCATATCGAAGCAGTGATATGTCATGAAATGAGACATTTGCAACTCAGGCATTGGATAGATATGCTGTTGGCTCAGATGGTTGTCACCTTACAATGGTTCAATCCGGCAGCATGGCTGATGCGTGACGAGTTCCGCAATGTACACGAATATCAAGCCGATGAAGCTGTAATGCAAGCGGGTACCGATATAAAGGAATATCAGATGATGTTGATAAAAAAGGCTGTTGGTACGCGCTTCCAATCACTTTCCAACAGCCTCAAACATAGTAAACTTAAAAAACGTGTAACTATGATGTACAAAAAACAATCACCCCGTTCGCGTCGTTTTGGCGCTGTGGCGCTCATTCCGGCCATGCTGCTCGGCGCCGCTGTGACAGAGATTCCTGCAGTCGCTTCTGCCCTACAGAGCGTGGACGCGACACCGCTGCTTGCTCATGTTTCAGTTCAAGCTTCAACAGCCACTGAAACTGCAGTAGATAACAAAATTAGTAAAAATGCTCCAGATACCAAAGATGAAGTTTTAACTGCAGTCAGTGAAATAGCTGAATATCCTGGTGGAATGAAAGCCATGATGGAGTTCTTGAGCACACATATACAGTATCCTGAAGAAGCCCAAAAAGCCGGAGAACAGGGACGTGTAATCGTCAAATTTGTAATTGACAAAAACGGTAAAGTAACCTCACCAGAGGTTGTAAAGGGAATTTCTCCTTCTCTTGACCAAGAGGCACTACGCGTGGTAAAAGAAATGCCTAACTGGATACCTGCCAAAAACGATGGCCAGGCAGTAAGCAGCTATTTCACACTGCCAGTATCTTTTACATTAAAAGCAGATGGCACTAAATCCACAGGTAATTAACTCGCTCCTGACTCATACTAAAAATTTGTAAAATAGGGAATGTCGGCAAAAGTTGTTAACTTTGCCGACATTCCCTATTTTACAGCCCTCTATGAATAATCTTATTAAAATCACTCTGCTTACAGCAGTCATATCGCTTGCAGCATGCGTACGTCATACTTCTGCCGCAACTATTTACGAACTTCCGTTACCGACTGTACCCGACACCTTACGAAATCCAGAAGACCGTGCAGCATACGTAGCACTGCATTTTTGGGACGCTATGGATTTCACTGACCGTACCCTGACTCATGATACAGCTGTGATGGAACAGAATTTTGCCAACTTCGCCTCTATATTAGGTATTGCTTCACCAGAAAATGCCACCGCAGCCATTGACCGACTATTGCAGCGTGCGGCTACTGCCAACGACATAACCGCCTGGCAATTGTTGAGCCACACCGGCAATATTTATTTAGGAGAAAAAGACTCTCCAGTATATAATAATGACGTATATATTCTATGGTTACGCAGCCTCATCACCTCACCCTGTTTCGACGAAGCCACTCACGAACGCCTTAATGACCGTCTGTCAGAAGCACTTCGTAACCGTCCAGGTGAGCAGGCACCAGACTTCACGCTCATACTGCCTAACGGTGAGCATCGCCAACTTCACAGCTTACTGACCGCAAGCCATAACATACTGATATTCTATGACCACAACTGCACAGAATGTCAGACAATACTCAGAGAACTAAGTGGGAAACGTGAACTGGAAAATATCAGATTCATAGCTATAAATACCGCCACTGAGATTGCTACAGCCATATCAAGTCAAAGCCTTGCCCTACCTAACTTTTGGATTGCAGGACGTCCAAACGAAGATATCGAGATTGACGAACTTTACAGTCTACCCGGCACTCCTACATTCTATGTGCTTGACAACAAAGCAATCATTACGGTTAAGGATGCTACCCTTAAAGAAATAGAAGATTTATGGCAGTGGGAAGCAACAAAACAGCCTGAAGTGCCCTAATAGTACCAGAAGCCGGTCTGACAATGAACGTAACCACATATCCAGGCGTTAGATAGTCAGTACAGTTCATAAGTCGTAAAATAAGAAATTAATATGGAAAATTATATAGTTAAAGAATTTGAGAAACGGGTTCATGATGACCTGTATGATTTTCTGGTACGTAAGGAGGCTATTGACAAGCACTTACCCGAATGTCCTGACGTCGAAGAGAAATGGCAGGAGGTATGCAGTGCCTATTTGCCAGACGGTGCCCGTGAGTTCCAGCAGTACCCGATAGTATCACTCGGTTGGATGATGTTTATTGGTATGGCATTAGCTTATTACTGGGATACTGACTGGGAAAAATACGGTCCACGTACAGGAGCTGAGCTATATGATGAGCTGCGTGACCGCAACGGTTATGATAATCTTGACGACACAGTTGTAAAAGACCTTTTAGGCTATGACGGTGAGAAAGCCGAAATGATTTCGGATATGGTAGCACAGTGTGCTTCAAGAGTCAATAGTATGCTTCTACGTGAGCATCTGCAAGGAGGGTCTGAAGAAGCTTTCGGATGCTACATGGTAGCCCTACATCAACTCTATATAATGGGTATGGCTGTCGAGCTTAACGCACTCGGTTATCACATGACACCCTTCACACCACCATCGGTAAACTAAGGTATTACTATTTATTAAGTAGTTCTTAAAATATAAACCTCCATGTCCAACCTCTTAAAAAATAGAAGTTGGACAGTTTTTATTTTTGGACAAGCCCCTGCTAATGCTCTTAGTCTGAAACCGGTGGAAAGTTCTGTAAATTAGTCCAATCCTACTCTATCTCTCACTGAATCCTTTCAATCTTCCACCCTGACAACGTGCGCAACTCAGTTGAAAAATCAGCTCCTATAAGGATTTTGGTACGTGGATCAGCCATGAAAGGAAGCACATAACCCTTCTCCACAATCTGTTGCAGAGCCTCCTTAGGACTTCTGTCAAGCTTGAATTCAAAAATATAGATGTAGCGAGGGGTTTCAAGAATCATGTCACATCGTCCTAATCCACTGTGCACCTCAGTCCTCACACGATAGCCCAGCATTTTCCCTACGATAGCCATGACATTCTGGAAATGTATCTCCTTATTGCGCTCCGTATCGGAAGGAGTGTCGGATATCAGACTCTGAAGACGTACCATAAAATCCTCGGCTCTACCACTGTTGATGTCGCGTATTATCGCGTTTATCGAGAATGTACCGTTACCGGAAGCATTAGGAAAATAGGATTGTATAAATGACTCCCAGAAACCACGCGATACCTCTTCATTAGGAAAGCCCAGATGGTATTCACCTGTTTCCTTATCGGTGCCCTTTATTGTGAGATACCCTGCTTGATAGAGCAATGGTACTACATTTATACCTGAATCAGTAATATTGCTGAGTTGTGAAGCGGTAGCTGTAGCATCATCCACTGAACCTAGCTCGAAATTATTTCTTCTCACAAGCTTGACAAGGAAACTCGGTGTGCCACTTCTGAACCAGTAATCATCTACTCTGCATGAATCAAACGCATTGAGTACACTGAAAGGATTGTATATATCCTCACAATCCTCGCAGAAATGATAACCATCATACCGTAATTTGAACGACCTCCACACATCTTCTTCAGGCATTGAGGCAACGTGTGAGAATCTCTCCACGGAAGCTCCGAAATACTCGTGCATCTCACTTTCAGTAATGCCGCATATCGTGGCATAACGCCGGTCGAGCGATATATCCTTCAGATTATTGAGTCCGGAAAAAATTGAAAGATGCGCGAACTTCCCAACCCCTGACAGCATGGCAAACCGTATATATTCATCCGCTTTCTTTATTACGGAGTAAAATCCCTGCAGTCGCTTGCGTATACGTTCCTGCATCTCCCCATTTTCAAGTACATCGATTATGGGCTTGTCATACTCATCGATAAGTACCACCACCTTTCTCCCGGTTCTCACAGCCGCCTGCCTTATTAGGCGATAGAACCGATCATTCACATCTGCCTCACCCCTTTTAAGACCATATTCAGTTTCCCACTCCTCGATAGTGATAGAGAGTCCGCGGCTCACATCCTCAGGAGTATCATAAATCCGTCCTGTAAGATCTATGCGAAACACTGGATACTGCTCCCATTCACTCTCTAACTTTTCAATAGCCAGACCTTTGAAAAGCTCATGCCGTCCGCGGAAATATGCCTCTATGGTAGAAAGAAGCAAACTCTTGCCAAAACGGCGCGGACGACTCAAGAAAACGTATTTGTTTTCCGTGACAAGCCGATAAACCAATTCAGTCTTATCCACATAAATATAGTCCTCCTCAATAATCTCGCTGAAGGTCTGCACACCAATAGGATATTTCAAAGAATATGCGGGAGCCATGTGAATAAAAAACTGTTGAGGGTGATGAGTGCAAAGATAATAAAAATGCGGGAAATTCCCGCATTTTTATCAATATATAACCCATACAAAACGGTAAATAGAACTCGGAGTTAAAAACTCTTTATTCTGCTCTGAGCGTATCCACAGGGTTAGCACGTGCTATGTTCAGGGAGTTGAAAATCACGACACCTATTATCAGAATCAACAAAACCATAAGACATAGTACCGTCACCCACGGTGCAAGTGGTACTTGCTCTGTGAATTGTGATAACCAACGCTGGCCAATCCATATAGCCGCTATCCCACCACATATAAGCGCAGGTATGGCTATCTTAATAACATTGCCACAGAATATAGCCACTATACGTGAGGATGAGAATCCATTGACCTTGCGTATGGCTATTTCACGTTTCCGCTGCTGTACCTCATCGGCTGTATAACCTATGAGACCTATCATAGCTATAAGTAGTATAGCCAAGCCTATAACCAACACAGCGGTACTGAAAGAACGTACAGGCTCAGTCATGACGTCAAGATAGGCCTGCATGGGAGTGAGCAATATTTTACCTTGTGTTTCACTTATACGGTCAATCACCTCTTGTGCCTCATGCAGCGCCACAGGGTCAAGATGGTTAAAACGTACATACAGATTATCCATCACACTCAGTGTCGGAAACAGAACTCCGGCACGTGTATCAGCTCTTTCCCTATTGAAGCTACCACGCCTCATATTGCCTACGACACCGCATATAGTAAACTCATCGGAGCCGTCCAAATAGACATGCTCAGTAATGTGGAATTTTTGTCCTACAATGTTTGGGTCCTTAACATCGAATTTATCACGCAGCATATCCACAAACCGTTCCTCTACCAACACTTCATGTACAGTACTGTCAGCATTCTCACGGAATGTAGCCCCCTGTTTCAAAGGCATTTCCAACACATCTACAATGTCTCTATTAGCATAATATAAGTCTGCAACGTTGACAGTCTGATAAATAGATTTACCATCAAGCCATACATTATTACCCGAAGCCGCTTGTGTAAAATCACACATTGATGATGCCACATTAGCTACACAACTTAATTTTTTGAGTTCGTTTACAAGAGTGCGACGTGTTTCTTGTGAAAGATAATTCGGTAAAATCGTCATTCCGACATTCTCAACCTTAATACCCATATCTGCATTATTTAATAAGGTATACTGGCGTCCTACAAGTACCAAAAGTGATATTACAGTCCCTACCGCAAAAAACTGTACACCTAAAAGAGCCTTCTTCCACACTCTGTGCTTACTGGCAGTATATCTAAAGGCATGAGCTACCGGTGTTCTGGTGTAGAACCAAGCCGGTATGACACCGGTCACTATCAACAGCACAAGACACACGGCTCCTTCAATATACCATACTCCCGGTGTGGTGAGTAACTGTGAGGCTGTATAACCTAAAAGACGTCGCGAGAGCTCTGAGCAGCACGTCACTATCAAGAGCGCCATACCTATTGATATAGCCATAAAGAATATACTCTCACCTATAATACGAACGAATATACTACCGTTTGATGTGCCATAACATTTACGTACTGCCATTTCCTTAGCACGGCTACTCATTTGTACTATTACTATAAGTAAATAGTTAAGAGCTGCACACATCAGCATCACAACAGCCAACAGTACAAGTATCCATACCATAGTCCTTACGCTTTCAATCTTAGCATGACTATCAGCAAGTGGCTGTAGGTGTATGTTAAAATGGAGTGTATCAAGTGTCTCCCTATCAATATGGTCTTCGAGCATTCTCCTTATAGAAGGAGCCATCTCTTCTGGGGTAGTGCCTGGAAACAGTTTTACAAAACTACGGTAGCGGTCATTACCCATCCAATTCTCACGTCCATCGACAGAAAAACGTGCTATTGTCGGAAGACTTAAAAATACAACATTTTCGAAACTTGAGTTAAGCGGAAAATCCTCATATACTCCACCTATAGTAATTTTATAATCTTTGCTAAAGTCAGGAGCGCACAGTTGCTGACCTACGACATCATCGCCTATAAGTTCTGCCAGTGAGCGAGGAATCATACACTGGTCGACTGTGGCCAATACCTCATGTGGGTCACCTTGCAATATACGTGTACCAATAACATCGAAAAAACAACTGTCTGCCATAGCTATACACTCAGTATGAAATTCTCTGTCATCGTCCGTTGTGATATTTATGCCACCTATAAGAAAGTTTGTAGTACGCGTGGAAGTCTCAACCTGAGGTACATACTGTTTCAGTCCCGGTGCTATAGCTCCGGGCGTCTGAGGATACTCATGGTATTCTCCATCCTGTGTCACACTTTCAGTTACTATATAAAGCCGCTCTACATCAGGTATGAAACTATCAAATGTCTGTTCAAAATAGATTTTAGCCACAAGTAGAAAACCTATTGCCAGACCCGTCATAAGACATACAATCTTGATGATATTACGACGCAAATCAGAGGTAAAGAATCGCATATTCATATTACATACGGTCATTTAAGGTCTCAACTATTTGGCCGTCAAACAGATTAACAATTCGGTCTGCATTAGCAGCATCTTTATGCGAGTGGGTCACCATGACTATGGTAGTACCCTCACGGTGAAGTTCGTCAAGCAGAGCCATTACTTCAGCACCATTGCGAGAGTCGAGATTACCTGTAGGTTCATCGGCAAGAATAAGACCAGGTTTCGATACAATGGCGCGAGCTATGGCAGCACGTTGCTGCTGACCGCCAGACAACTGTGAAGGATAATGACGCGCCCGGTGCGATATACCCATACGGCGCATAGCCTCTTCGACACGCTCGTTACGTTCATGTTTCAGTAAATCGAGAGTGTTCAGAGGAAGCATTATGTTATCGCGTACGTTCATCTCTTCGATGAGATTGAAAGCCTGAAATACAAAGCCTATACGTCCCTTACGCCAGCGTGTGCGCTGACTTTCAGGCAGATTACCCACTTCTTCACCATTGAGTTTATAACTACCCGAAGTTGGATTATCAAGCAAGCCGAGGATGTTTAGCAATGTCGACTTCCCACAGCCTGAAGGACCCATTATGGCAACAAACTCTCCGTCGTTTACACTGAGTGATACATTGTCGAGCGCTATCGTGCGCACACTGTCTGTAGTAAATACTTTCTGCAGATTGGTGATTTCTATTTTCATAGTGTGTTTCAATATTACGTAGGTTTCAATCTTTTAGAATTATTCTATCCGCTTCTCCGAAATCAGCGTACGAACTGGTAATAATGTGTTCGCCCGGCCGCAGGCCACCTGTCACCTCATAGTAACGAGGATTCTGGCGTCCTATATTTATATCGCGTTTTACAGCCGAGTGCCCGTCGTCCGCTACTACATATACCCATTTGCCACCGGTAGATTGGAAAAACGAACCTCGCGGCACCATGACAGCCTGCTGCGGACTGCCAAGCTGCAAATCTACAGGATAGGTCTGTCCTACACGTAGATTCGTATTCTCCTCCCCGTCAATTTCCATATCGGTACGAAAGTGTCCGTCGACTACTTCAGGATATACTTTCGTCACAGTCAGACGAAGTTTATTACCGTTACGCTCTGCTCGTCCTGTAAGGCCTTTGGAGACACGGTCTATATAGTGTTCGTCTATATTGACTGTAAGACGATAGGAATCAAGCATATTTATCTGACCTATCTGTTCGCCAGCCATTACGTTCTGCCCCAAAGCCGGAGTTAAACTTCCGAGCTGACCACTGTGTGTGGCACGTATGTTAAGATTGTCAGCACGCTGACGTACCAATCTGAAATTCTGCTGCATATTATCAAGGCTCTCACGCATCATACCTATCTGTACCGAACGGTACAGAGAATCCTGTCGCTGCCGTTCACGTAGGAGCTGAAGACTTTCGCGAGCCAATTCATAATCTTCCCGAGCTTTCAGATACTCTTCGCGCGAGGTCAGATGTTCGTCATACAGTGTCTTCTGCTGTTCGTATAGACGCTGTTTACGATTCATATCAGTACGGGCAGCCAAAAGGTCTTGCCGTATCTGGAGACGTTCTTTCTCCATGGTTATCTCAGTATCACGCAACATATTCTGACGTTCGGCCAACTGAGATTCCGAATCGAGTATTTGCTGTTGTAGGTTGGGATTACGTAAAGTCACAATTATGTCACCCTCATTAACCATAGCACCTTCTTCAAGCCACTTCGTTTCAACTATACCAGTTTCAAGAGCAGCTATCTGTACAGTGGTAGCTGGCTCGACTCGCCCGGCAACACGTATATAATCGTCAAACTGACCTTCTGTCACTTCCTCGATAACGATAGCCATACGGTCAGTACGATAAGTGGATTCCTGGGCACTTACAAGAGCCCATATTGAAAGACCTACTGCCACAGCAATTCCTGCTGCTGGCAATATATATTTTTTAAGTCGTCTATTCCGTGGTTTTATTTCGATATCCATATCAGTTTATCAGATAACAGTTCTTATGTGAACCGTGATATTTTGTAGCACAAAGGTAAGGTGTATATAGAGCCCGAAAGAAATTAAAATATAGAAAGTGTATTTCAAAGGTTCAAAATGTCTAAAAAATAGACACTCTTTTCTCTGTAAGACGTTTTTTTATACCTACTTTGGGTATTAGATGACATATAGTTAAATTTGCGTCATGAAGATAATAATAGTCGATGATAATGCAGCTATTCGCATGACGCTCAAGATGCTCCTGCGTGAGATAGCTGATGAAATTCTGTTGACACCCGATCCACGTCTGCTACCTGCCATGCTACGTGATGGAGATGTTGATGCAGTACTGCTTGACATGAATTTTGATACTGCAAGGCTCGACGGCCGAGACGGAATATTTTGGTTGGAGCGTATTAGAGAAATTCCTACTCCACCGGCTGTAGTAATGATAACAGCATTTGGAGAAGTAGCACTTGCTGTTGAAGCTATGAAACTTGGTGCTGAGGATTTTATAACTAAACCGTGGAATAATACCGAACTTATAGAGAAATTACAAAAGGCCGTCACACACCGGCGTGCAGCAATAGCCGAACAGCGCACTCTGGACAAAGCCCGCGAGATAGAGCAACTTAGTGTGCGACGTGACGAAATGACTCTTGATGAAGTCAAGGCTGAACATGTCCGTATGGTGGTTGAACGCTGCGGAGGCAACATAAGTGCGGCAGCCACACAATTGGGTATAAATCGGCAGACCCTTTATAACATTCTGAAGAAAGTATGAGACACTACGCTACGCGAATGATAATCCATACGATGACTATAGCATTACTTGGATTCTTATGCGGTTATCTGTACAGTCATAATTTTCTTCCAGCAGCCGTTATTGTGATCATTGTGATTGCAGGTGTTATTTGGAGCGCCATACACCTTGCGTGGGCACCTGTTAGAGTGACCGGGAGATTTGTAACAGCTCTCGAAATGAATGACAGCTCCACACGATTTGATTTCGGAAAAGAAAATGATGAGATTGCAGCTATATGTGCATCGATGAATCGGACCTTAACACTCAACGGTCGTATACGTCTTGAACTTGAAACAAGCAAAATATATTATGACCGAATATTACGGGTAATGACCCATGAAATGCGTAATGCCATAACACCCATACTCGCCCTATCAGATGATATGCTTGCCCATATCTCTGTATACGACACCGAACATCTTAACGAGTGTGTAGAAATTATCCGGGAACAGAGTGCAGGTATAAAAAGATTTCTTGATGCTTACTATACTCTGACTCATCTTCCTCCACTGCAGGACGATAATATTGACCCACTGGCATTTTGGAATACTCTACGTGAAATATGTGTTATTGAAGCCAAGCAAAGAGGATTACCCGAAAATACGGTCGTCTTTACTATAGCACAGGGTATGACTCTTCATGCTGACAGTTCCTTATTACGACAAGCTTTGATGAATCTTATACGCAATGCTCTGGACGCTGTAACAGGCATGGCTGCGCCAAACGTGGAAGTAACGGTCGCCATGACCGGGGAAGATGTCTTGGGAATAACCATCAGTGACAATGGGACTGGTATAGCGGATAAGGCAAAGGCTATGTTATTTCAGCCTTTCTTCAGTACCAAACCCGGTGGTAGCGGAGTAGGTTTATGTCTTGCACGTCAGATAGCCCGTCTGCATGGTGGCGACTTGAGTCTTATTTCAAGCAGCGCACGCGGCACAACCTTCACAATGACAATATAGGGGATATACGATAGTCGCATATCCCCTATAAAAATAGTTATTTTATGTCAGATGTCAAAAATGTGACGAACCGTCGAAACAGTGTGTACACAGCTTGCATTTAGGAAGCCCTATACTTTCGACCAAAGTTTCGATAGGATTGAACTGCAGTGAGGTTAAGCCAAAACGTTCACGTATTTTCTCAACAAGAGCATTATACTGTGGTGAGCCGGTCTTAGCATAGAGGTCAAGATTTTTCTCCGCGTCTCCTTCCAAATCTTTGATAATACGACGTGTAAGCAGTTCCATATCACTCTTCGAAGAAGTAAAGCCCAGATAACGACAACCGTAGATAAGTGGCGGACAGGCTATACGCATGTGTACTTCCTTAGCACCATTGGCATAAAGTTCGGTCACATTATCGTTAAGTTGGGTACCGCGTACTATTGAGTCATCACAGAACAAAGCCCGTTTACCCTGCAACATGGCACGATTAGGCACAAGCTTCATCTTTGCCACAAGGTCACGCATCGATTGGTCACTGGGTGTAAAGCTACGCGGCCATGTCGGAGTGTACTTGGCTATACAACGCTGATAAGGCACATGATGACCGGCTGCATAACCGAGTGCCATACCTGTACCGGAATCAGGTATACCACAGGCACAATCTACCTCAGTGGTATCGGTCTCACCCATAGCTTTTCCAGAAGCAAAACGTGTTTCCTCAACGTTACGTCCTTCATAGCATGAAGTGGGGAAACCATAATACACCCAAAGGAACGAACATATCTGCATCTCTTCGAGCGGCTCGCTGAGTACATTGACTCCGTCAGCAGTAAATTCGACTATTTCTCCCGGTCCGAGGTCACGCATTATCTTGTAACCAAGATTAGGAAAAGCCGTTGTCTCTGAGGTAGCTGCTATAGCACCGTCTTTCTGTCCGAGAACGATAGGAGTACGGCCAAGTTTATCACGTGCGGCAATGATACTATGTTCAGTGAGTATCAACATCGAACATGAGCCCTTGATTTTAGAGTAGACATTACGTATACCTTCCGTAAAGTCACGTCCCCTGTTTATAAGCAATGCTACCAATTCGGTTTGGTTAGTACGACCCTGACTTAATTCACCGAAATGTACACCCGAATCAAGCAGTTCTGCAGCCAACTCGTCGAGGTTAGTAATGTAAGCTACAGTTACTATAGCATACTTTCCTAAATGTGAATGTATAACGATAGGTTGTGGGTCGGTATCACTGATGACTCCTATACCGAGGTCGCCCTTGAACTTATCCAGTTCCTTTTCAAACTTGGTACGGAAATACGTTCTTTCCAGACTGTGGATAGAGCGGCAGAAACAGTGTTCGTCGGCATCGTATGTCACCATACCTGCACGGCGAGTGCCGAGATGCGAGTTATAGTCAACTCCATAAAATAGGTCATTACGGCATGCTTTCTTAGCCGCGACCCCGAAAAATCCTCCCATAAAATGAATAAGATAGTTTTTGCGAGTGCAAAGTTATATCATTTTTACGAGAACTGAAAAACACAGCTGCAATATCGTGACTCTGTCTCTTTACTCATCGAGCAAATCAGGACGCAGACGACGTGTGCGTTCGAGAGCCTGTTCGTAACGCCATTCAGCTATCTTGGCTTCATGTCCTGATAACAAAATGTCAGGCACACGCCAACCATTGTAGTCAGCAGGACGTGTATAGACCGGTGGAGCTAATAAATTATCTTGAAATGAATCTGATAATGCAGACTGTTCATCGCCTATTGCTCCAGGCAACAATCGTACAACAGCATCAGCTATTACTGCTGCCGGCAATTCACCTCCAGTCAGCACATAATCACCTATTGAAATCTCTTTAGTAATGAGATGTTCACGTATACGATAATCAATTCCCTTATAATGACCGCATAGTATGATAAGATTACGAGCCATTGAGAGACGGTTGGCCATAGGCTGATTAAGTGTCTCACCGTCTGGACTGGTAAATATCACTTCGTCATAGGCACGTTCAGCCTTTAGGCGCGATATACAGGCATCAACCGGTTGTATCTGCATCACCATTCCTGCTTCACCACCGAAAGGATAATCGTCTACCTTGCGATGCTTATTAGTAGTATAGTCACGCAGATTATGCACGTGTATCTCTACAAGCCCCTTATCCTGGGCACGTTTCAATATTGAACAGTTGAGAGGAGATTCAAGCATCTCCGGCATCACAGTGATTATGTCTATACGCATGGAATATATATGAGCTTGTTGTATATAGCCGACGACTTTCCGGCTTTATAGGTGCGCAAATGCTACCACTGCAAAGTTAATCATAAAAATCCGATTTATAGAGTTAACGTTGAGGAGTCTCTTATAAGATAAATTAAAGAATTTTTTGGTTTTAGAAAAAATTTGTTTTGATTTTAGAAAAATTCAACTTACCTTTGCACTATAAATGTCGAGTAAAAATATCATTATGCTACTTGACCAATTAATATTTATACCCTATAAATCCTTTTTAAGGAGAAAAACGTTACTTACCCTCACTGCAGCAGCTGCCGTCACAAGTGCTTTTGCATTTTCGACGTCTTCTTCGTCTCTTGGCCGTCAGGTAAATCCTAACTCGGCTCGTAATCCACTTGCTTCGTACCTTGAAAACAAGACTACACGTCAGCAGGCCAACATTCTCTTACGTGAGGGGTCCAATCAGGAACTCTCGATGGAATGGGGCTATTGTGAAGGCATTGTCACTGCTCTGCCGATGGCTCCCGGTGAATTTAAAGGAGCTATCATAATGCCAGCCAATGTAGCTGACCAATATGCCGGAGCTGTGCTAAGCTCTATCTCGGTGGGAAATCCTGTTGATGCTACCACCATGGATGCTAATTATAACTATCAGAATCCTATCCGTGAAGCTACAGTATGGTTAGCTGAAAGTTTTGATGCAGAACCTTTCCTAAGTACAAAGGGCGAACTTGGTGAATGGGGTTTCGAATGGAGTACTATCGAGCTGTCTGAACCTTATACAATTAAGGCTGGAACCCCTGTTATAATCGGTTATACTATAGATATTCCTGAGAATGACGGAGAAATCTATTCTGTACTTACCGACTATAGCTATAATTATAATGAATATTCCTTCTGGATATATTCAAATTATGCCGGTTGGGACGATGATGGTATTCTCATCTTCGAAGGTGATCCTAAATGGCAGGATGTAGCTTGGGATTTCGGTAATATCGCTATCCGTGCCCGCATATCAGGTGACATGCTTCCTGTAGATAAAGTGTCGACAGTAGCTTATCAGGCTCCGCAGTATACTGCTCCCGGCGAGCCATTCAATGTGTTGAGTATGGTTCGTAATGATGCCGCTAACCTTGTCTCTTCGGTAGAATACACCATGGAAGTGCAGGGCATGGAACCCCAGACCTGTACAGTAGACATCACTCCTGCGCTCACATACAATGAAATAAGCAATGTCCTCTCGATGGAGTTTGTATGTGATACCAAGGGTAATAATATAGGTTATAAGTTCTATATTTCGGCTATCAACGGAGAGAAACTTGACGAAACCGAAGCTCCAATGAACGGCACACTTCTCTGTATTACAGAAGGCTATCCTAAAAATAACGTCTTTGAAGAGGCTACCGGAACATGGTGTGGATGGTGTGTTTATGGTTATGCCGGTATGGAGTACATGTCTGAGAACTACTCTGACTTTGGCTTCATCGGTATTGCTGTGCACAACGATACTGAAATGGGAGTTACCGGAGAAGGTCAGGCTTATGAGGAGTTCGCCACCTATGTAAGCGGCTATCCTTCAGCATACGTAAACCGTAACATGGGTAGCAGTGTATATCCAGATCCTGAGGAGCTTGAAGATGAATTTAACTGGATTAGTGACATACCTGCTTACGCTGCTATTTCGGCTACTGTAGAAGCTGGCGAGGCTGAAAATGTTGTCAAACTTTCTACTGTTACTGAATTTGGTGATAGCGAGGAGAATGCAAATTATCAGATAGGTTATACTGTTGTTGAGAATGGTGTAGGACCTTATCCTCAGCAGAACTATTGCTCTGGCGCTCCATACAATTGCTATGGTTTCGAAGATATGCCAGAGATAGTATTGTTGACATTTAACGATGTTGCTCGTAACTGTTCGAAGCCGATGGGTATCGAAGGTAGTGTTCCTTCAGTAATTGAGCAGGGTCAGAAGTACACTTATAGCACTGAAATCACACTCGACGGCGTAACTAACCCACAGAATGCACGTGTAGTGGCTATGGTTATCAACAAGACTAACGGCGCTATCGAGAATGCTTGCACTGTTAATGTTCCAGACTTGTCAGGTGTCAACAATCTCTCTACTTCTCAGGAGAGTGTCTTTGCTTACGGCACCAAGGGGGCAATTAACTTCCGTGTCAACGCTGCTAATGCTGTTGTATACACTGTTGACGGTCGTTGCGTAAGCAACGGTGTCAAGGGTACCTCTCTGCAGCTCCCCACTGGCATCTATCTCGTAACTCTCAACGGTAAGACTTGTAAGGTAGCTGTACGCTAATCGCTTTTATTCTTACTAATATATCTTTGGGAAAGATAACTTAAACTGAAATTATCCGCTGTTGCAAGACAATAGCGGATAATTTTTTATACTAAGTAGTCCTTCTAACCAAGAGCTAAAGTTAAATAAAACTATAGATTTAGGTAACTTTAGCTCTCTTTTAATATAGAAAGCTCACAATTTTTATTTATATTTGCAGAAATATATACGCTATGAACTGATTAAATTAAAAATATGACAGACTCTAACCTCAACAGTATAGCTACCGGCGTCACTAAAGAAGAAATAGAGGCCGGTATAAAAGATGATTACGAAGTTACTTACAGCATAGATGGGAAAAGATTACTTAAAGCGCCTCTCAATCTGACTGACTATATTATAAAAGACGGTACAGAAATTATATGTGACAGTGCTTTTAGCCGCTGTATGAAATTGCGAGAGATAAGCATTCCAAAATCAATGACTACCATCGGTGAAAAGGCCTTCTGGACCTGCAAGTCATTGCAAAAAGTAGAGATTCCATCATCGGTTACAGTTATTGGTGATGGAGCATTTGGCTGGTGTCTGGCATTGCGAGACATAAATATTCCAAACTCAATAACTGTTATCAGTGACAAGATGTTTCAACATTGTAGTTCATTCCGAAATATAACTATTCCATCATCGGTTACAGTTATTGGTAACGAAGCTTTCACTTGTTGTAAAGCATTAGAAGGTATAAATATCCCTACCTCTGTCACCTCTATCGGAGACTCAGTCTTTAGCTATTGTGCAGCATTACAGCACATAACACTCCCTTCGTCTCTTACGGCTATTAGCAATGCAGCTTTTTACGGCTGCAAGTCATTGCAGAATGTGAGCATTCCTATGTCGGTCACCTCTATCGGGAAAGCTGCCTTCGGCTGCTGTAAGTCATTACAGTGCATCGACATTCCTGAGTCATTAAGTCTTCTTGAAGAGGATGTTTTCTATGCCTGTAAATCATTACAGAATATAAATATTCCATCTTCCATAATTAGTATTGGAGAAAACGCATTCGAGGACTGTGAGGCCTTACAAAGTATAGACATCCCTGACTCGGTAACTGAGATAGGTAATGGAGCTTTTGGTGGATGTAAAGCCTTAGAAAAAATAGTTCTACCATCATCGGTAACTGTTATCGGAGAAAGGGCTTTCGAATACTGTGAGGCATTACAGTATGTAAAGTTACCTTTATCATTAACTACTATAGAAACTGGAACTTTCAATAATTGTACTTCATTACAGAGCATAACTATTCCTTCATCAGTAACTGTCATCGGCAATGGAGCATTCGACAATTGTAGAGCGTTGCAAACCTTAAATATACCTTCATCAGTAACTAATATCGGAGAAAAAGCCTTCTACAACTGTAAATCCTTACAAGAAATACAGATACCATCTTCCGTGACCACTATCGGTGATAGTGCGTTCGAACAGTGTAAATCATTACAGAGAATAACTATTCCCCCAGCGGTAATTGATATTAATGGTAACCCGTTCATAGAATGTAAAAATTTACAGATTAATTTACCTTCCAATGGGCATTTCCAAATTATTAATGGTCTACTGATTTCTGATAGCGGTTGCCTTATAGCTTGTTTAAACGATGACTCATACGTAGATATTCCTACGTCAGTGAAAGTTATCGGTAAAAATGCATTCTACGAGTGCAATTCGTTGCAGGCCGTAACAATTCCTTCTTCAGTAACTGTCATCGGCAATCAGGCTTTCCAGGGGTGTGAATCATTGCAGAGCATAGATATTCCTTCTTCAGTGAAAGTTATCGGTGAATGGGCATTTGGCTTCTGTTTCTCTTTACAGCATATAACTTTCTCTTCATCGGAAATTACTATAGGGTACCAGGCTTTTTATGATTGTAAGTCATTACAAACCGTAACTATTCTCTCTTCAGGGTGCCATATCGATGAGTTTAATTTCCCGGATGATTGTAAAATTATCCGAAAATAGTAACCAGTCAATTAAGTGGTTATTACATAACTTGCTCTTTATAATGATATGAGTGTAGTTACAGCTTTGATTAATAAGTATAAAAAGCATGAGGCTTTATCGGTATCATACGACCATAGAGCCTCAGTGGTTACGGGTATAGTGTTACTTATAGAGCTACTCTTGATTATAGGCTGCTTTTTTCAGATGGGTTTACTTGTTATCAGTGACTATAGCTTACACTGGAAGCCAGTAATCGCTGTTTGGCCTTCGCCTTATCTTTGGGTACCATTAGCACTGCTTTTAATAGTTACTGAGGTAGCCTTCTTTATGGCACCACGCAGTATAAAAATAGATGATGACAGTATTTTTATGAACAGTACTAACTGGTTTCATCGTCTTCCTTTTGCAAAGATTGAGAAAATAGAACATTATGACGAAGACCGCCTTGCTGCTGACCGTCCAGTGCTGTGTAGCTTAGGCTTTATGGGATACTGGGGACGTTACCAATCACCTCAGTTCGGCATTTATCGTGCCTGCTATGGCGACCGTCGTCAATGTTTGCTTGTAACCATGTGTGACGGTCGCCACTATGTAATAGGTTGCAACGACACAGAAGCTTTAATTAATCAATTGAACCTAAGAAAATAAACTAATGACACAGCATAGTATAGACAAAGAACTTTTAAAAGATTATCTCTATGATGACAATATGGATAGTCTGTATCGGCTTATTTTCGAGATAAATGGCGATTCTCTAAAAAAGATAATTGCCAAAATGCTCAATACTACAGATACGGCTACGATTACAGAATGTCTCATAGATTTCTATGATGATTTGACGAAGCCGACAAAATATGGAGAAAAAAAGCTAAGGACTTTCAATTTTAACCTTGAGTTGACTCCATATCTAAAGCAGTCATTGAGAGGTTACATAACGGATAATTTCAGAACTAAACAGAAAACTTCAGCTTTAGAACAGCCAATAGACGACTTCTCAACTCTTAAAGTAGAGGATAACAACACTGAGGATTATTCTGAATGTTACGAGTCACTATTGAAAGCTCTGTACAAATGTGAGTCCATATCACTCAGAGACCGTTATATCATGCTTACCTACTTACTCAGCAAGATTGGTAACCCTTCCATATCTGAATTACAAATAAATAAAAATATCGCTGAACAGTTAGGCATAAAAGAGGATACAGTCAAGAAAGCACGCCAGAGAGCGGTTGAAAAATTGACTTCGGCAATGGAATTTAAATTATAGAGACATTTTACGAAACTGAATTTGTCCCAATTGATAAAACTGTTCGTATAGAATATAAACAATAAACACTATAAACTATGATCATTACGACTGAGCTACTTATACTCGGAGGTTATCTGGCCTATGAAGGTGTCGTCTGGGGTATTGGCAAATGGCAGCATTGGCAGCTTGGAAAGAAAACCGAGGCATTTCGTGTCAAACCTGAGTTGACCGAAGATGACCATATTCTGATTGAGAAATGTCGTGAAATCATGAAATCTAATTTTCCGCAAGGCATTGAAGATAGACTGAAAGGAATGACACCGACAGAAAGGGCTGATTTATTCCAAAAACTTGTGTTGGAACTAAACAATGTTTACGGAGTAAGTATAACCAATATTGCGTTTCTTCATGCAGACGAAATAGGTTACGGCACTTACGGATATTATATCCGTGAGACGCACTCTATTCGGTTTAATTTTGATTTGCTCAGTTTAGATGACCCTATGATTCTTCGGGAGATGGTAGACACCATATTCCATGAAATGAGACACGCATTGCAATATAAGGCTGTAAGTGACAGTACCTGCAACTACGGCACCGAGGAGCAACGTTATCTATGGTCACTTAATTTTTTGAATTATATTCCAGGTTATGTAGACTTTGCCTTTTATCAGCAACAGATACTGGAAGCTGATGCACGTCAGATAGCCGAACTGTCAATAAAAGATTTTTAAGTCATGGTCAACAGATATAGCAAACAGATACTTATTAATTTCGCTGCATTGCGGAAAAGTCTAAAACAGGATTACCATTATACGGAGATGGACGTGCTTCACACCGTATGGCGTCTTATGAATGCTTCAGATGAAATCAAAATCTCATTTGCCAACTGGTTTAATGATGATATAACTCCTCATCTTGAATGTGAAGGCGTGACATGGGAAGAACTTATCAATAAGCGAGGGCTTAACCCATATAATGCTTTTCTTTTCATGGACACCCTGAAGAAAGAGCCCGCACAGGCAATGATTATGCTGAAAGGACAAATGCGTCCCTCTCTAAGGCTTGACATTGATGAAATACGTCCGGACTTACGTGAGTTGATAACTCAGAGAGCTGGTGAGAGAGCTTCAGAAAAGGAGTTTAAAACAGATTCAGAAGGCAATATCGATTTAAAATAACATCATGGCATTACTGGACTTTACAAGATTCGGTGTCACCGCACAAGACGTACGTGAGGGTAAATATTCCTATATAATAGGTTTTGACTTAGGCGATGGTGAAATATCCGCTGCTTATTGGAATCTTAAAGAAGCAGGATTTGTAAAACCTGAGGATCTGAAGTTCGATAAAGATGAGCATCAGAAAGTATTAAGTGCGATTTTTACTGAGAAGAATGGCACTACCCATATAGGTACCTTAGATGAGATGTCAAATCTCGTAAATTCTCAAGGCAATCTATATATTAATTTTAAAGTAACTCCTAAAAGGTTGCACGACGGCGAACTTTACGAGGGTGACAGTATTACAAAAAAACAACTGATTCAACTGTTACTTCGGAAATGCATTGAGAAAATTTACGAAAGAAATCCAGACAAATTCAATGGAGAAGGATTATTAGTAGTAGGTTGTCCCTCCGGACCGGAATGGCTTGAGAACGGTGCTGATTTAATGTATGCAGACATACTTAGAGAAAGCCTTAAGGACCTGAACCTGTCTCTTAAGGTCATCGTAATGCCTGAGTCAAGAGCCTCACTTATAAAAGTCTACAAGGAGCAGGGCAAACTGGTTAGCGAACATGTACAAGATGGTGTTGTGGTTATGGACCATGGCTCAAGTACGTTTGACATTACTCTGATTGATTTTATAAATAACCGACAGATAGACGATAGCGTACCTCTCGGTGCTAACAAAATAGAGCGTGCCATGCTAAAGACTCTGTTGGAACAGAATAAAAGAACCAGATTTGATTTACAGGATTTCCGCTCACAATTATTACTTATCAGAATTGCGAAAGAGGCATTCTTTACAAATCCTATAAGCAAACCAAGAATATTTATCGAGTGGACCGATGGTGACTTTGCCATGTCGCGTATATCGGAAGATTTCATGACTGGTATTACTCATAATTCACCTCAGTCTTACACAAGTGAGAAATATTCCCTTGCTAAAGGGAGCTGGGCACAATTACATAAAGATTTTACAGAAAAAACCATCTACAGACTATGTAAAACTATGCAAGTCGCTCCTGCGGATTTCAAAGGAGTAATATTGCTGACCGGAGGTGCTTCTAAAATGCAGTTTATCAAAAATACTGCCAGTGAGTTATTTCCAAACGCACATATTGTAGTTGACCCAGAACCCTCCTACTGTGTCTCTCGAGGATTGGCATGGGCAGCCTATACGGATTTAAAGGCTCTTGAGCTAATTTCTACGGTGAAAGAACGCATTGGAGATGCTGTCAGAGCTAATTTTCCAACTTTGAAAGCTATACTGGCAGATAAGTTGGCTCCTATAGTATATGAATATGCCTTAACTCAATTAGCTGATTGGGCAGATAATGGCGATAATGTCACTTTGACAGATTTTGTCAAGAATGTGGAAAGTTCTTTTATGGATGCCTCCACTCCGGAAGGTAAACAAAGAATGAACCTCATACAACAGACCATTAAAGCTGCCATCACAGAATATCTGAATGATAACAGAGAGGGAGGCGTCCGTACTCTGATTGTGAATACCGTTAATGACGTATTCTCTGCTACCTTCCCCGGTAAGATTAAGGCAGAGAACCTTACGGCATTTAAAATTAATGATGATGAGTGGGCCAATGTAGTCAGCGAAGTTTCATCTAATCAGATAAAATTCAAAAGTTCTTTGCTGCAAGCCATCAGCCTTGAGAATGTATTGATGGGAGTCTTTAAGTTTATTCTGGCTATATGTATTTTCACAGGTGCGCTCATATTGACAATCATTACTTTAGGAATGGTTGATCTGGAATCCATAGGTAAACAGTTAGATAAAATGTTTGTGGAAAATCAAACGGTATCTAAAAATAAAAGACAGAAGGCTCTGAAAAAATTTAAAGAAAATAAAGAAGAGAATATCAGTAAAATCTCTGAGGCTATCAGAAATGCCCAAATGCCGCCAGAAGCTCAGGATAATGTTTCTTCTCAGATAATACAGACTCTGTCACCTGTCATAGATAAAGCTGTAGATGTAGTGTCTATTTACTTCTAAATTCAGATTTATGAAACAGATAGATGAAATAGTAAACAGATGTAGAACTGCGATTCATGCCGGTGTTCCGATTCTATACATAGAATCGGATGACATCGGTATAATCGATGATATACTCCATACACAGAAGTTAACGGAATACTGGCATTTCAATTTCGAAGGTGATTTGCCGCAGTGGTTCCGCTTTAAAGAGAAAGCGGTGGAGAGCGGCACAAGACCGACTAATGTCTTTGTAACTAATCAAAAACTGCCTGCCTCTTTTTTCTGGATTGGAAATTCACAGCGACAGAACAAGACATTTGGCAGAGCTGACTCTACGTTTGTAGTCAAAGGCTTAAAACCTATCATTAAAAATGACAGAAATGTCAGATACATACTTGGAGTCAGAAATTTTTCCTGTGATGCGTCAGGAGAAAATGCTTTAATCAATCACGTAGCAGCAGTCATCAATTCAAATGAAGATGATGATATACGTAAATGTGTGATAATCCTCCAGTCTTCATCAGTAAATATTCCCAAAGGTCTGGAGCCATACATAGAACTGATTGAAGTACCTAAGCTTAGAGATAATGAGATTCGCGATATTATAGTAGAGTTTGCCAAGGAGAAAGGTGAAACTCCATACGATAACTTACTTCAGCCTCTGATAGTAAACCTCCGTGGCTTCAATATCCGTAAGATTAAAGATGTCCTGAACCGACTTTATCTACACTGTCAAGGCTTATTTACCATCAAGTGTGAAGAAGAAGGAATAAAGCTGATTCGTACGGTAAAAGAACAGATGGTTAAGAAAGAGGGATTGCTAAAGCTGAAGTATGTAGATAAAAAGTCTTCTGTATCAGGACTTGACCAACTAACAGATTGGCTTGTCAGCAGAGCGGATTTATTCAGAGATCCAATCAAAGCTGACACACAGTGGAATCTATCTACTCCTAAAGGTATATTGGTAAGTGGCATTCCCGGTACAGGCAAGTCGGCATTGGCCAATCAGATAGCTATGGTATTTGATTTGCCAATACTTCAATTCGATATGGGTAGCGTCCTCGGAAAATATTCCGGAGAGAGTGAGGCTAACATGAGAAAAGTTCTGAAATTGGCTGAATCCATGGCACCTTGTGTATTATGGATAGACGAAATAGAGAAAGCTTTTTCTTCGGCTTCTTCTTCCGGAGACTCGGATGGTGGACAAGGCAAAAGACTGTTCGGACAGTTTCTTACCTGGATGCAGGAAAAAAAAGAGGCATGTTTTATCTTTGCCACTGCCAATGATATATCTGCTTTACCTCCTGAATTCCTGAGACGTGGCCGATTTGACCAAAAGTTCTATACTTTTATGCCTTCAAAACAGGACTGTATTGAGATTTTCAAAGGAATTATTTCTCGCTTTAATGGAAAGTCAAAACCGTTTGATGACCTTATTAACAATACCGCTGACTTTGAAAAATACCTTACTGAACTTGTAGAATTCTGTGGTGCCAACGGCAAATTCATGACAGGTGCAGATATAGAAGGTATCGTAAAAGACGCAATGTTCTCATACTATAGAAAGTATTGGTATGGAAACATCAACAATCCGGGCCGATATGTGCCGGAAAAGTTTATGGAAGAACTCCGAAATGCAGTTCTGAATGTCAGGACATACGGTGAAACTGATATGAAGAGAATCGTAGAATGTCTTTTCAAACTTGCTGAAAATCAATTTTCACAGGCTTCGTCATCTGAAAACTTGTTATCTTTTAGAGACGTTAATGTAAAAGATTTTTCTATCGACGAATTTAAAGGAGTGAAAAACGGCTACGACGAGTTGCTCCGTGACAAGATTAAAGCTGAGACTGATTATATACGTGCTTCCAGACGGAAATATAAATAACTATCAGACTGATTATGATTAATATAGACGGCTATAATATCGAGTATCTGGAAGAACTTAAGGAGGTTTTCCAGCTTGACAAGGTCTTCCCATTGATAAAAGCTATCATTATGAGTAATGAGTTTTTTGATTTTGAAGGTGGCGACAAGTTTCAGAATGCTTTGCGCCATACCTTTGAATCAACTCAGAAGTCATTTATGGTCAAAACCACTGAGGAAGATGGGGTCAATATCATAATAGACCAAAAGTTATTTCCAGTCAGGCACACCCCGGAGGAGAATTTCGCTAATATCACCACACTGAGCAAAAAGGATACTCTTTCACTCATCTTATGCGAGCTGGTAGAGCGTGAGTATCAAATGAATAAAGAAACTGCAATGCAGCTTGGTGCAGATTCTTTCTGTGGTGGGATAAAGTCTGGAACTATAAAAAGAGTTAAGATTACTGTTCCTTTCCCTGACCTACGCCTACAGGCTCAATTGTCAGTAGGAGAAATAAACAATATATCTGATTCCGGATTTCTATATGTGATTTTTGAGGATAACGCTAATCATATTCTTAATTACCAATTAAATGCCGGTAATAGAATGTATTTCCTTCTGATAGGAAATTACCCTATCAATAAGATACCGCAGATTTCGGTCAGTTCAACTCATGTAAGTTATCTTCAATACATAGGAAGAACTGAAGTAAAAGTCTGTAGTAAAGATTTCAAAGGCAATAGCATCGGCAGAGAACACTTTTTTAATGCAGGAAAATTAACTCAGGTCTGTGCTGATGAGAAATCAGGCTTCATAGCTTTGATTGACGGTGAAATAGTATCTTATTCAGATGAGATTCAGCCGGAAGATATAGAAGACTTGATGGTGTATATTCCAGAAAATGAAAAAATACTGATGATTCAATTGAGAAATAGACAGCTCTTTGCCCTCACAAATGAGAAAAAAGTCTATTCCAATTATAGAGTAAATGCTGATAAAAATCGAGATATTATATGGCTCACAAAAACTACTGATGGAGAAATAAAATTTATTTATGCCGACGAATTTGTCTTTCCTTCAGATTCGGACCGTCAGAAAGTCGGTAGCATCTCGATGACATACAATAACGGAAATATCAGTAAATAAGATGGTAATAACTGAAATCATAGTATATTCGGTTCTGCTTCTCTGTATCTGTTTAGCAGCTCTCTATTTTCTTTACCGTTATAAAAAGAAGAATGGCAGGTTAGGACGCCGACACCCTCAAAAGAATAATATATCTACAGCTAATCTCCAAAATCTGAGAAACGAGTGCTGGCAACAGTACGTAGCCTTGGAAACGCTACGGAGCTATAAAGCAAAATGTGCTAAAGCCATAACCGGAGACTCAGGTATATTGATAGCTAACAGGCGCCTTTCAGCCATATTGTCTTCTGACAATTCTACAGATTACAAAGCACCTAGAATAGTAGGACAAGTATGTGATTTTATTATCAATATGGCTATTGCCAATAACATGCTTGGTGAAGATAAACAGATTATTATGCCCAAATCATCGCCTAAGCTAATGGATAAGGAAACTTTTCTCAATAATATTGGTGTAGCCTCATCTGCTGAACAGGCTGAAAGATATAAAGCCGTTGTCAAGCACGAAAAAGAAGATTTGGCCGCAGAAACAGCTGAGCAGAAATTTGTACATCTACTGGAAGCGTTGCTTAATCCCTTGAAAATAATCAGCTTTATTTCTGAAAATGAAGATAAGTTGTCTAATGAAGAGATTGTAGAGAAAGCAAATTCGTATTTAGTCGAATCAACAGTTATATTTAAACAATATGGGTATTAAATTTGGCTTATCCGGTGAGCTTTCGCCGGAGGCAATGGAAGATATTAAAGAGCTTATTGTTTCCGTCTACAGACAATCAGTAGCTAATCTTGAGTCAGCTGTCGCTAATCTTAGACAGGAAGTTTATGAGTTGAGACAGCAGCTACAGGAAAAATCATATCTCATTGATATGATGGAACCATACGTGCGCAAGGAAATAATAAACGAAATTAACACGCTGCAAAAGAATAATGAGGCAATTCGTAAAGAGAATGCTTATAGAAAATTCTTTTCAGACAATAGGGGCTTTCTATATCTGTTCGCTGACATACTTTCAGGCTTAAGTGAAATTAAGCGTACGTGCCCAAAAGACAGGAATGAGGTTATTAAGTTCTACGGACGAAATTTTTCTGTAGTTAGTAATAATCTTATTATTCTGGAGAACACTATTAAAAACGCTCCCGAACAAAAAGACCCCTCTGCCATGTCTTTGAATGATTTGTTCAAGTTGCGTGACAGTCTATCATCTGAAGACAGCGGGGAAAATTCATATTTTTTCTACACCACCCTTTGGGAATCAGTAGAGCAACCCATCTCATTGATATGTTCTCAAAATTTTGAAGATTCAATCAATAACAACGAAAATAGCTTTGAGTTACTCTCACAGCATATTTTATCCTTACAAGAAGCTTTAAAAGGAAACGGAATCAAGATTGTGCCTCAACCTACTGAGGAAACAAAAGAACTGTTTAAGCTGACTGCCACAGATGATATTCCTTCCAAGCCGCTGATATACCGTGAGAAGGATAACTACCTGTACACCTACGGGTTATTAAATGATTTAAAACCTTATACACTGAATGACTAAGAGAGATTTATATTTAGTAGAGAAGCTTCAGGCATACGCTAACGGGGAATGTTCTGTAAAGGAAGCTGAAGAAATCAGAGAGTATCTGGCCAAAAATCCGCAGAAGATTATAGAGGTAATATATTATATGCGTAAAAAAGCCATGACTGAACTTGAAATAGACCAACAGGAAGACCCTTTCAAAGCAATTGTGGCCGAAGCACTGCAACAGGCAGAAGGGAAAATTGCAAACATTCGCCTCCGTGATGGAATTAAAAGTCTTTTATCTGAAAAAAATTATTCGGCTTTTGTCCCAGAATCGAAATCTGTCCGTATCGTTAGTGAAAGAAAACTTAAACAACCTCAAGATATGAACACTATAGACTTCACAGCCCAGGAATTTAAAGCAGTTAACGAAGTTGCTGCAAAAATGATGGAAAACATCAATCCCGAGAAATCAACTCTCGGCAACATGATAGCTCAGTTACTCACACAAGTTCCTTCTATGAGCGTGGAGGAGGCTACTGAAGTATGCCGCAAACTTGTAAAGGGTGTGACAGACTTTAATGAGGTCTTGGAGATGCTCAAGACTAATGACACCTCAGAAGAGGTCATGGTACAGGATATATATGACCGTTGCATGACGGCTATCGCCGATAAAACTGCCCAGGAACAGGCTGCCATTCTTATCAACTTCCTTACCTTTGTACAGTATGTTAATGCTGCCAACCTTAGCATGACACTTGACGGAGAAGAGGCCAAGACTTTTGAAGAGCTTCTGGCGGAAAACAAAAGTGTCGAAGGCGACATCACTCCTGAGATACTTGATCAGCTTAAAGCCCAGTTCAAGGACTCTATCGCTAACAGCACAATTATCCTCACCAAAGAAGAGGAACTTCGTCAGCTTATAAGTGCCGCTGGTGAAAGTGAATCACTGACCGAAGAGCTTGCCAAAAGACAGCTGTCTGAGATAGATTTCAAATCATACGCAGCTCTTGTCGCTTACATTGCCTGTCTTAAAGGCGAAGTAAAAGGTGGCAACGACAACATTCAACCCGAAGTAGTTGGAGCAAGTGTTGCCGCAGGCATCGAACGCGAAAAAGTTATAAAGGAGGCTAAAAGAGGTCGTATTTCATGGGAAAAGGCTGTAAAATATCTTAAATGGATCGGTGCCGCACTCCTTTACGGACTCTTCGCATGGGTAACTTTCAAACTCACCGTGCTGATGTTCACAGCTACAGCTGTCATCACTACTCTACTTCTCGATTCTACATTCATCGGTGTAGCCGCAGGCCTAATCCTCGGAGGTTTTATAGCCTATAAAGGCAGCTTATGGTTCGTGAATAATGTAGTATCTCCTATCGCCACTGGCGCCGGTGAAATCTATGACCGCATTGTCAATACTCTTAAGAGCGGCATCATCGTTAAAAAAGTAAAGGAAACCTATCACAAATTCATCAACTTCATAAAGACAAACTGGGCCAGAATAACCAGCGCCCCCATAATGAACACAAATTCTATCGCAATCTCCTAAGAGCCTCGGTACTAACCTCACCACTACTTCAAATTAAATTCACTATTACGTTTAACTCCTCGGCGAAGAGTGTCTAAGACACTCTTCGCCGAGGAGTTAAACGTATCTTATGCTTAATAATTTTAGTTATGCTTACAATAAAAACTAAGGAGTCATAGTTTATGACAATATTTTTACATACACTGTGTGAGTATGGTCTTACCTATTTTAGCATAATATCCCCCTTGCCTAACACTCTTACTTTAACTTTTTTCAATTTGTCTAAATACCTATTATTCTGAAATTTAATTTGTTCCTTCATCCATATCTCTAAGTTAGAGAGTGTGATAGATAGTAAGCCTAAGATTATCAAAAATATATAAATTAATAATATAAAGTTTCGTTGAACAATAAATGTTTTTTTAATGTAAAAATGTAGAAACGGTAAGAAATACTCTTTATATTTTGGTAAGTTATAGATTTTTATCTAAATTTGCGCTTATATTTTAGTATCTCTAACTTAGAGATACTAAAATCGTACAGAGAGTATGATACGTGGAGCCTATAGACTCTTGATTAAATCCCTTTATAGATTTAATTAAAGAGGTGATGTTTAAAATTAGCAATCATCTAAATATTCTTATCCCAGTTACTTAGCTGCTTGCCTAAAGAATGATAGTGATGTTACTTACCCTTGACGTTTAGGGAACATACACTTTTGTGAGTATGAAACTATTGATTAAGATTTCGTACCTACTCTTTCAAGTTTAAACAATTTACGGTTATCCATATTTCTCTTGTCTAAAATTCCTTAAGCACAAAAGCATAATGCTTACTATAACAACCTAAACAAAAAACAATGAAGAAGATGTATGTTACGTTAGGTGTACTCCTTGCTTCGCTCGGCAGTACACTCAGCTTTGGTGCTAATCACCAAAGCCTATCAACGCCACCTATAGTGAAGGTGGCGGCCGCTTCGGAAGCAAGTGCCGATCAACAGGTAGGAAAATCAATCGGTACAGTCGATGCTCAACTGTATTCTGAATCTAACTTGGAAATTGAAGACTTTCCTGTATATGACTATGAATATGTAGCCAAGATTTCCGAAGACACTTACATGGGCTTTTATGTAAATACTTCTGAGGATGTTAAGTATGCTGTTTTAACAGTTTTACATTCATCTGAGGAGTCTATAACTGTTCCAGATAGCTTACGCATCGGAGATGAAGTAATACCGGTGACTCGGATAGAGTCTTATAGTCGTTTGCAACAGGGATTTACAGAAAATATTAAAAATCTGACCCTGCCCTCTACTATAACTTACATCTACAAAGATTATAGCTTCGATAATTATTTGAAGGCTATTTATATGCTTGGTGAAGCACCTAACTTTGGGTATTATTCAAATCTTAGGTCAGAAGTAATAGTATATGTATGTGACAGAAAATACCTGAAAAGTTATTTTGCAAACCCGAACTTTGATGATTCGGTTATTATGCCGTATGGTTGGGATTACGAGTGGATAACTGTAAAGGTCGAAAAAGGTGGTGAGTTTGCAGAAACTTATCTTACCCAAAATGACTATGATTGGTCAGCAGTCCAGTACATTAAGATTACAGGTAATATAAATGATATTGACCTGAATGCTATAAAAAATCTTGACTTACTGATGAAGCTTGATTTAAGTGAGACAAGCATTACAAGTTTGCCAGAGTCTTTCATGTATGGCAAACGTTATCTTTTAGAGGTTAAGCTGCCCAAGACTCTGACAACTATAGAAGGTGGGGCTTTCTATAATTGTTATGCCCTTCAATCATTTGATCTTAATGGTATAACTACTATTGAGAGTAGTGTGTTTGAAGGATGCCGTTCTTTATCCTATGTAGACCTTACAGGAGTGGAGACAATAGGTTCGAATGCTTTCTACAGATGTTTTACTTTAGCTGACATAGATTTGTCGACTGTACGTACTATTGGTTCAGGGGCATTCGCTGACTGTAAAGCTATAAAATCTTTAGATTTGCCTTTAGTAGAAGATTTAGCATACGCTTGTTTTCGAGATTGTACCGGGCTTGAAGAAATATCATTCGGAAACAGACTTACTTATATTCCAAATGAAGCTTTTTACAATACAGGTATTAAAAATATAGTAGTTCCTAATGGTATAGTAGAATTAGGAAGATACGCTTTTGGTAACTGTAAGAATTTGCTTACCATTGATTTACCTTCAACTTTGAACTCAATTAGAGAATATGGATTTAAAGACTGTAATTCTCTTGTTGAAGTTAATATGAAAACTGGTCTTGAAGTTATAGCACAATATGCTTTCCACGGTTGTAAGGCTCTGGAGGATATAACTATTCCACCGACTGTCAAATTTATAGGTTATCGTGCCTTTAGTGACACCAATATTAAAAACTTCAGATGTTACGCTGTAGTACCTCCTAAGGCTGAGGAAGCTTTCATAGGTGAAGGTATGGATATGTCGCATACATATCTTTATGTTCCACCTTTCTCAAAGGATTTCTATCGCAATACGAAGTATTGGAGCGATTTCTTCCTTATGCAATCTATAAGAGACCAGATTGATTACATTCTTGTAGATCGTCCTTTAACTATCAATCTTGAAGAAGAGGATAATGAGGTAGTTGCTAATAATCCGGAGATTGTACTCTCATGTGATACTTATTACGATGGCTATTACACTTATATTAATGGTATAGGTCAACTTACCGCAACTGGAGAAGGCACATTATCTGCTGGACACCTAACCATAGATGCGATTTTATCAAATCGTTATTATAACAGCTCCGACAACTATTGTCCTACGTTAATTAACTACGCAGATAAGATGCGTGCTGATAACGTTTCTCATAGCCTTCGGTTTACTGGAGGTAACGGAGGTTGGCACTTCATTTCTTTGCCCTACGATGTTAAGGTCGGCGATATAATTCCCAGTGAGGATACTTACTGGGTTATCCGTCGCTATGATTCAGCGGCTCGTGCAGCAGGTGAGACATCCGAAACATGGGTTAATATGACCAATGATGAAACTATGGAAGCTGGCAAGGGCTATATAGTCTCCGCAACAGGGGGAATGAAAGAAGATAGCTTTCCACGTCTGACATTCACTTCCGGCAACTCTCTTACAAAGAATAATATCTTCCGTCCCAATGATGTAATCGTTCAACTTACGGAGTATCCGGCTGAGTTCGCACATAACCGTTCATGGAACCTTATAGGCAATCCCTATCCATGTTATTTCGACATGCACTGTCTGAACGAGGAATTTACAGCTCCCATAACTGTATGGAATGGATGGTCTTATATAGCTTATTCACCAATTGACGATGATTTAGTATTATCACCATACGAAGCATTTTTTGTACAGTGTCCCCTTGAATCAAACACCATTACATTCAAGGAAAGTGGACGTATGCACTCAGATGAGGGTAAGGAGCTTTATAAATCTCCAGCTCAGGCAACAGTAACCGGAGTTACGGCAGAGGAACGCAATGTCTTTAATTTTGAGATTGCGAGTGAGAATCATTCCGACCGTGCTCGTATCGTTCTTAATCCGGAAGCTGAGATGCAATACGAAATCGGACGTGATGCTGCAAAGTTCTTTGCCGAAGATAACGACAGCCCTCAAATATATGTGATTTCAGACGCGAATTATAGTATAAATGAACGTCCCATAAGCGATGGTGTTGCTACTCTCGGTATTCGTGCAGCAAAAGAGTCTGCCTGTACATTGTCATTGAACGGCCGTTTCAGTCGTGAATGGCAAGTTATGGTTACAGATAATGTTACCGGTATAACAGTAGACCTTACACAACAAGACTATGACTTTACCGTAAGTAGTGAAACCTCAGGCAATCGTTTCTCAATTAAATTCCAACTTGCAGGTAACTCCGCTATTGAGTCTATAATGACAGACTTCGGTAAGGACAGTATCGTAACTATTAGCGCTCTCAACGGTATTTCATTTTATATCGGACGTCTGGATTGTATGTCTGTACCTGCTCCAGGTCTTTACATTATCTCTAACGGTCAAGAGACCCGTAAAGCAATTCTTAAGTAACATCTGAAACTTCATGACAATGAGTATAAACCAATCATCGGCAACATTCTCGATGAAACGGTTCTTTAGTTGTGTATTGACATCACTCCTTATGGGAGTATGTCAATATACAGCTCTGGCCTCAACTGCCTCAGAGCAGCCTTCAGGTCAGATGAGAACTATTCATGGGGTCGGCGAAGATTATGATCCGGAATCTCCAGGTAATCCGGAGAGCGTCACAACTGACCCTAAAGAACAGACATATCATCTTAATATTGTTGCAAATCCGACAGGTGCCGGTAGTGTAAGTGCTGGTTCGTATGATCTAAAGGCTGGCGAACAAACCTATCTCTACACATATAATAATACTGGCTTTGTATTCAAGAACTGGACTATTGAAGATGCAGAGGTCTCAACGTCTACATCTTTCTCTTACGTCATGCCCGAACATGACGTAACGATAGTAGCCAATTATTATTACGATCCTGCAAGCCCAGGTAATCCCAGTCCGCTTGAACAGTTCGTAAAACACCCGGCCGTAGTACGTGCTGTTCCTTCAGCAGGTGCTTCGGTAAATCCCTCCGGCACATTCGATATGGAGGAGAATACTTCACGTAATATCTACGCATATCCTAACACCGGCTGGAAGTTGACACACTGGACAGTAAATGGAGTACGCCAGGATGTAACTACGTCTCCCTTGTCAGTAACGATGGGAGAGAAAGCACTCGATATAGCGGCATATTTCGTATATGAGCCTTCCTCTCCGACAAATCCGAATGCCAACTATTATAATCCTACTACCGGACAAGTCATAATAGATGATTTTACACCGGGTAACTTATATGATGCTTTGAGCAATCTTGTAGGTTATAATAATTTCGCTAATGTCAGCAGTCTTATCGTAAAAGGAGAAATAGGGTCAAATGATATGGGAATGTTGCGTTATTTATCAAATGCAGAGACCATAGACCTCTCTCGTACGGGCGGTATTACTAACATTCCTTCTTACACTTTCGAGTCTTTGAAAGTGTCAAGTCTTATTTTACCTTCTACAGTTACAAGCATAGATAGCCATGCCTTTTATGGTTGTGAAAATTTAAGTTCACTGAGCATATATGCACAGGTGCCACCAACTTGCAATGCTTATACTTTCAGCGAATTTCCCAATAAGGAAAATTGTACTGTTTATGTGTCTACATCGGCTATTGAACTTTATAGTAGCGATGAATATTGGAAAGATTTTATTATCCTTCCTATAACTGACGATGCATATACTCTGCAGATTAATCTACCTTCTAATGGAACAGACGGACGTTATAAGTATAATTCGCTTGAAATTGTAAACATTAACTCGGGTGTACGTCAGAAATATGTAATTTCCGACCGTCAGTTGTACACTTTCAACGGACTCCGAAAGGATGAACAATATAATATATATATGTTCTCACCAAACGGACTTGAAATCGGACGTATTGAAAATGTCGTAATTCCTGACCGGGATATTGAAGTTACTTTTGATAATCTGAAATCACTTTATACTGTCTATGCAAAGGTCTTGGCTACCGATGGTAGCGATGTTACTGACCAAGTTACAGTCGAATGGATAAAACCTTTAGCTGACGGTACAACTACCTATCTTCGCAAGGCAACCTCATTAGGAGAAATCCCTGACGGCCAACAGCTTATATGCAGAGTTACGCTTGACAACCAACTTGGAGTAATGTATACAGCTCCCCAAGATATAGAGCTGACTGTTACCGAAGGTCAAACTAACTGCGAAATAACCCTTACACCTTTCCGGCCAATTGTCCTGTCAGGTACAGTAACAGATAGTGAGGGCCATGCTCTTTCAGACGCATCTATCTCACTCACCCAAATACTGAATGGGAAATATTTCAAGACCACTACTGCCAAAACTGACCGTAAAGGTCTATGGACAGCCAACGTACTTGATGCCCCCGAGACACAAGTTACGTACGCTGCTGATGAATGTGTCAATGTAAATGATACAATCGGGGCCTTTGATACCAATATATCAACTTTCGATTTGGGCACAACTATCCTGAAGTCGATTGTTGGTGCTCGTGTCACATACGGTTTTACCTATCATGCTGCTGGCGTCGAAGAAGTACAAGATTACTATTCCGACTATCAAAATGTCATCGTTAGTGTTTTCAACATTACCCAAAACCGTTCTCATAACGATGTTGCACTTCAGTACCCAATTATTGCTGTTCTTGATGAGAACATCAATACCGGCGATGAACTTCGACTGACAGCAACATCCAAGACCAGAGCATTCAACCCGATTGTTGAGATAGTGACTATCGGAGAGAATCAGCGTGCAGAGGTGACGTTCGATATTATTGGTAAAGGCGGTATTTCAGCTTCATTTGACATGACCGACAATCAGTCTGTCGCTGCCATGCTTTATTCAGACAAAGGTGAGCTGTTAAAAAAACTTACCTATACTGAGGCAAAAGTTCTGTTTACAGACCTCGAAGATGGTGAATATACCCTTATCTCCATGGGTCATTCAGACTTGATGAATTCTATTCTTCGTCTTACTAATTTTGACGAAGTAGGATTGACTGAAGGTAGGGACTATGTGAAGAATGCAGTAAAAGTAGAAAGTGGTAAACTCACCGAAATCAAGAATGACGAAATTCCAATCTTTGATGAGAGCCTGTTCTACTATACTACTTCATCGACTAATTTCTCGACTAACAAAAGCAGCATAAGCACTGGTAACTATCTGACACTTCGAACGGCTATAGACTTTAAAGGTGCATATAAGAACGATATTAGCAATGTAACGCTTGTAGTTGATTTACCGGAAGCCTGTGATCTTATAGAGCATTCTATAATTCAAGGACCTAATTTATTGCCTTATACAATTGATAACAATCGCTTGACTATACCACTTGGCAATAATTATCAGTCTCAGACACGTTTCTGTGTAATACCTACAAAAGGCGGTAATTTCACAGCTTCTGCTACTGTGGTATTTGATTATAAGGGCAAGGCAATAAATCAACCGATAGGAGCTGCTAGTTCAGAAATTAAAGATCTCGATATAATCGCGCCGAGTATTGTTGCTTCTTCTACATTTAAAGTTACAGGTACTTCTATGGGAGGTGCTGAAGTTAAAATTCTTGAAGATGGAATAGTACTCGGAACTGGTAAAGCCAATTCGGCAGGATTATGGAATGTGGAATGTAAATTAAACAATCCATATAATCTATCGATACATAAATTTTATGCAGAAATTACCACACCTGGAAGCCCAACATTAACTTCAAAGACAAAAAGTTTAACCTATGACAGAAACGCGCTTCAGGTATCAAAGGTTACGATGTATCACTGGAATCCTGAAATGCATAAAACCTATATATCAGAATTTGACTTCCTTAATCCGAAGACTTCTGCCACACAATGGACAGTTTATTATCCTAAAAAGGTATTCACTTATACAGTTGAGTTTACCGACAATGACCCTGAACGAATATCTAATGTAATTCTTTATGTTCATACAGCAGATGGTAAATTTGTACCTTGTAACGCCAGCTTTGATAAACAAAAAGGTCTTTGGTACACTGAAATCGATATGGGGACATCTTCAAATGGATACTACCCAGTTAACTGTTCCGTTGATTTCGAAGCAATATCTCCTGTGATTCATGATCGTGATGAATCAAATATTATTGAAAATGCAATAATTGAGGCAAAAGAAGACGTTATGGCTGCGTTAGCAGAAGCTGATAGATATGATAATGAGGCCATAGAATCTGAAGCTCTTGCAGAAAGCAATCAAGAAATCATAGCAGAGATAATCGCCTCATTCTCGTCCAATGAGAGTGATGGCTCAGATCACAATAAAATTAAGGAAGCATATGCTCTATTAGGGATAGAACTAGTAGATGAAAATATGACCTATGTAGAGCCATTGGAAATAACCTCCGAATTTCTACTCAAACAACTTGAAGAAGCTGATAGTTTAATAGCAGATAACGAAGCTGAGAATGATGAAGCATTCTCTGTTGCAGCAAACAATGATCTTGAAGCTATCGATGCTTTCCTTTCAGAGATAGATAAAAGTGAATATGATACCGCTCTTCTTGAGAATTATCAAGATACTGAGTTTACCATAGACACAGATAATGGCGAATACTTTTACAAGGAAATAGAGAGTTCTGCTATTGATCAATCTAATTGGGAAGAAGAAGATATCATAAATATAAACATGTCTGACGGAAGTGTTATAAAGGTTTATATTGATGGTAAAGATATAACAATAATTGATGAAATTAAAGCCAAAGCTTGGATATTTAGTCTTACTTCAGGCTCGAATGTAAATAGAATGCCTTTAATGAAAATCACTGGGGAGGATATAGTAGAGGAGCTTCATAAGGCCTTTAACTCTCTAAATTCTGCTAAGGCACTGATTACAAATATGCTCAGCGACTGGAAAGAAGCTATTGAAAAAGAAATTACCAGACTTGAAAATCAGCTTTTTAATATTCAAAATAAATTCGAAAGCGAACTTCTGGAGAGTGCCAGATTAGGTCGTAAAGCTGAAGCAGTGGAACGTCAGATTCAAGCTATGGAAAGTCAACTTCAAAAAGGTATAAGTAAAGATTTCCCTGAGGAAACCGCAAGCTTCAAAAGGAAATTAGAACAATTGAAAGTAGACCGTCAACAATGGCTAAGTCGTGCTGAACTCCATAATCGCCAGGCTAATAGACTTAAAAGTAAAATTGCAAAACTCGAAGGAAGTAAAATTTTAAAATTAGCTATTATTGGTGAACTAATGGATTTTTGGGATATTGTAACTGGAATTGGACAGATTTGCAATATTATTCAATATGGAATTCGAGACATTACAGCATGGAATAAGTTCATAAATATAATTTTACCATGTGAAGATGACTATAGCAAAGCCCTTGACATCAAAAAGAGAGCTGAAAGCTCACGAAATCGACATGGTAGAGGATATACAGGAGCTACTGCTCTTACTATTATCTCAACTGGCCTTTCAGGCTACTGTGCTTTCAATAAAGCCGCTAAGTTCGTAATGAAAACGATTGGAGGTCTGGTTGCTGAATTTATAAAAAATACTGCTAACCGGATATTCAATGAAGTTAAAAACGAATCAAGAATAAGTTTTAACAAATTAAACTCCGAACGCACTAATCTAAAATGTAACAAGAATTGTGGTGATCCTGGAATGCCTCCATGCCCTATTCCACCTATTGGTGATGGTGGGAATGGCGGAAGTAGTGACTCAGGTGGTGGAGGCAATGGCTCTGGTGGTGGAGGCAATGGCTCTGGCGCCCCTAACGATGATGTTCAAATAGACCCATCTGGATTTGTTTACGAAGCTGTTCCAACAAACCGTGTGGAAGGTGTTCAAGCCTCAATATACTACAAGGAAACCAAAGAAGATATGTACGGGGATCCGTATGAGGAAATCGTTCTTTGGAATGCCGAAGAGTATGCGCAGAAGAATCCGCTCTTTACTGATGAAAACGGTATGTACCAATGGGACGTACCACAGGGTATGTGGCAGGTTAAGTTTGAGAAAGACGGTTATGTTACCACTCACAGTGAATGGCTTCCTGTGCCTCCGCCACAACTTGACGTAAATATTGGTATAGTTCAGAACAAGCAGCCGGAAGTTACTGAAGCACGTGCATACGAAGAAGGTGTTGAAGTACAGTTTGATAAGTTTATGGATTTGTCAACTCTTACAACTGATAATATCTATGTAACAGCTAACGGAGAGAAACTGAAAGGAGAGATACGCTTCGTTGACTCGTCACTTGCTGATGAATATGCAAATGAAGAAGATTTGAATGCAGTTCGCTATGCATCGCGTGTACGTTTTGTACCCGAAGAATCTTTAAGTGTTAATACAGGAGAGATACGTGTGACTGTAAGTCGCAATGTACTTTCTTACGCCGGCATACCTATGACCGAAACCTTCTCACAAGTACTGGATATTGAGAAAGAGGTTCAGGCTATAGTCGCTGATGATGTGAAGGTGCTCTACGGTGGAGAGAAAGAAGTTATAATTTCTGCATTACCCTATGAAGCAGCTGTAGGCCGTACTCTACACATTGCTACTTCTTCCGACCTTATTACTTCGATTGATATAACCGAAGCTACTATTGATGAAGAAGGTAAAGCTATTGTAATTGTCAAAGGCGATCTTCCAGGACATACCCAACTGACTTTCAGTATAGATGATGTAACAGTCACAGGAGAATGTGAAGTAGACGTAGTGACTGAATTTATTACTGCCGAAGCTCCTAAGGCTTCGCGTGCAAGCGGTACCGTTGTTTACAGTGGAACTAAAATAGAATTGACTACTGAATCAAAAGACGGTATCATATATTTCACTACCGATGGGTCATGTCCATGTGACGAGAACGGTACACGCCGCAAGTATACTGTGCCCATTGTCATCAATGAGGACACCAAGATTCTTGCGATGACTTCTGTAGGTACGGGTGCTGATGATGTATCTGAAACTGTAGAGTTTAATTACACTATCAAGCATTCAGATATGGATTTCCAGTTGGCCGAAGGCTGGACTTGGATTTCGCATAATTTTGAAAATGCAATCGTACCCTCTGATCTTTCTGCTGATGAAAGTATATCACGTATCTTGAGTCAGACTAAGGAGGTAATACGAGACCCAGAGCTTGGAATGATCGGTACTTTGACAGAACTCTCTGCTGCAGAAAGTTACAAAGTCCAAACTACAGCAGCTACGGCACGTAAGCGCCTGAGTGATATAGCATGGAATCCGACTACTCCGCTTACTCTCGCAACTGGCTGGAACTGGCTTAGCTATCCTGTAAACCAAACTATGACAGTTGATGAGGCTCTTGCAACTACAAAAGTTGAAACACTTGATATTGTTGTTGGTCAAAATGGTTTTGCCCAATTTGATGGTGAGAAATGGATAGGCACTCTTGAAACAATGTCTCCAGGCATGGGATATATGTATCAGAGTCAATCACCCAAGAAAGTGATTTATAATACTTCTATAGTTTCGAGCGCTGCTGCTATGCATGTTCCAGGCATATCGGAAAAACTTCCGTTAGTACTTGATATTCATAAGTATGAATCAATTATGCCAGTTATAGCTACATTAATGGCAACAGACGGTTCAACACTTGACAATGAAGATTATCAGGTAGCAGCATTCTGTGAAACGGAATGTCGCGGTATAGGACGTGTGGTCAATGGCCTTGTAATGATGAATATCTATGGTAAGGCTGGTGATGAAATTATTTTCCAAATTACTGATGTTGACGGAGAGACAACCTTTGGTAATGATACCTCGCTTATCTTCAGTGAAACAGTGGTTGGAGATATATTTAATCCGTATGTTATCACAATCAATAATCAAAGTGGTATTAATAGTGTGAAATATGAGGGTAATATCAGAATCTCGATAGAGGGAGACATGCTCCGTATCACAGGTATTACTGCAGACGATATTGATTTTGTAGATATATATAGCCTCGACGGTCAGAAACTCTTACATAAAACTAAAGTTTCAGAATCCGGTATAAGAATATCAACATTGACTACAGGAGTATATGTAGTTATAGTCAACGGTAACGGCGAGTATACCTACCATAAAATCGCAGTACGTTAAGATAAATCAAGACAGTAAATGAAGAATTCAATTATCAGATACCGGAAATTGATAATTACTTTTTTACTGATTGTCCTGACAGGGGTCGTAGCTTCTGCTACGGCTCCCTGGACGGTCAATCCAAGTGATTACCGGTATGACATGAGCCTCTATCTTGACATAAAGTTTCCTGATGGCAAGATGGACTATTCTAAATATGATGTAGCAGTATTCTCTGGCGACCAATGCCGAGGCGTGGCTGAAGTTTTATCATTAGGTGATGGAAGAGAATGTCTTTATATACGTGCCCGTAGCAATCAAGAGGCAGGTGAAATCATGACATTCAAATATTACAATAAAACTACTGAAGAAATTCAGCCTATAGACGGAGTTTCATTTCAATTTGAATCTAACGCCAGATTAGGCTACCCTTCAGATCCTTATGTAATAGAAATCATCCAATATTTTGATGTAAATCTGAATGCTGGGGAAGGTGGCAGTATAAATCCTGAAGGTGGTAGAATCCTTGAAGGTACAGAGTTAGTTATTACTGCTATTCCTACCGAAGGTTACCATTTTAATAAGTGGTCAGACGATGTTACTGAAAATCCGCGAACTATTGTAGTTACCGGCAATATCACTTTGGAGGCTCTGTTTAGTGTCAATACATATAAACTTACCTATATTCTTGATGAGGTAATTTATAAAGAATATGATATTGATTTCGGTACAGAAATCACTCCGGAAATTCTTCCTGAAAAAGAAGGATACACTTTTTCTGGTTGGGATAATTTACCCACAACCATGCCGGCTCATGATGTAACTGTTTCAGGTACCTTCAACATCAGCTCCTATCAGGCGGTGTTCAGAATAGATGACGAAGTTATTGAAACTAAGACAATCGATTTTGGAGCTCCTGTTACTGTGCCCGAAGCCCCGGTTAAGGAGGGTTACACCTTCGACGGCTGGCAGGAGGTACCCGAAACGATGCCTGCCCATGACATCGAGATAACAGGCAGCTACACCATCAACACCTACACCGCGGTGTTCATACTTGACGGCGAGGTGTTCGAGACCATGACACTGGAATACGGTACCGCCGTAGTTGCTCCCGAGGCCCCTGTCAAGGAAGGTTACACTTTTGACGGCTGGCAAGATGTACCTGAGACGATGCCTGCCCATGACATCGAGATAACAGGCAGCTACACCATCAACACCTACACCGCGGTGTTCATACTCGACGGTGAGGTGTTCGAGACCATGACTCTGGAGTATGGTGACGCCGTAGTGACTCCTGAAGTGCCTCAGAAGGAAGGCTACACATTCAGCGGCTGGCAGGGTGTCCCCGAGACGATGCCTGACCACGACATCGAGATAACAGGCAGCTACATTCCCGATACAGCCAAACTCTACAAGCTCACTTACCTGCTTGACGGAGAAGTATACAAGGAAATGGAGGTTGAGGTCGGTGCCGTCATAGTACCGGAGGCCGCTCCTACTAAGGAAGGATACACTTTCTCAGGCTGGACCGGACTGCCCGAGACGATGCCTGACCACGATGTGACTGCGGAGGGTACCTTCTCGCTCAACAGTTACCTTGCCGTGTTCCGTATCGGTGAGGAGGTTATCGAAACTAAGACAATCGATTTTGGAGCTCCTGTTACTGTACCCGAAGCCCCGGTCAAGGAAGGTTACACATTCAGCGGCTGGCAGGGCGTTCCCGAGACGATGCCTGCACATGACATCGAGATAACAGGCAGCTATACCATCAACACCTACACCGCGGTGTTCAGACTTGACGGCGAGGTGTTCGAGACCATGACCCTGGAGTATGGGGCCGCCGTAGTGGCTCCTGAAGTGCCTCAGAAGGAAGGTTATACCTTCAGCGGCTGGCAGGGCGTTCCCGAGACAATGCCTGCCCATGACATCGAGATAACAGGCAGCTACATTCCCGATACAGCCAACTTCCACAAGCTCACTTACCTGCTCGACGGAGAAGTATACAAGGTAGTGGAAATCGAGGTCGGTGCCGTCATAGTACCGGAGGCCGCTCCTACTAAGGAAGGATACACTTTCTCAGGCTGGACCGGACTGCCCGAGACGATGCCTGACCACGATGTGACTGCGGAGGGTACCTTCTCGCTCAACAGTTACCTTGCCGTGTTCCGTATCGGTGAGGAGGTTATCGAAACTAAGACAATCGATTTTGGAGCTCCTGTTACTGTACCCGAAGCCCCGGTCAAGGAAGGTTACACATTCAGCGGCTGGCAGGGCGTTCCCGAGACGATGCCTGCACATGACATCGAGATAACAGGCAGCTATACCATCAACACCTACACCGCGGTGTTCAGACTCGACAGTGAGGTGTTCAAGACCATGACCCTGGAGTATGGTGCCGCCGTAGTGACTCCTGAAGTACCTCAGAAGGAAGGTTATACCTTCAGTGGCTGGCAGGGTGTTCCAGAGACAATGCCTGCACATGACATTGAGATAACAGGTACCTACATTCTCGATACAGCCAAACTCTACAAGCTCACATACCTTCTTGACGGAGAAGTATACAAGGTAGTGGAAATCGAGGTCGGTGCCGTCATAGTTCCCGAGACTGCTCCCACCAAGGAGGGATACACTTTCTCAGGCTGGACCGGACTGCCCGAGACGATGCCTGACCACGATGTGACTGCGGAGGGTACCTTCTCGCTCAACAGTTACCTTGCCGTGTTCCGTATCGGTGAGGAGGTTATCGAAACTAAGACAATCGATTTTGGAGCTCCTGTCACTGTACCCGAAGCTCCGGTCAAGGAAGGTTATACCTTCGAAGGCTGGCAAGGTGTTCCTGAGACAATGCCTGCTCATGACATCGAGATATTCGGTAGCTACACTGTCAATTCCTACAGGCTTACCTATATTCTTGACGGAGAAGTATACAAGGAAATGGAGGTCGAGTTCGGAACTGTAATTGTTCCTGAGGTACCTGAAAAGGAAGGATATTTCTTCGAAGGCTGGAAAGGCTTACCTAAGACCATGCCAGCTCATGATGTAACAGTTGAAGGTTTATGTACACGTAATAGTTACAATGCATTCTTCCGTATCGGTGAAGAGTTTATAGATTGTAGATGTATATTCTACGGTGAGCCAATTAGGACTCCTAAAGCTCCGCTCAAAGAAGGATATACCTTCTCTGGTTGGGAAAATGTACCCGAGACAATGCCTGCCCATGACATCGAGATATTCGGTAGCTACACTGTCAATTCCTATAGGCTTACCTATATTCTTGATGGAGAAATCTACAGTGAGGAAGATATTGAATTTGGTACTGTCATAGTCCCAGAGCTTTCCCCTACTGAGGAAGGATACACTTTCTCCGGATGGTTAGGTCTGCCTGAGACGATGCCTGCTCATGATTTAACAGTAAATGGATCATTTAGCGTTAACTCATACTGTCTAAGTCTTTATCTTAACGACGTGTTGTATCATTCAGAGATATTGGATTTCGGCACTCCTATTATAGTCACGGATCCCGTTGTGCCGGAAGGCATGAAGTTTGATGGCTGGGATGATGAAATTCCCGAGACGATGCCAGCTCACGACGTTGAAATTTATGGACATTATTCGATACTCACATCGGTAGATATGATTGTAATTGAAGATAGTGCTAAAGTGTCTGTTTCTTATTTATAGGGTGCTATTTTATATCATAATGAATTTTGGCATAAAATTAAAGATAAACTTAAATCTGGTGTCTATATTATTAATGGTATGAAGTACATCATAGCAAATTAATTTTATAAACTGTAATTATCTACTGAGGTGTAACGCGTCAATAACAAGACTGCGCCTATACTGGTTGCCGAAAGGCATCGGGAGTCGTCCTGCGGGGCGACTCCTTTTTGCAATCAGTAAGGTATCTCCACTAAGATAAGAAGCTTTCTTCTGTAGATGTAAACCGTTTTAGTTAACGAAACAAAGAAATGTAAAGCAAATTGGTTGAACGCCTCTGAGCATGTAAACAACATTAGTTAATCGCCCTCAAATCTGTCAATGCTTTTCAGGGAAGGTCAGTTTTAATTTTTTCTTAACTTTTAAATGAATTTATTTGTTTATACGAAAGAGATCCATTAACTTTGTAAAGTTAATTTAAAAGTTAAGTATGACACGCAAGTATTCCATAGAATTGATTGAGGAGCATGATGCTGTGAATTTTTACAGTATTCATCTTAATGAGGAGGACCTTTCGGAATTGGAGCGTTTCTTTGAAAAGTTCCCTTTGGGTTCTCCTTATGATGAAGATGTGGACACTATCATTGCGTGGCTTGATAAAATCGGGGAAACAGGTGCATTGGAAAGATATTTCAGATATGAAGGAAAATTTGGGGATGGAGTCAGTGCGATACCTATTGAAACAAGCAATCTACGACTCTATTGTATCCGCCTTTCTGACAAGATTCTGATTTTTGGAAACGGAGGAGTTAAAGAATGTGCCACGTGGCAAGAAAGCGAAACACTATCCGATTATGTGGAAACATTGATGAATACCAGTCGCTTTATCGCTTCGCGCTTAGCCAACGGTACTCTGTACTTGGTTGACAAAGAAATAATTGGAAACTTAAATTTTACTCGCGATGAAAAGAAATAGCATAATAGAATCTCGTCGCGCTCATGTATCGCCCGAGATAAGGAGAAAGGTGAATCTGTCATTTCTTATTGTTAATAGGATTCACGATATACTTCAGAACAGGGGGATGAAGCAGAAGGATCTTGCTTCTATCCTTGACAAGAAGGAATCAGAAATAAGCAAATGGATGCGAGGGACACACAATTTCACCATCGAAACCATCGCCCAGATTGAAAAGGCTCTCGGCGAGCCTATATTGCAGGTAGTGGGAATGGACTGTTTGGAGCCAATATGAAAAACAGATAAATTTGTTGGAAATTAATCCTCTCTCATATCAAATAAAGGAATTTATGAGCAGAATCGATTTTGTCAGGTTGCGTAAAAGGGCTGGAATGAGTCAGCGAGAACTCGCTGAGCTGCTACAGGTACGTCCGAGTTTTCTATCAGCGATAGAGAATGGACGTAGCCGTATGCCGGAGGAAAAGTTGGAAAAAATTAAAGAGATTTTTGAGCTTGACAAGCTGGATGAATATGTGATTGAAGAAACTACGGAAAATACAGTTCCTCCACACACTCACATTACGGACTCAAGTGACTCTCTGACCCAATTGCTTAACCACTTTCATGAACTCGCACATCAGCGTGAAAAAACTCACTCTACTCAGGACGCTGATACGCTTGCACGTATTGACTTTCTGACCAAACGCAACGACAGGCTCTCTGAACGTGTAGATGATTTGCGTGACGAAATCGACAAACTACGCATGGAAAACTTGCGATTAAAAGAACTTCTTGTCAAAAACGGTATTCAATATTAATTTTATAAGCCTTCAACACAGAAAAACTTATCGGTCAGGTTAATCTCTAATTTACATACGGTCGTTTCCACATATGATTACGTGGGGAGGGTGAGACCGCAAATGCATCATAGTATTTGCGTGTATTTAGTCAATTTGAATCGTATGATTTGTGTATGTTTTGCTTGTTTTTATCATCAGTTTTATGTAGTTTTGTAGAGAATCAATGAGTTATAGAAGATGTATAGGAAAGCTTATAAAAAAATGTTGGAATGGAAAAATTCCGAGACCCGAAAACCCTTGCTTCTGCTTGGCGCACGACAAGTAGGAAAGACTTGGCTTATGAAGGAATTCGGTACTCGTGAATACGAAAACATTGTCTACATAAACTGTGATACCGAACCACTTGCGCAACAATTATTTCTTTCTGATTATGATATCCCGAGAATCATACTTGGTCTACAAGCCATCTCCGGAGAAACTGTCACTAAAGAAAAGACCCTCATAATATTAGATGAAATTCAGGAGGCTCAGCGAGGCCTTCACTGTCTGAAATACTTCTGCGAGAACGCTTCGGGTTATCATGTGATGGCCGCAGGTTCCCTGTTGGGAGTGGCCTTATCCCATAAGGAATCGTTTCCAGTCGGGAAGGTTGACATACTTAATATATATCCTATGGATTTCGAAGAATTCCTGTTAGGGATAGGGCAGAAAAATCTATCTGATATCGTTGCTACGAAAGATCAAAGCCTCATTATGGCTTTTTCAGAGAGGTTGACTGATTATCTATTTCAGTATTATTTCATAGGAGGAATGCCTGAGGCCGTCTTGTCTTTTGCATTGGAGATGAATCTTAACCGAGTAAGAGATATTCAACGTGCCATTATAGCTGCTTACCACAGGGATACAATCAAGCATACCACAAAGACAGAGGCGGTAAGAATAGCCCAAGTCCTTGACAGCATGCCCTCGCAACTGGCAAAGGAAAACCGAAGGTTTATCTACGGGGCAGCAAAAAAGGGAGGACGGGCGGCCGACTTTGAAATTGCCATTCAATGGCTTCAGGATGCAGGCCTGGTATATAAAGTCAGCAGAGTGTCAAAAATAGCTATTCCGTTGAAATTTTACGAAGAGTTCACGGCTTTCAAACTTTTTTTTGTAGATATAGGTCTTCTTGGATGTATGGCAGAAGTGCCTGCTTCCATTATAGTTGACAAGGGAGAGACTTTGACGGAATTTAAAGGAATGCTTACGGAACAATATGTTGCTCAACAGCTTGTCGCAGCTGGTTATTCCCTATATTATTGGACTAACGATTCCACTCCAGCGGAAATAGACTTTGCCATCCAGAAAGGGGAGAAAGTATATCCTATTGAAGTGAAGGCATCAAAAAATGTGCATGGAAAGTCGATAGCCCAATATATCAAAAATAACCCAGGGCTGACAGGACTAAGGTTTTCCCTTCTTAATTTTAAAGAACAGGATTGGATAACCAATATTCCTTTATATGAACTCCCCTATCGGTTCTAATACTCGCAAGGAAAAGAGGAATGGGAACGACACTGAACGGTTCGCTTTGCTCACCTGGAACGTCGCACAAGGGGAACACAGAACTATACGGGAACTGAAACACAGAATTTAAAAGTCAACTTCCGTAAGGGATAGGCTGAGCCTCCTTTTACCCTATACTCTTCAGTCAACCAATACCAGGGATAAAAAACGAAAGTCAACTCCCTTCAGGGATAGTATAAATCGAGTCAACTTTTATCAGGGTTAGCTCCTCCTGACAGTCAACCAAAATCGGTTTAGGATATTGCATAGATAAAAAGTCTTGTAAATCAAAACAGATGTAAAATCCAAGTATCTTTAAATGTTAAATTTAACAATTACGTAGATTTACGAGATATAGAATGAAAGATATCGTGTGCAAAAGTTATTATTTTTTTGTAAATTTCAAATTTTTAGTAACTTTGCGTTTTATTGTGGACTTGCTCGATTGGAAAGCCGTAACACCAAGCATTGTGAGTATCCACCATTATTAATATCCTGACAGCATGTTTTTTTGCATAAGGGCCACTGATTGATATCAACCAAAAAAGTTGCGGAAAAGAGAGTCACAATGAAACACAAAATTCTATTCCTCCTTGCTACCCTCCTGATGCTCGCTTCCGGCATGAGAGCAGCAACACCTTATGCAGTCTACTGCAGTGGCGACAAGTCACTCCATTTTCTGACGTCCGATACAGAATTGACTGCCGGAGAATTACTCCCAACCGGTGAAGAAATCTCAGTTGTATATGAAGTATCTTTAACAGCTGAGTATGTTAATCCAGCCTGGATAGACGGAGATGCTGTAAATGCAACTAAAGTAGTGTTTGATGAATCTTTCAATTCTGTTACACCTAAGAGATGTTCCGATTGGTTTTACAATTTTACTGCATTGGAGTCTATAGTAAATTTAAAATTTCTGGATACCTCTGAAGTCACAAGTATGAGCTATATGTTTTTTGGTTGCAGTAGCCTGACATCTCTCGATTTGAGTAATTTCGACAATTCAAGCTTAGGATATATGAAGCGAATGTTCGAAGGGTGCACTAGCCTAACATCCCTTGATTTGAGTAATTTCAAACCTACGTGCATTCTTGATATGAGTTTTATGTTCGCCAATTGCACCAGCCTAACCACAATTGACTTAAGAAATTGCTATAGTGACGATATGGTTAATATGCAATCTATATTTTCTGGCTGCAGTAACTTGACGACAATCTTCTTGACAAAATTTATTACCACTAGAATCATCACTTCAACGGACATGTTTACCGGGTGCGACAATCTAAGACTTCTGGATATATCCCAAGGTAAGGTCTATGACTTTGTAGAAGTTGTTAAAGAGCAAATAAGTAGAAATGCTGTGGTATATTTGCCAGAAACTACTCCGAATACAGAGGGCTTGGATAATATCATCGTCGGTAATACATGCGAGAATTTCGTCATCAACTATGGAGATACTCCTAACAACCAGCTTCTGCTCAAATTGCCCTATCCGTTCTCAGCCAACACAGTCACAATCAACCGTAGCTTTACCGAAGGTCTGCCCTATACCCTTTACATGCCGTTTGCTATGGATGCAGCAGCATACGGCACATTCTATACAGGCGGAGAACTTAACGATACCGGCGATACAATTTCGTTCAGTAAATGGGAAGAGTCCTATACCACAGCAAACACTCCTTATATGTTCCAGCCCAATTCAGATTTAACCTCCGGAATCACGATTGAGAATGTAGAGGTGTTAGCAACCCCTGAGGATACTGAGACCGACGGACTCAACGGCGTGTATGCAAAGAGGGTATTCACAGCCGATGAAGAGGCTCAGAAGCTGTACTACGGATGGGCTCAGGATTCATTCTATTATGCCATGGAGGGTGCCTCGGTTGATGCCGGTCGCGCATATTATAAACTTCCGATGACATCTGCTGCCGCTAACGCTCCCGCCCGACTAAAAGTTAATCTCGGTGGCGAAGATACAACAGGACTCATTGGCATCGAAAGCGATGACCAGAGCACTGATACCCCTGTCTACAATCTAAATGGTCAACGCGTCGGCAACAGTTACAGAGGTATTGTGATAAAGAACGGCCAAAAGACCGTTAACACCGCACGTTGAAACAAACAAACGAATAGTAATTAAAATACACGATACAATGGAAGAAATAAAAAAACCGTACATAAAGCCCGAGCTCACAGTGGTAGAAGTGGAACTCGAACCTATCCTCGATAGCAGTTACCCCTTTGGTGATAGGGGCTGGGACATGCCATTTAACTAAGCGAACAAGATTTTCGATGAATGAAAGGCGTGCCGGTAGCCACACCGCACGCCTTCTCTATAAAATGCAACAACTACACTGCGATTCAACGTATGAAAGAGACGAAATGCTATGAGGTAGGAGGTCATCGGTTCCGAGTGACAGCAGAAGGTGAATATCAGAAGCTGATGGAAAACTATGAGCCATTTGCCACCGCAGATTTTCCTGAAACCGAGCATTGCGCATTTGTCATTGATATATCTACTGATACCATACCACCGGACAGTACAGAGATTATACGGCAAGAAGATGAAGGTCAGACAATAGTATTTAGCAAGATAGCAGACGGTCGGAATATGTTAGAATTCAGCTTGGTAGACACTACGGCAGGGTGGCTGTTGTGTACGGAGAATTACCGCGAAGCTACACTCATTACCACAGGGCAATATACCAAACTCGCTGTCGATAATGCGTTGATGATAATGTATGCGTTGTCGACAGCCCGTGAAAAGACGCTTCTGTTCCACGCCGCAGTGGTGAGTTACGGAGGGCATGGATACATGTTCCTCGGGCCGAGCGGCACAGGAAAAAGTACACATGCTCGACTGTGGCTTCAGCATATCGCAGGTACACAACTCGTGAACGACGACAATCCCGTGGTGCGTGTGAACAGTGAAGGCATTATCATGGTCTATGGAAGTCCATGGAGCGGTAAAACTCCATGCTACCGTAACGAAAGCTATCCGTTAGGCGGGATAGTGAAGCTAAGGCAGGCTCCGTTCAACAAGATAGGCCGTCTTAGAGGCATCCACGCTTACGCAGCTTTGATATCGAGCATCAGCGGTACGCGCTGGAACCCTAAGATAGCCGACGGACTGCATGAGACTGAGCAACAGATAGCGAAAAACGTGCCTGTTTGGTATTTGGAATGTCTGCCTGACATGGAAGCGGCTGAACTATGTGCCTTGACAGTAACTACCTCTATATAATGACCAACGAAAAAATCATAGAAGAGGTACTCCGCTTGGTAGCCGACGACGTCAGTGTCACCTTACCAGTAAATGGAAGAAGTATGCTGCCTTTCATTACCGGAGGCCGTGACAGCGTGATACTGTATAAGGCACCCTCGCTTAACGCTGTAGGAGATGTGGTGCTGGCATGGGTTGATGGATGTCGATATGTATTGCACCGCATCATCAGTATTGACGGAGAGCGCATCACATTGATGGGTGACGGAAACTTGAAGGCTGTGGAGCATTGTACTGCAGGCGATATAAAGGCTATTGCAACCCATGTGGTGACGCCCGATGGGAAAAAACATTCCCTTTACCTGACATGGCGGCGGTGTATGAGCAGGTTCTGGTACAGGTTACTCCCTGTCAGGAAGTATTTATTAGCGATTTACAATAGATTATGAGACTGAAAGACGGATTTGTGCTACGCGATGTATGCGGTGAGACAGTGATTATAGGCGAAGGACTCGATGCCGTAGACTTCGGCAAACTCCTTGTGCTGAACGAAACAGCAGCCTGGCTGTGGCAACAAGCCCGCTATATGGGCGAGTTCACTATTGAGTCGCTTGCCGGACATCTGTGTAAGGAGTATGATGTTACATCTGAGGAAGCACAAGCCGATGTAACGGCTCTTGTGAGTAAGTGGCAGGAAATAAAAGTAGTAGAGTGAAATATCTCACTTGGCTGTGACATAACTCACGGGGAATCCGAACGAGTATGACGATACTTTGAAATTGAGATGATTATCAATGAAATAGTACACCCCTCCACCGTAGGGCAACTTTTGGCGCTTGTCCGAGCAGCAATTTGGGACACAGCCACCGACACAGAACCATTTACTGGTGTTTCGACAGCTTGGAACGAAATCGGTAGACTTGCCATGCTTCAGACTGTAGGACCGCTTGCAGTGAAGGGTGCCATAACGCTTCCTGCAGAACTTCGGCCTCCTAAGGAATGGCTACACAAGGGTTATGCGCTTATAGAACGCAACCGACATACCCACGCCCTGCTTGACAGTTGTGTGGCAGAGAGTTTCGCACGGCTCTCAGAAGCAGGTATTTCCCCTATCCTTCTCAAAGGCCAAGCTTATGCAAGCACCTATCCAGAGCCGACTCTGAGGCAATGCGGAGACATCGACATATATGTAGGTCCCGACAACTACAGGGCGGCTTACGAGGCATCCCGACGTTATGGTTGGGAAAGCGAATACAAATTCCTTCCTGAGATGAAACATTATGGTTGTACACTCAGGGGAGTTAAAATAGAGCTTCACAAAAATGCTGTAAAGCTCATATCACATAATATTAATAAGCTGTTTAATCAATGGTGTCCACCACAACTTACCTCGGGACGCCAATCAATATCTCTCGGAGGAGAAACCGTTGCTGTACCAACGCCGCTATTCGATGTTATATTCTCGTTCACACACATGTACCATCACTTCCTTTGTGGGGGCGTTGGCCTAAGACAATTATGCGACTGGTCCAGATTGCTGCATACCAACGCCAACAACATCGACCGACAAGAATTGGAAAAGTTACTGAAGAAATTCCATCTGTTGAAATCCTGGAAAATCTTCACACCTATTGCCGTAGATTACTTAGGATTACCGAAGGAGGAATGTCCTATGTACACCCCTCGATTCAGACGTAAAGCCGAGCTGATACTTTCTTTTGTTGTACGTGAAGGTAATTTCGGACGTGGAGTACAAACGGTATCAAAGCGACCGAAAGGTTACTTTCGTGGTAAGATATATGCCTTTCTTCACTACAGTTCGCGCTTATACTCTCTGGGCCGCATTGATCCCATAGCTATCATAAAGATCCATACTGCCTACATTCGGAATGGCATAAGACAAGTAATTAAGGATCTGACTATTGGCTAGCTCTAACTTCTATAATGTATTCATCAGCTGTGGCAGCTGTCACTGAAGCACAAAAACCCCAGCTATTAATCATATCAGCCAGCGTGTGAGCCGGTAGAAGGTGATCGCTTTCTGACTTCCGTTCGTGATGAATATTGTTGATAAACTTTTCGTCGGACGGAAATGCGATGATTATGACACCACCCGTCTTTATATTCATTTTGAACAGCCACTCCATAGTATCTACCGGAGCGTGTAAGTGAGGATAAACCGAATATAGCATTACTACATCATAGACACCTGGAATTTGCTCCTCTTCAAAATCTATCTTCAAAAAACTCACATTTTTAAGGTCACCATATTTCTGTTTTGCTATAGTGAGCATTCCCTCAGAGAGGTCTATTGCTGTAACATGACCCTCTGAACCTACGGTTTCACTTAGATATGGTACAAGCACTCCTGTTCCTGTGCCAAGGTCAAGCACATTCATACCTTTTCCTATAGGCAGTTTGCCAAGAATACTCTTTATTCTCTCAGGAGTTGAGCGGACTTCATTAGCATCCCAAGAAGGAGCGAGATTATCAAAAAAATCTATTTCAGATTGGGTCATGATTCGTAAAGTAATATTTAGTTTATTATGTAGCAAAATTAACTAAAATACACTAAACAGTAAAATTATTTTATTAACTTTGCCGAACTATAAACTAAAATCTCGAAATCATGAACAGACAACTGTGGACACTTATACCTTTTGCTATGACGGCTGTGGGAATGGCGGCTACTGAAATACCACGCGATACAGTGAAACTTGAAGAAGTAATTGTAAGCGCACCCTTAAAGACTAATCCCGAACTCATTCCTCTTAATGTTACACAGGTCACTGCATCTCAGATAGAAGATTCTGGAGAAAGCTCATTACTGCCTGTGCTTGTAACTAAGGTACCGGGCCTGTTTGTTACAGAACGTGGATTCGCAGGATACGGTGTTTCCGGGGGCAGTGCAGGCGAGGTAAATATACGTGGCGTAGGACAGGGTAATAAGGTGCTGTTCATGATTGACGGTCAACCCCAGTGGGCCGGAGTATTTGGTCATAGCCTTGCTGACACATACGTTGCAAACGGTGTAGAAAGAGTCGAAGTAGTCAAAGGCCCGTCTTCACTACTTTACGGCTCAAACGCAATGGGTGGGTCTATAAATCTTGTCACTCGTACACAAAGGCAAAACGGCCTCACTGGACGTGCCCGTGCAATGTTTGGCTCTTTCAACACACAGAAGTTTGCTCTATCTTCTGGATACAAGAAAGATAAATTCTCTGCAACACTCTCAGGACAGCTCGACCGAAGCAACGGTAATCGTGCCGGCAGCGCCTTCTGGTTGGCTAATGAATTTGTACAGCTTAAATATGCAGCTTCAAATCATTGGAGCGTTGCCGGTATGTTAGATATGACCCAGACTCACGCCAATAATCCCGGTACGCTGCAAGACCCACTTGAAAACATGTGGACTGATATATTCCGAGGTACGGGCGGTGTGTATGTGAAGAATATGTACACTAAATATGACGGTGGCATACAAGGTTACATCAACTGGGGACGAAATAAAGTTGATGATGGCAACACACCGGGTGAAACACCGCGCGATTATCTGTTTAATTCCACTGACTATAATATGGGCTTTACAGCCTACGAATCATTCTATCTCTGGACAGAAAATACATTATCGGCGGGAATTGATTTCCAGCACTGGGGTGGTCATGTCTGGAACACTAACAAAGAAGATGTCAATATCCGTACTTCGGAAGCAGAACACCATGTCAACGAAGTGGCTGGATATGTCATGATGCAACAGGGATTCTTCAATGACATTCTTAATATTAACGGTGGCGTAAGGCTCCAGCATGGTTCCACCTATGGTAATGTATGGGTTCCACAAGCCGGACTTATTGTTAAACCAAGTCAGACATCTCAGATAAAAGCTTCTTTCAGCAAGGGATTCCGTTCACCCAATATCCGCGAATTATATCTCTATCCGCCAGCAAATCCAGACCTCAAACCGGAGTATATGCTTAACTATGAGATAAGTTACCGTCAGCATTTTCTGGATTACAGACTGATGTTAGGTGCTGCTGTTTTCTATATTGATGGAAAGAATATGATTCAGACGGTGCGGGTTGACGGACGTCCACGCAATGTCAACACCGGTAAATTCCATAATAAAGGATTTGAATTTGAAGCTGCTTATAATATCCTCTCGAATCTCCAGGCAGGTGCATCATGGTCATATCTTCACACCGATTCAGACAATCTCTACTCCCCCAAGAACAAGCTTAATGCCGAAGTCACCTATTCACCCGGTGATTTCAGCTTTACTCTTGAGGAAATGAGTATCTGGAGCATGAAGAATGGAAACCCAAATGGCTCAACAGAGAGCTATTCCTTGCTTAATCTCCGTGCTGCTTACACACTTGGCACGACAGTGCCTGTGACTCTATCAGTAAAAGTCGATAATATCACAAATAAGTATTACCAGATAATATACGGTTGTCCAATGCCAGGAACTACCATTATGGGTGGTGTGGAATTTAAGTTCTGATTATCTGAAATACTGATACAGTAAGATACATATATGAAATCACGTCTGTCGTTGCTCTATTTCCTTCAGTTCAGTATATGGGGATGTTATCTACCATGTCTTGGACAATTTCTCGGAGCTGGAGGATTAGGTAGCAACATAGCTTGGTTCTATGCAGCTATAGGATTGGTATCAATCATTACACCCTCTCTTTTGGGACGTCTTGCCGACCGCACAGGACGTCCTGAGAGACTTTTGAGCTTTTGTCACCTATCGGCAGCAATCATCATGTTTCTGATGTGGCGATATGGCATGACCCACCCACACCTGGAATTTAAGGTATTTTATCCCCTGTATCTTCTCTTCTTAGCACTCTATATGCCGACCATGGCATTAGCTAATACTACGACATTCGGTCTTCTTACACAAAGTGGTCATAGCACGGTAACATCATTTCCGACTATCAGGATTTGGGGCACAATAGGTTTTGTGTTGGCAATGTGGTTTGTCAATTCAGCCTATTGGAATAACGGTGAACTTGGGTTTGCTTTCAGCGATAAGGAAGATACCGCTCACCTGAGATTCCAATATAATGCCATGCAGTTATTGTGCAGCAGTATAATGGGTCTACTGACCGCTTTATATACTTTTACCCTACCTGCTTTCAAGTCGGTAAAATCCGATTTACAAGCTACGGTAAAAACTCCACTGAGAAAGGCCTTAAAGATAATGTTCGGCAAACAGGAGATTACTGTATTTCTAATATTTGTAATACTTTCCGGTGTCTGTCTACAGATTTCAAACGGTTTTGTCACACCATTCATCACCCATTTTTCAGGCATCAAAGAGTATGCTGAGTCATTAGCTTCCGGCAACGCCACCATGCTTTTCTCCCTGTCGCAAATATCCGAAGCAATCTGTATCCTTTTAGTCGGAGTAGGCCTAAAGCGAAGTGGAATACGAACAATTTATGCCGTAGGTCTTTTCGCATGGGCTCTCAGATTCCTCATGCTCGGTATCGGAAATCCAGGTGACGGTTTATGGCTACTCATAGGGTCAATGCTGACATACGGTTTGGCTTTCAATTTTATTACGATAGCAGGTCACTTGTACATACAGCAAGTTGCACCAGCTGATATGAAAGGTTTTGCCCAAGGCCTCATGATGTTCATGAGCAATGGTATCGGTGCTACTTTCGGCACTCTTGCCGCCGGAGCCATAGTCAACAAATGGTGCCAATGGCAAATGGTAACTTCAACAGACACAGGAGTCACCATGCGTCTGTTCATGGGTGACTGGCTATACCCGTGGTGCATCTTCGCAGCCTACGCCTTCGTCGTGATGCTGCTATGGCTTCTCTGCTTCCGAAAGAAAACAATTTAATTGGCTATGTTAGTAAAGACAGGGAGTGGCATACGTATGCCACTCCCTGTCTTTACTAACATAGCCAATTAAA
>CAYNUE010000010.1:0-60293 GCA_964400325.1 uncultured Sangeribacter sp. | reverse complement strand
AAGGTCTACTTAAGAAATATATATCGTTTAATTTTTAAGAGCTACTTATAAAGCTTATGTCATCTACCATCGGAGAAATAGCCAACTGGCTCGGACTGTCGGTATCGGAACACGCAGAACGTCGTGTAGACCAACTGGCTCACGACTCGCGTACCCTCAATTCATCAGAAAACACATTGTTTTTTGCCCTACATACCAAAGCAGATGATGGACACCGCTTTATCAGAGACCTTTATAACCGTGGGGTACGTAATTTTGTAGTGGACCATATTCCTGACGATATGTTACCCATACCGCCTGAGGTATGCTTTCTCATCGTACCAGATACATTGCAAGCTTTACAACAGATAGGGAAATCATGTCGTAAACGTTTCAAAGGCGTCGTTACGGCAATAACCGGTAGTCGTGGTAAAACTACTCTAAAAGAATGGATTTTTCAGCTCATGGAGCCTTTGAATAATATTTCACGCAGTCCAAGAAGTTTCAATTCGCAGATAGGTGTGCCGCTCTCGTTATGGAACATAAGACCTGACAGTGAACTGGCTATAATCGAAGTCGGTATCTCAACAAGGGGTGATATGGAAAAACTACGTGATATTATAAATCCCGATATTCTAATACTAACTAATATAGGTCGTGAACATGAAGAAGGATTTGAATCTCAGGCTGAGAAAGCAATCGAAAAAATAAGTCTGGCTTTAACACCTTCATGTACAACAGTAATTTTTCCAGCAGACACTCCCTTAATAGCCAAATTTGTAAATACACTCCCTGCTGACAAAAAACGCTATGGATGGTCACTTACCGACCCCTCGGCATGGCTCTTCATTAATTGTCCGGAACTTCCCACCATACCTGATGGGAAACCAGTCAGTTTATCATTTACTTTTAACGGCAGACAATACTCTCTCTCTGTACCGCTACGCAATAGTGCAGATATAGAGAATATGAGTAACGCTCTTGCTTTTATGCTGGTCAGTGGAGTAGCTCCTGAAGTTGCTGCAAAGAGTTTCGAAACTCTCCGACATCTTGATACACGTCTCAATGTATCAGAAGGCGTCAATGGCTGCTCAATAGTTTATGATAGTTACACCAGTGATTTCTCTTCCTTAGCTCCAGCGCTTGATTTCGTATTACGTCGTGCCATGCCCTCACAGAGACTGACTCTCATAATTAGTGACCCACGTCATGAAGCCTCCGATTCTACTTTATACAATGCTATGGCTGAATTGGTTAAACGTGCAGGAGTGAAACGGTTTATAGGGGTAGGGCCAGGACTAAGCCGTCACAAAAATCTCTTTTCTCAAGATTCCCTCTTTTTTGACTCGACCGACAGTCTGATGAAACATCTCAGTCCATCAGATTTTGATCGGGAAATCATATTGATTAAGGGTGCTCCAGATTTTGAGTTTAACCGCATCTCACAAATGCTTGAGGCGCGTACACATGAAACTGTACTGGAAGTTAACCTTGATGCTATAACTAAGAATTACAATTATTTCAGACGTCAAGTGCCACAAGGTACAGGTGTGATATGTATGGTCAAAGCTTCAGGTTATGGTGCCGGCAGTCGCGAGATTGCTAAAACGCTTCAAGATGCCGGGGCAGCCTATTTAGCTGTAGCAGTTCTCGACGAAGGCATTGACCTGCGAGATAATGGCATCACCATGCCGATAATGGTGATGAATCCTAAGGTAGTCAACTATAAGGCTATGTTTGCTTACCATCTCGAACCTGAAATTTATTCACTTGAGATGTTAAGCGATGTCATACGTGAGGCACATAAAAATGGCCTTACCGATTATCCGGTACATATCAAACTCGATACTGGTATGCACCGCATGGGTTTTATAGAGAGCGAGATGCCTGCTCTCCTTGAGATTCTTACTAAACACCGTGAAATAAAAGTCAGTTCGGTATTCTCACATCTTGCTACTGCTGATGAACCGACAATGGACGACTATACCCTGATGCAACTGCAAACCTTCGACCGACTGACGGAACAAATGCTCTCTGCACTACCCTACCATTTCAAACGTCATATCCTTAATTCGGCCGGTATTCTAAGATTTCCTCAGTACCATTACGATATGGTACGACTCGGCATAGGGCTCTACGGTGTCAATACACTACCTCCTGAGATGGAACAACCTCTCGCAGTAGTATCCACATTACGTACCGTAATAATAGCTTTACGCCAATGGCAACCCGGGACTACCATAGGTTACGGACGACACGGCAAAATCACCCGGCCGAGTCTTATTGCCACTATTCCTATTGGCTATGCTGACGGTATGAATCGTCATTTTGGACGCGGTGCCATATCACTACGTATCAATGGACATGATGCACCTACCATAGGTAATATATGTATGGATGCCTGTATGATTGATGTTACTGGTATAGACTGTAAAGTAGGTGATTATGTAGAGGTGTTCGGAAACGAAGCACCCCTTCAGCGTCTTGCAGATACTTTGGGTACAATCCCCTACGAAATATTGACCTCCGTATCACCTCGTGTCAAACGTGTTTATTATCGTGAGTAAGCACGCACTTATAATCATCCATGCAGCCTTATTATGTCTGATATAAAATTTTCCATACGGAAATATGTTGCTGTCATAGCCATACTTATAGTATTGGTAATGACTGTACTTGACGTTACATTGGTCAATGTGTCATTACCAGTATTAGCAGAAGATTTTGGTATTTCCGATTCAATGACCGTATGGATTGTAACAATTTATCAGCTTGTAATTACTGTTCTGCTTCTTCCTTTATCCTCAGCCGGTGATTTGTACAGTTATCGTCGTAATTTTCTTATAGGTGTCATAATCTTTACCCTTGCTTCTGGCTTGTGTGCGGCTTCACAGACTTTCAGCATGATACTTATGGCACGTGCGCTTCAAGGCATAGGAGCAGCTTGTGTCATGAGTGTGAATATAGCTTTGACGCGCCTCATATATCCACGTGAGATTCTTGGCCGAGGTCTGGCACTCAACGCAATGGTCATAGCTATCGCCACTGCCGCAGGTCCGACAATTGCAGGCTGCATTCTTTCCATAGCCTCATGGCACTGGTTATTTCTTATCAATATCCCCTTTGGTATCATAGCTTTTATAATAGGTAAAAAGTTATTACCTCTTAATCCTCATAGAGTACGAACAACAAAATATGATTGGATAAGTGCAATCGAAAATGTTATTGTTTTCGGACTGGTGTTTTATTCTCTGGGCAGTTTTGCACGTAAAGGTGACCTCGTCACAAACATTTGTCTGCTTGTGATAGGTATAACTATAGGAATATTCTATGTAAGACGACAACTGCACCACGAGTTGCCTATGCTCCCGGTTGACTTATTCAAAATTAGACTTTATGCTCTAAGCATAGCTACTTCCGTATATTCTTTCATAGCTCAAAACATGGCTATGATTTCACTACCCTTCCTATTTCTGAACAGATTCGGTTTTTCAGAAATCACAACTGGCCTCCTTATGACTCCATGGTCATTAGCCACTATGATTACATCACCGATAGCGGCAAGATTCATCGAGCGACACAATCCCGGAGCCACAGCGGCAGCCGGCATGGGAATATACGCTACTGGTATAATCTTACTTGCGACGTTGCCGCTGACTGGCACAACAGAATTAAATATTATCTGGCGTATGGCAATATGTGGTATAGGATTCGGAATGTTCCAGACCCCAAACAACGTAGTAATGGTAATTGCAACTCCCCAACATCGTACAGGTGGAGCAGGCGGTATGCAAAGTACCGCCCGACTTGTCGGCCAAACACTCGGTGCGACACTTGTCACGCTGATTTTTGCAGTCGTCACACCTCTGATTTCCGTAAGAGTCTGTCTTTATACCGCCTTAGTTATGGCAGTAGCCGCCGGTCTGCTGAGTCTTAGCCGCGTCAATAAATTACACTAACTAAAATTTATTTATAATTATATCACTTGGCCAAAGTCGATTGTAATTCTTCGAGACAACGCTTCACGTCCTCATCAGCTTTGAAAAGCTTCTGCTTACAGAGCTTGAGCAGTTCCAAGGCACGTGATGTGTAACCGGCAAGACTGTCAATATCACAGTCATCGCGCTGCATACGAGCTACTATCTGTTCAAGTTCGGTGATAGCTTGATTATATGTAAGTTCAGTATTCGACATATAAAATTATTTTTGATATTTTGAATTTTACTCTTCTGAGTCCTTGTCTACAGCAATTACTTCAGAATCTACGATACCATTGTAAAGTTGCGTAGTGAGGCGAGTACCAGGAGGTAACTTAGACACATCAGTGACCGCATGACCGTTAGCACGGGTTATTGAATAACCACGTCGCAAAGTGTTAGAAGGGCTAAGGACTTGAACTAAATCCGAAAGACGTTGCAACTGTTGACGCGAACGTTCTATAACACCAGCGGTAGCCATACCTAAACGCGAGCATACGTTATAAAGACGATTGGAAGAACGCACCATAACATTAGCTGAAACAGGTCCTATCGTAGCTGCTAACGTATCCAGACGAGAAGAAGCTGAAGCCGTTCGATTACCTATCACTGCAGGCAGACGTGTAGCTGCAAGACTAAGATAGTTACGGGCAGCCTCCAGACAGCGTTCAGCAGCTATCGGTAATGTATTTTCGGCATTGGTCAGACGTATACGTTCGCCATTAGTCATAGCTGCCCCTTGCCTTACTATATAATCTACACACTGGGCAGCACGGTTATAACTCTGACGTAATGCATCTATAAGATAAGCAGCAACAGCAGTAGGAGTTTTACAACGTGTGTGAACAATCTCATCAAGCACCGTACGGTCACGTTCATGACCTATACCTACAATCACAGGCAGAGGACACAGGGCGACACGACGTGCAAGTTCGTAGTTATCAAAACCATTCAAATCAGTGGTAGCACCGCCTCCCCTTATTATGACCACACAGTCCCAAAGGTCAACAGTCTGTTCCACCTTATCCAAAGCAGCTATAACAGAAGCAGCCGTACGTTCTCCTTGCATTACAGCGCCAAAAAGGAATGGATAGAATACAAAACCTTCCTGATTGGCCCCAAGCTGATTAAGGAAGTCACCATAACCAGCAGCTCCGGCAGCCGATATTACAGCTATACGCTGAGGAGCCCACGGCATACGCAACTGTTTGTTACGGTCAAGTATTTTTTCGTAGCGCAACCGATTCAGTATCTCGTTGCGCAGACGTTCCATATCGCCTAAAGTATATACCGGGTCAATGTCCGTAACCGTAAAGGATAGACCGTAGACAGAATGGTGTGTAGTGCTACCATAAATCAGCACTTTTATGCCACTTCCTATCTGACGTCCGGTAGCTCCGAAGAATTTGGCTTGTATCATACGCAACTGATTAGCCCAAACTGTAGCGCGGAGCTTAGCAACCGTACCACCAGCAGAGTCCTTCTCTATCAGCTCCATGTAACAATGTCCTCCGTTGATACGGACATCACTTAATTCTGCCGTTACCCATGCGCCCTGAAGCGATGGGTTCATGCGCACAGAATTACCAATTGCCTGTGTCAGCTGCGTAAGAGTCAGAGTTACGCGACCTGAAGTCTGTCGAATATCCATACTTAAGGAATATCCTCCTCACGCATTACCCCTATCTCTTTCACACCGCCTGTAGCGGGGTCAAATATTGCGAAAGAAGGACTTTTTTTGTCAGTAAAAAGAGCTGGATTTAGACCAAATTCCATACCAAACTGGGCAAAATCCAATTCAGCATCATATAATACCTTATCCTCCAGAGTAAGTGTGACCTGTGCTGAACCTGGTATACAGTACATCACAGCGTCTTTAGGCAATTTCTTTGTTTCTCCTTTAGCATCTACCGGTAATTGAGCTGGATCAGTAGTCTTGATATTAATACGTACAGCTGCACCCGAATAATCGTCAGGTTCTACGAAACCGGCAAAATCACTAAGACGGAACAATACAAAATTACCTTCAGTATCAGGCAAAAAAGTATAGGTTCGTGACACTGTCTCAACATCGGTTATACCAAGAAAAGCCGAAGTCATGGCAGCCTCCTGATGAGCCAACGAATTAAGCATCAGCTCCAACTGACGTCCGTCAGTTGGCATCGAGTCGGCAGTACCACGAGTCAGCGATACTTTGGCATCACGTATCTCCATAAGATTTTCTGCCAACATACGTGCCTGTTTTGCACTTGACTGAGAAGCTATGAAATCTTCGTCCACATATTGCAGATATTCTCCCGGAGCTATACGGTCGGTCTTGTCGTCATTATGTACTGGCACAGAGGGCGATTTCATCGCTTCAGGACGACGATTTATACTTAACAACATACCATCATCACCTACCCCTATGTAAGTGGTGGCACCAGGTTTAAGCTGCATCAGATACTGGCGGCTGTTGTCTGAAACTCCGTATGGAGAAACACTTACTCGCGTTATAGTCCACGACTCAGAATCATGAGTCACAGCCTTGTCAGTACCTATATATTTTTTGGCATACTGCCAGTAGGGGCCTGCCTTTCGGCTTTCGTGACGTGCCTCTACTTCTATACGCAAGGCAGTGAGCGGCAACGAGTAGACAAGGCCATACTCATTATGCTTCTCGGCAGTAAGCAGACGGGTCTGCTGGCATACAGCCTGCGGTACCATAACCGACATACCGGCTATCATAAACGTACCGCCCAGAATTATTCTTTTCAGGGTCATGGTCATGTACTTGGTCAATTTATATTAATCACTTCTTCAGAGGGTACAGGCTTGCGTTCTATTATATGACGTATAGCCACACCTATGTTATTAGCTATATCCGAGGCCATAAGTCCGTATTCACCTGTTTCTGCCACAGCAAGGTCACCGGCAAGACCGTGCACATAAGCACCTAAAGTGGCTGCCTGTTCAGGCAAAAGTCCCTGTGCCAGAAAAGCAGCAATAACGCCTGTAAGCACATCGCCCGAACCAGCAGTTGCCATTCCAGGATTGCCAGTAGAATTAAAATATACTTTTCCGGTAGGACGTATCGTAGCTGTATAGTGGCCTTTAAGCACTATTATAATATTGTAATACTTCGCTACCTCAATAGCCTTAAGCAACCGCGCCTCACTACTTTTCTGTTCACCAAAAAGACGATCAAATTCACCAATGTGTGGAGTAATTATGGTCTTGGGGGGCAACATAGTCAGCAGTGCAGGACGTTTCGAGATACAGTTCAACGCATCAGCATCAAGAAGCAACTGATGCTTAGTAGTTTTCAGAAGGGTCTCAAGAGCATCTATAGTGGCATCTTGGGTTCCTATGCCAGGACCTATGGCTATTACTTTATGGTCATGGTGTACCTTCATATCTATGATAAAGTGTTCCCCACGGTCAGGCTCAAACATAGCTTCAGGCACAGCTGTCTGCACGATTTCCAGGCCACGGTGCGCACTATGCACTGTTACAAGACCTGCCCCACTTCTAAGGGTAGCACGAGCACACATCACTGCAGCCCCCATCATTCCAGTACTACCAGCCATAAGCAAAGCAGAACCATAATTTCGTTTACCTGCAAACTTATCTCGCGGAGCCAACAAGGGACGCACGTTACGACTTTCGACGAATATATAATTAGTCTGCAGTTCCTTCATCTTGTGCCGGTCAAGATCAATATCTATAAGCTTCCAGTCACTAAGTACATTCTGCTTATAGTTCTCCTCAAAAAAGAAGGATAGACGAGGGAACTGAAAAGTAAGAGTCAGATTGGCATGTACCATATTGCGCCGTGAAACATTATCATTCCACTCACCGAACATGCCTGAAGGCATATCTATTGATATTACGTATGCACCTGAGTCATTGATATAGCTGGCTACAGCGACAAAGCCACCAGATAGAGGTTGTTTGAGGCCAGAACCAAACAGCCCATCAACTACAACATCATTGGAACTCAGATAAGGAGGTGTAAACTCTTTCTGAACTTCGGTAAAGTCTACTTCATCACCCAATTCAAGAAGTCGGTTGCGAGCCTGCTCGCAGTCATGACTAAGTTTTTTCTTAACATTGAACAGAAATACCTCTACCTTTTTGTATCCCTGTTCTATAAGCATACGAGCCACAGTCAAGGCATCACCGCCATTATTGCCCGGACCGGCGATTATGACGATACGACGACTAGGCAAAAACATCGATATCAGTTCGCAGCTTACCGCCGAAGCGGCACGTTCCATAAGTTCAACCGATGTAATATTTTGGTTCTCGCATGTGGCACTGTCAATAAGACGTATATTGTCAGATGTAAATATTTTCATGTAATCTTGTCTTGGCTCAGAATTGGCTGAACCCATGCCACGGACCAGTATTTGCACACGGACATAAAGGTTCAGACTACAAAATTAACCATACCGTCTCACTTATGCAAAGTTTGTGCTAAGAATTAAACTTCTTTCATTACCTACCTATGTGTAAAACCGTACACCCCTTCCGTGTGTTTACTCTATAGTAAAGTCACAGTTTGGCATCTTTAAGTTTTTTTTGTATTTTTGCATCAACTTAAAGAGAAACTGTGACCTCGGTGTGTGAAGCCCGGAAGTTCATATTCCGACCCGATGTACACCGTCTCAATTCCGCTTATAATATAATAACCTCAACCATAAGTTTAGATATAAAAATCATGGTAGATTACAAATCACTCGGCCTGGTTAACACAAGAGAGATGTTTGCCAAGGCAGTACATGGCGGCTATGCCATTCCCGCGTTCAACTTCAACAACATGGAGCAGCTTCAGGCTATCATCAAGGCAGCTGCCGACACCAAATCACCTGTTATTCTTCAGGTGTCAAAGGGTGCACGTCAGTATGCTAACCCTATCCTGCTGCGCTACATGGCACAAGGTGCTGTTGAGTATGCTAAATCTCTGGGTTGGGAACATCCCCAGATTGTACTGCACCTCGACCACGGTGACACTTTTGAAACTTGCAAGGACTGTATCGACAACGGTTTCTCATCAGTTATGATTGATGGTAGCCACCTGCCCTTCGACGAAAATGCAGAACTTACCAAGAAAGTAGTTGATTACGCTCACCAGTTTGATGTAACTGTAGAGGCTGAGTTAGGTGTATTGGCCGGTGTTGAAGACGAAGTTTCTTCTGACCACCACACTTATACTGACCCAGAAGAGGTTATCGATTTCGTAGCTCGCACAGGCTGTGATAGCCTTGCTATCTCGATCGGTACTTCTCACGGTGCATACAAGTTCACTCCTGAACAGTGCACACGTGACCCCAAGACTGGTCTGCTCGTTCCTCCTCCATTGGCATTCGACGTGCTTGAGGCTGTTGAGAAGAAACTTCCTGACTTCCCAATCGTACTCCACGGTTCATCTTCAGTTCCTCAGGAGTATGTTAAGATTATCGACGAAAACGGTGGCAAATTGCCCGATGCTATCGGTATTCCAGAAGAGCAGCTCCGCAAGGCCGCTAAGATGGATGTCTGCAAGATTAACATCGACTCTGACAGCCGTCTGGCTATGACTGCAGCCGTTCGTAAGGTATTCAACGAGAAGCCTGCTGAGTTTGACCCACGTAAGTATCTTGGCCCGGCTCGTGACGAAATGGAGAAGCTCTACAAGCACAAAATCGAAGCTGTGCTTGGTAGCGCCGGTAAAGCTGAGTAAAAGTACTCTGGCAATAGCCGTATTGTAGAAAAATAAAACTCTCCCCGCAGACCTTTAGAATCTGCGGGGAGAGTTTTATTTTTCCAACTTGGGTAAGCTCGTTAGGTAGTTATTCAAGTGTCTTGCGTGACAGTTCAACGAGACGGTTAATATGACGTTTCTTACGCGGCGACTGCCCTATCGACTGCTCTATGAAAGCAAGACGGTGCAAGTCACTCCCCATCAAATCATACATATTCTCTTCGAGAAGCCATTCGGCTTTACGACGCGCTGTCTCGCCATAACCACCTACCATACTGACAAAGTTAGCCTGCATCAGTACACCAAGCTTTTTCAAGTTCGTATAATCACGGTTCTCCATATACCTGTAACGCTCTGGGTGAGCAAGTACTGGAAAATAACCGGCTTTCATTATATCATCAAATATTCTGTTCAGTTCCATCGGTGGAGTAAAATATGAAGTCTCCACTAACAGATGACGTCCGGCATCTCCTATAGGAAGAAGGTCATTACGTTCAAGACGCTCCTCAAAAAGACTGTCAAGCATATTCTCAGCAGCCAAAGCTATCTCTACCTTACCTGTCCATGCGCTCCTAAGCTCTTCAAAACGATTGCGGAGCTCTTCAGTGCCGTTAGGACAGTCTTCCATTATATGAGGCGTAAGCCAAACTTTCGCCACTCCAAGCTCTTCATAACGACGCAGTATTTCAAGAGATGTCTGCATATCCTTGACTCCGTCGTCCACGCCTGGCAGTATATGGGAATGCCAGTCAGTATAACCTTCGAACATTCCCGAATCTTTTAGACTTTCTACTTTATTAAATGGCCACATGGCTTATGATTACTCTTTTATTTCTCTCCTGTTTATGAGCCGTATGACCCATACGAACCGTTGCCATACGAGCCGTAACGGCTGTCTTTTGACTCTGTACCGTTAAGTACCAGACACATGTTTTTATACTTATGGTCGGCATAGAGTTGGTCAATCTCTACTATAGCACCCTTTTCAAGCAGACCGGCACGTACCACAAATATAGTGCGGTCAACATGCTGTGCAATAATCTGAGTGTCTACCACAAGGTCAATAGGCGGACAGTCGATGATGACTATGTCATACTCTCTTCTGAGTTCGCGTAACAGACGCTCGAAGCCCTCGGTATCAAGAAGCTCAGCTGGGTTAGGAGGTACAGGACCCATACCCATCACATCAAGACCCTTGACATCGGTATGGACTATAAGTTTCTGCCAGTCAGATTCGCGTTCGGTAAGATAAGTAGTAAGACCCTTTGAAGGTGATGATACGTATGTCGAAGTAGTACCTCTACGCAAGTCACCGTCTATAAGCAATACCTTTTTACCCTTTAGCGCAAAAGTATGAGCCAAGTTATAACCTATAAACGACTTACCGCTACCAGGATTGAGTGAGGTCAGCATGATTATCTGGCTACCACTGTCACGGCCCATCATAAACTCAAGATTGCTGCGTACCACACGGAATGCCTCATTAGGAATATCACGTTTACCCTGTTCTATTACCTTAAGAGGCTCTTCAGCCTTCTCCTTACGGCGCTTCGAGCTCATAAACAGGTCGGTTAATTTACGTGGCTTACGTATGGCAGGCAGTTCACCAGCAAAGGGCACACTGCTTCTTTCCAAATCCTGACGGCTATGTACCTTAGTATCAGCAGAAGCCTTGACATAGATACAACCGGCTGGCAGTATCAGACCAAGAGCACATGCTATGAACATTATGGTCGGAATCTTAGGCGATACCGGAGCTATCGGACCGGAGGGAGGAGTGATTACACGTGTATTATATGCAGTAAATGACTGAGATAAGTCATTCTCTTCACGTTTCTCAAGCAAATAGAGATAAAGTGATTCCTTGACACGTTGCTGACGACCTACAGTCTGTAGATACTTAGCTTGTTCAGGCGTAGAAGCCAATTGACCCTGAGTCTGATTATGGGCAGACTGCATGGTACGTATACTGGCGTTTAGCTGTGCCTCACGAGCAACTACGGCTTTAACTATAGCCTCACGCATACCGTCAAGCTGATGGTCATAATCCACAGCAATTGGGTTAGAAGGTGAGGAGTTCTCAACAAGATTATTACGGGCTAAAAGCAACTGATTATAATTGGCTATCTGAGCTTCGAGCTGCTGACTTCCAAGACCGGTATTAACAGGTACGACACTGAAACGGTTACCGGGATTGGCCATATATTCACGCAGGAAACTGCTCATGGCAAGTTCATTGTGAAGTTGCAACAGATTTTCCTCAATATTAGCATTGACTGACATCTGGGCCTCAGCCATCTGACGCGGGTCGATAACACGATGACGTGTCTGAAAGTCAGATATGTCACTATCTACCATACCGAGTTCTTCCTCTATCACTTTAAGACGGTCATCAATGAATTTTGAAGTCGATACAGCCATCAGATTCTTGTTCTCAACCCAGTTACCGTTATATATGTCAATAACTGTATTAAGTATATCGTTGGCACGAGCTTTTGATACATCATCAATTGAAATCTTGATAACTTCAGCCTCCTGATCTACAAGGTCAACTTTCAGTTTTGAGCAGTAATGTTCTACAGCTGACTGAAGACCCATACGTATGACCTTGATTTCAACAGGTTCCTCTTCGGGATAGCGCTCTGCACATTCAGGATTAGGGACAATAGTCACACGGCCAAGAGGAGTATTCAACATACTCTGACCAGCTTTGAAAGGTACAATATCATTGTACTTCTTTTTCTTACCATCAATGCTTGTTCTGAACTTATACAGTTCTCCGCTACCGTCAGGATTAAGACGCATACGCATCGTCGCACCCTGATCAACATCAAGATCGGCGAAGCTTATAAGGAACGGCAGCGTCTTACCATAAAGGGTTGTTCCATGCGGTATGCCTCGTTCTACATAGTTCATAGTCAGAGTCAGACGCTTCACCACTTCAAGCATAATGGCTGGCGACTGAAATGTAATTACCTCATTGTTAACAAGAGTATTACCACTACCAAACCCAAATGAGGCAAAAGCATTCGAGAAATCCACACCTCCGGAACTCTCTTGATCCTTAATGAGAACCTCGGTATATCGGTTATAGCTCGGCTGACGTGTAACACAGTAAAATGCGCCTAATAGCATAAATAGTATTACAGAGAGCGCAAACCACTTCCAATGCTCTGCACACTTAACATAGAAGTCCTTAAGCGAGAAGTAGTCGGTTTCATCACGTCGGCTGCGGGCGGAAGTTTTTTCTTTCATTTCTTGTGTCTGGTTTATTAGATTGACGCACGTAAAGTGTTTTTATTGCCTTACGTAGCTCATCATCTTACCAAAAGTATAGTAACTACTGTCGAAGCTACCGAAGTAAGTAATGAAGCCACCGATACCCAGAATGATGCCGACATAGTCGTATTACCATTATTAGTGGTCTGACGCTTACGATAGTCGTTAGGCTCGACATATATTATGTCATCTTGTTTAAGGTAGTAGCCTGGACTGTTCAGCAGCTGTTGGGTATTGGTCATGTCGAGACGATAACTATTCATCTTTCCATCTTCTTCACGCATTACTAAAACATTGTCACGGCGTCCCTGTATATTTATATCACCGGCCAAAGCCAAAGCTTCAATCACAGTAAGATAATCACTGTTTGTATCATAACGACCGGGATTACGCACCTCACCTAATACGCTTACACCGGTATTAAGAAATTCCACAGTCACAACCGGGTCCTTGACAAGGTTACGTCCCATAAGCTCACCTTTGATAAAACCAGCAAGTTCCTCACGTGTCATACCCTCTATATGCAGAGTGCCAAGAACCGGAAAATCGATATTACCATCTTTAGTTACCGTATAGGCAGCCAGACCCTCGGCTTGAGCCGCTGTATTACGTAATACCGAACCTGTGCCACTCTGTGAGTTAGTCTGACCCAGACGGTTACTTACTACGTTAAGATTAAACAACTCAGCCAATGCGGGGTCTTTCGACTTGACCACTATCGACAGCTTATCCTCAGGTTCTATACGTATGGCACGGCGAGCAGCCACTTCGGTCACTGCTACTGTATCCAAATCTTGAAAATAGGCGATATTCTTAGGAGTACAGCTACCCAAAGCAAGAGCCATCAGTACAGTGGCACTACCGTTCAGCAGCAATTTTTTAATCGATATCATGATTGTTGGTATGTTGTGTTTATCTTATCCGACTGCCTGCCGGATTGAAAATGCAAAATTACATATTTCCCTTCACATTTTCAACTTTAGACCACACCACAACTTTTTTTTGACCTTTTTTATAAGCCTATGCCAATTCTCTACGTTATATATCTAAAGTCTATCAGCTCAGTAGGGCTTAGAAATTTAAGAAATGTAAATCATCTAATCTCTAAAACCTAATTTGCTATAGATAGTAATATCTAACCATATATCTGAACCTGTTAAACTCACTTATTATGTCCGATACTTTCCGTTCGCCCGACGGTCTATTCCGTTCCGACCCACGAGTACTCGAACTGTTGTCGCAATCATTCGGTGACATCTCAGCGGCTGGTACCGAAATCATAAATCTGGAGGCTATACTTAACCTTCCTAAAGGTACCGAACACTTTGTGGCTGATATACATGGAGAACACGAAGCGTTTCAACATATTCTTAAAAATGCTTCAGGCAACATCAAACGCAAGGTACGAGAACTATTTGCCTCAAGCCTGCGTGAAGAGGATATACAGCAACTCTGCACACTGATTTACTATCCTTCACGCAAACTTGCTCTTATAAAAAGCACTGAGTCTGACCTCAACAATTTCTATCAGGTGACTCTCAACCGTCTTGTAAAAGTTCTCCAAAGCATATCGTCAAAATACACACGTTCCAAAGTACGCAAGAACCTTCCCAAAGAGTTCGCTTATATAATCGAGGAACTACTGCACGAGGCGCCATCGGACGAAAACAAACAGTCCTACTATAATCAAATCATATCCACCATAATATCCACCCAGCAAGCTGATTCTTTCATAAAAGCTATATGTCGTGTAATACAACGTCTCAGCATAGACCAGCTTCATATACTTGGCGACATATATGACCGAGGACAGGGTGCGCATATCATTATGGATACTTTGAATAACTACAAGCATTATGACATCCAGTGGGGTAATCACGATGCTTTGTGGATGGGAGCAGCCGCAGGCAACGAATGTTGTATAGCCAATGTGCTCCGTATATCGTTGCGGTATGACAATATGGCGACTCTCGAAGATGGCTATGGTATCAATCTTGTACCTCTCGCTACCTTCGCTATGGAAACATACGTAGATGACCCTTGCGAAGTATTCGAACCTAAGGTATCAGCTGACACAAATACCCTATCACTTAAAAACCGCAAGCTGATAGCTCGCATGCACAAGGCCATCACCGTCATACAGTTCAAGCTTGAAGGTGCTCTTATCGAGCGCTATCCTGACTGGCACATGGGAGATAGAAGACTACTGCACCATATTGACTTTGACAAGGGTACAGTTACTATCGAGGGTAAGGAATATCCCATGCATGACTCTCATTTTCCAACCATTGACCCTGCTGACCCTTACAGCCTTACAGCAGAGGAACGTGAGCTTATGGATAAACTCACTCACTCCTTCCAAGTCAGTGATAAACTTAAGGCACACATGGATATTTTCTTCACTCATGGTGCTATTTACACTATCTGCAACTCAAATCTACTCTTTCATGCCTCCATACCTCTTGAGGCTGATGGGTCTTTGCGTACAGTGCGTGTAGGTAAACATGCTTATAAAGGCCGTGAATTACTTGACCACATAGGAATGCTGATGCGAGCTGCTTTTAATGCTGATACGCCGCCAGACATGAAACGTTTTGCCATAGACTACTATTTTTATCTTTGGTGTGGTCCTGACTCACCGCTCTTTGATAAAAAGAAAATGGCTACATTCGAACGTTATCTTCTTTCCGATAAAGCTGTACAGGCCGAACCCAAAGGACACTATTACAAACTGCGTGAACAGGCTGAAATGTGTACACGCCTACTCGACGCTTTTGAGGTCAAGGGAGAACACCGACATATCATTAACGGTCATGTACCTGTCAAAGCTGGTGAAGGCGAGAATCCCATCAAGGCTGACGGCATGCTGATGGTTATTGACGGTGGGTTTTCAAAGGCTTATCATAATACCACAGGTATCGCAGGCTATACGTTGGTATATCACTCGCGAGGTTTCGAACTTGTACAGCATGAACCTTTTACCTCAGCAGAAGACGCTATAAGTCAGGGCACTGACATCAAGAGCATAACACAGGTCGTAGAACTCAATTCACAGCGTGTACGTGTACGTGACACAGACAAAGGCACTGAACTGCAGAGTCAGATAGATGAACTTCTCGAACTGCTCTATGCTTATCGGCATGGTCTCATCAAGGAGCGGAAGTAAGAGGTTTACCGTTAACTGTGTCAATTATATAGGGGGGCCTGCCTTTGGTCTCAATAAAAATACGTCCAATGTACTCTCCTATTATGCCAAGACATAGTAGTTGCAGGCCTCCTAATAGCAACATCACACAAAGAAGTGTAGCGAAGCCTCGTACTGGGTCACCGTAACAGGCATATTTTATAAGAGCGTAAAGCAAATAGATGAAGGCGCCTATACTTATGGTGATACCTGAAATCGAAGCGAAACGCAACGGTGCAGTAGTAAAGCCTGTAATACCCTGCAGAGCCAATGCAAAAAGCTGTCGCGGTCCAAACGATGACTTTCCGCCTGCTCGGTCTGCCACATCGAAATCGATACCGTACTTGGAGCCACCTATCCAACTAAACATCCCTTTGGTGTAACGCTGTGACTCGCGCATTGAAGTCAACGCATTTACTGCCCGGCGGTCAAGCAGACGAAAGTCTCCGACCCCGGGCATCATTTCTATACTTGTCAGCGACTGAAGAGTTTTATAAAATATTGAAGTAAGATGGTGACGCAGCCATGACTCATGTCCACGACTGCGACGACGCCCGTAAACATCAACGTAGCCTAACTCCCAATAACGTACCATCTCCGGTACCACCTCAGCGGGATGCTGGAGGTCTGCATCCATTACTACCACAGCATCACCTACAGCAAGGTCAAAACCTGCCAGAAGAGCATTTTCTTTACCAAAATTACGGGCCAAATCCACTACCGTCACACGTGAATCGGACTGACGTATAGTATTGAGCACTGCTAAGGTATTATCACGGCTACCATCATTGACAAACAGGAATTCCCACTCGTAGTCTGTCATGTGAGGTGTTTGTCCGAGCGTAGATGACTCAGTAGCAGCATATACATTATCAAGCTCTCCTGCTGCCAAAGCACACAGGCGAGAGTGAAGTGCCGGAAGATTGACAGCTTCGTTATATGCAGGAATAAGGACTGTTATCTTTTTCATTTCTTCTTTGTCAGGTCAGTATCGATCACCTGGGTCTATTACTCGTCTGGTCGTATACCATTTTCCGGCAGCAGGTGTCACCGTATATTCAATACCTTCTCGTTCAATCACGTAGACATCATGATATTCGTCAGTAAGCAATCGGGCATCAGATGGAAGGGTATCACATACTTTCCCTAATAATGTCGGCCAGGGTGAGTCGCTTCCGCGCAAATATAATCTCAGATTTTCCAACAGATATACATCGTCACCATCGGGCACACCACGAGCACGCCACAAAGTCAGCAGTGGTTGCTCATCGTCAGATGTTGCCTTCATATCGACTACACCATTTGGACTATACATATATGCTTTGATAAACTGAAGATGTTCCTTACCCAAACGGCATTGCCAAAATGCTACGGCACCAAGTTGTAATACTGTTATGATAGTTATTACCAGTCCCAGACCGAAACGTGGACGCCTGACATATTCTCCGAGCCACGAGGCTAAAGCTATAAGAGCAAAAAGCTCAGCATACCAGCCACTACGTCCTACTACACCGCTAACAACACTTATGCCAACCGCCGGAAACGTAGCTAAAGCAAAAATACCGGCACGACTACGCAGCATAACAGTCAATGATTGTCTGCCTGCAGGGCTAAAGGCACTTACCGCCATCATTATCCATAGCACACCGGCCATAAAATCTGATTTAAGGAAGAGCCACAAAATGGTATCATCGGGCACACCACCACTTGTAGCGGTCAGAAAACGGCTCCATAATGCTGGTGAACAAAGCGTAAAGGCCAGACCAAGACAAAAACACACCGTCAAACGACGTTCACCTTCGATTGGCACACGGCGATTGAGCCACATATAGCCCATATAACCTATTACCAATGGTAAGGCTCCTGCTTCATGGCCACAACCTCCTATGAAGGTTATAACATACATCCACCATGAAACATGCTTCAAGTTATATTTATGAGTAATGAGCAACACACTACTGAGCATGAACACAGAAGGCCAAACATAATTAGCATTGCAGGCATAGAGAAAAAAAGAATCCCACCACGGCATTATAAGCCATAAAGCAGCTATAAGGGCTACGGGTAGCCAACCTCGTTTCAATTCAGCACATATAACAGCCAGATAGCACATACCTACAGCCCCAGCAGCCCCGAGTATAGAGCGCAGCCATGTCGGTGACTCAACCACCAACGGCAACACATAGTTACCCCAACGGCCATTGACATTAAGCCAATGACGTACACACCAAACACCGTATTTCCACCAAGGCACACTGTAAGGTTCGCTACCACCTATTACACGCGCATAGCCCAGATCGTCACCTGCCGGTACTATATACCAATAGTACACCAGGCTCAGACCCAGGCTTATAATCAGTAGCCATTGCCAAAGGGCTACACGACGAAATGTACTCACTATTCTATTCAACAGCTGCGAACTCCATCAGATAAGCCTTGATGAAGTCGTCTATCTCACCATCCATCACTCCACCGACGTCTGATGTCTGGTGGTTGGTACGATGATCCTTGACACGTCGGTCATCAAACACATACGAGCGTATCTGACTACCCCACTCTATCTTTTTCTTTCCGGCTTCGATTTTAGCCTGTTCTTCCATACGGTGATTCAACTCCTTTTCATACAGTATAGATTTGAGCTGACGCATGGCGTTTTCTTTATTCTTTGGTTGGTCGCGTGTCTCGGTATTCTCGATAAGTATCTCTTCCTCTTCACCAGTATAAGGGTCCTTATATTGATAACGTAGACGTACACCTGATTCCACCTTATTAACATTCTGACCACCGGCACCACCGGAACGGAATGTATCCCATGACACACGGGCTGTCTCAACATTGATTTCGATGGTATCGTCAACCAGAGGAGTAACGAATACAGAAGCGAAAGAAGTCATACGCTTACCCTGTGCATTATAAGGGCTGACACGTACCAGACGGTGTACACCATTTTCACTCTTAAGGAAACCATAGGCATAATCACCCTCTATATTTATAGTAACTGACTTGATACCGGCTTCATCACCTTCAAGCAGTTGTGCTATCGAAGTCTTATAACCATGACGTTCGGCATAACGCAGATACATACGCATAAGCATCTGGGCCCAATCTTGACTCTCTGTGCCTCCGGCGCCAGAGTTTATTTTAAGCACTACGCCGAGTTTATCTTCTTCACGACGCAACATATTGCGCAACTCGAGTTTTTCAAGAGTCTTTACGACCTGAGTGTGCAACTCATCGACCTCATTTTCAGTCATCAGACCCTCCTTAACAAAATCAAAGGCCAGTTCGAGTTCACCGCACATTTTATCAAGCTCTTCGTATGAGTCTATCCAAAAGTGAAGTTCCTTAATTTTACGCATCTGCGCCTCAGCTTTCTCACGGTCGTCCCAAAAGTCGGCTACGTGTGTGCGCAGTTCTTCTTCTTCTACTTCTATCTTCTTATTATCAACATCAAGGTAATGCCGCAGCGCCTCCTTGCGCTCAAGGGCCTCCTTCAGCTGGTCTTGTGTGGTCATATATGTTTTATTCTTATTTATCGTCGTACATGCTTTCTATCTCGGCGGCATAGCGACGCGCCACGATAGGACGGCGTACTTTCATAGTATTAGTCACCTCACCATTCATTATCGAGAAATGATTTGGCAACAGAGTGATTTTCTTTATTTTTTCGTACTCCGCCACACCTTTCTGTACTTCATTAATTTGCGACATCATGAAGTCTATGGTGACTGGCAGACGTAATAACTGTTCGGTCTCTTCGTTTCCGAGTCCCTTACGTTCGGCCCACTTGCGTAACTGCGAGAGATTAGGTACTACAAGCGCTGTTACATATTTACGGTTATCACCTATAACAGCTACCTCGTCGATATACTTATTCTCTGCCAAACGGCTTTCGAGCATCTGGGGGGCAATATATTTACCATTCGAGGTCTTGAAAAGGTCTTTGACACGTTCGGTCAACACAAGGGCACCGTGCTGTGTAAAGTAACCGGCATCGCCCGTACGGAAATAACCATCAGCCGTGAAAGCCTGTGCGTTTGCTTCTGGATTCTTGTAATAACCCGGTGTAACAGTAGGGCCTTTGACGAGTATCTCACCGTTTTTATCTATCTTGACATCTACTCCTTCAAGTGGCATACCTACCGTACCTATCTGATAGTCATATTCACGGAAACAACTTACTGTAGCGGTAGTCTCACTGAGACCGTAGCCAATCCTGACATCAACACCTACCGAACGCATGAACTCTACTATACGGTCACTCAGAGGTGCGCCAGCAGTCGGAAACATATTGGGATTAGGAATACCTATTGCATCTTTGAGCTTCTGGAATATACGTCGGTTCCAGAACTGATATTCTTTTTCCAAATACCATGGTGCCTTACGATTCAGACGCCGATAATCGAGATTACGTCGGTGTCCTACACGAAGAGCCCGATTTACCGCAGCTCGCTGAACGGCCGACATGTGAGCTATTTTTTCTTTCACACCGGCATAGACTTTCTCCCAGAAGCGAGGCACACAGGTCATAAGATTCGGATGCACAGTATGTATGGTATCCTGTATAAGACGTGGGTCATAATTGACAGCAATAGCTACACCTTTAGTAAGACAGAAAAAGCACCATGCTTTTTCAAGTATATGGCTCATGGGAAGAAAAGCCATGGAGAGTTCGGTATCACTGACATTGGTTAACATTTTAAGATGCGCCGCCATAGCTGCGTCATAGTTGGCATGGGTGATACACACGCCCTTAGGCTCGCCTGTAGTACCAGAAGTATATATAAGTGTAGCCATATCTTCCGGCAGTCCACGTTCCATACGCTGGGCTACAAGTTCTCTGACACTATCGTCAGCTTCCATTCCCATACGCACAAAATCGTCCCAGAATATACTCACCTTGTCGTCAGCTTCCAACTTTAGGCCGTCATTCTTGAACACTACTATATGCTTTACCTTCTCAGGGTGACGTCGCCAATAACTTATAGCTAAAGGATACTGGTGTTTATCACCGACAAACAGTACGGTAGCTTCACCATTCGACACTATGAAATCATATTGCTCCTGAGAACTACTTGAATAGAGAGGTATGACAGCCAAACGATTGCGGAAAGCACCAAATTCAGTTATAAGTATCTGAGGCGTGTTAGGTGAACAAATGGCTATAGTAGCCTTTTCAGCCAATCCCATACGTGCAAGGGCACGTGAGGCCACTTCAACCTGGGTTCTAAATTCATTCCAGGAAGTTGACAGCCACTCTCCGTCCTTACGCCAACAAAACCGGTACGCTTCGCGGTCACCGTATTTCGTGGCTTGACGGTCTATCATCTCTACAAGTTTGTTTGCCATATACGCTGTGCTTTGTGGGTGTAGTATATCCGTATGCCTGCGATTGCCTCGGAGACATACGGATGTATTTCTATAACACACTTTGCCACTGCAAAGTTAACACTTTTTCACTACATTGCCATAATCACTTGTCGCTGCGCAGGCGGTCAAAGTAGAAATCAAGCACATCTTTGGCAGCCGTAAACGAAGACTGCTCGTTGTTAAGCACACGCATCTCTTTCTGTTCAAGCAACGCTTTGACGTCAGGACGCTGATAGAAATGAGCACGTAATTGCTCGTCGATTGTCTCTATCATCCAATATTTTGCTTGCTCATTGCGTTTGCGCTCGAAATAACCTGTCTCTTTCACATAAGCAAAGTATCGGTCTATCATATCCCACACCTTATCAATACCAAGTTCGTAGTAACCACTGTAAGTAAGTACTTCAGGACGCCATTTGCTCGGTGTAGGTGGGAATAGATGGAGGGCATTACGGAATTGACCGGCTGCAAGATTAGCACGTTCTATATTATCACCGTCAGCTTTATTGATTACTATACCGTCAGCCATTTCCATGATACCGCGTTTGATACCCTGCAGCTCGTCACCTGTACCTGCAAGCTGTATCAGCAGGAAAAAGTCTACCATAGAGTGTACGGCTGTTTCACTCTGGCCTACTCCGACAGTTTCAACAAAGATATTATCATAACCAGCGGCCTCACAGAGTACTATTGTCTCACGAGTCTTACGTGCTACACCTCCAAGTGAACCGGCTGAGGGGGAAGGACGTATGAAAGCATCATGTTCCTGCGATAGTTTCTCCATACGGGTCTTATCACCCAATATACTACCCTGAGTGCGCTCCGAACTGGGGTCAATGGCAAGCACGGCCAACTTTCCGCCCTGACGCAAAACGTGAAGCCCAAAGACATCGATTGAGGTAGATTTACCTGCACCCGGCACACCTGTAATACCTATACGGCGTGAATTACCACTGTAGGGAAGACACTTTTCTATAACTTCCTGCGCAATGGCCTGATGTGCCTCTGCTGTGCTCTCAATAAGAGTAACAGCCTGACCCAATATACTTACATTGCCCTTAAGTATACCTTCGACATAATCGGCCACACTCAGCTGACGACGGCGAGCCGTACGACGATAGGGATTAACTATAGGCTGCGAGGTTACTCCACTATTAACCTGCAGCCCTTTATACTGTGTATCATTTTCGGGATGCTGGTATTGTGTTTTACTTGTATGTTCCATGGTGTTATATTCTTGGATATTGGTTATTGATATTCTTTATTACAAAAGATTATGATAGGTTTACTTTTTTACACCGACCACAGGCACCTTAACTACAGGATGGAGCGGATCGTCTGTTACTATCTCAATATAAAGTCGAAAAGGGCCAGCTGGAAGAAGAGTAGTTTTCAGTACTCCTTCAACACGTGCTCGTTTGCCTGATTTAACAGTTTGTGGCTGACGTTTCACCTTTATTAGAGTTGAACTGGAAGCCACACGCACTACATTCAGACGCTGCTTTCCCTCATCTGCTATCTCAAATTGCCAACGACAATCTTTATTACCAGTGATTTCACCAAGGTCTACTGTGGCAGGCAACACACGCACGACAGGGATATGGTCGAGTTCATCTCCACTGACACGGCTCAAATCAGGGGTTATGTCGGCTGTTATCTTTAGCTCTGTACTCTCCGGAGCATCTGCCGATGGGCGCACCGTATAGGTATAGTTGACTTCGCCAAGCTCAGCCATCTCAGTAGTATTCAAATAAATGCTGAACGTACCCACCTCACCTGGACCTATAGATGGAGTAGCAAGGTCAATCTCTACACCTGCACCCCCGCCAGAGACTTGAGGTACTATAGGTTTGTCACTGGTGTTATACAGTTTTATATAGTTATGCCGCCCTGACCCTTGGCGTACCTTACCAAAGTCTACATATTCTGTTGACATACGTAACACACCGACTACTATAGGATAGTCAATGTCAAGAGTTGCAGGCGTACCTATGACAGTACCTTTTATATATATTGTTGTAAGGTCGCTCTCCTCACCCATATATACCTTGACAGTTTTCTCAAAACGTCCGGGACGCCCCAAGGGATTGTAAGTGAAACTTATCTTAGCTGTATCACCAGGCATTATGGGTTCATCCGTATATGCGGCTCCGGTACAACCGCAACTCGGCCGCACACGACTGATATATGTAGGTTCAGGCCCATGATTCACAAGCAGTACACTGCCGGTCTGCGGACCATTATCCTCCTTCATGACGCCGAAGTCATAATCTGTAGCCAGCCATTCTATTTCAGCTCTACCAATCTCACAACCGAATATAGCACATAGACAGGCGAGTATGAGTCTCAGCATACCTTTCATAGACCTATTGTTTACTTACCGGGTACTACTGTACCACGTATCTTTATACGCACTTTCTTAGGATTGCCGTTAGTTTTTATGGTAACGGTCTTCTCGAAGGCACCAGGACGTGCCAGAGGATTATATGTAACTTTCACCTTCGATTTCTTACCAGGCGCTACTGGTGCTTCAGGAAACTCAGGTTGTGTACAGCCACATTCAGCCGTGGCGTTCAGTATCACAAGGTTACCGTCGCCCGTATTAGTAAACTCAAACTCGTGACTCACCGGACCACCACTCTCCTTGATTACTCCGAAATCATACACCTGTTCACTGAACTTAGCTGAGGCTTTCTTTCCACCGGCACCGAAAGCAGGTACTGCTATTACACAGGCTACAAGAAGCATCATCACCTTGATTGCAAGTTTCATATCTTTATCTGTTTTTCCTGTTTGCTTTTAATTTGTCCATTTATTATTCAGACATTTCTTCCCCCTCTTTGGTTTACAGCTACCCTATAACTTATCCACTCTTTCACTATATCAAAATAAGGGGACTAATTTTATTAAATATACTGGAGGAGTTTATTTTCTAAAATATTTAGAAGGTAAGTGATGAGAGATTGTTAGCGCAGTTAAATTTTATTATTTTTGTTGATTCTCCGCGGGCGCGGCAGACCGCGCCCCTACACCAAAATAAATATTTGTTGAACTTAAAAACTGAAAGAGATATAACATGGGAGATAGACATGCGTTTCGGGCAAAATGGCATGATTATAATGAGGGCATTTATTTTGTGACTATCTGCACTCATAATAAAGTCCATACATTCGGTAAAATACATAGAAATGAAATGTATCTTTCCGAGTTAGGTAAAATTACAAATGACTGCATACTCGATTTAGTCAATCATCATGATGTAGAAGTACATAACAGTGTTGTTATGCCAAACCATGTGCATTTGGTGGTAGGGGCGCGGCCTGCCGCGCCCGTAGAAACCGAGCATACTTCCCCAAACCCCTCCAACATCAACTTAGGCTGCTTAAAACCTCCCATCTACGGAACCCCAACAGATAATTTTCATCATAATTCACAATTAGCCGTTATTGTGGGGAGTTTCAAAGCAGCAGTTACACGGAAGTATAGGAAGATGTTGCGTGAGGCAAATACAGCCGAGTGGACGCGCCAGGATTTTACACGGGCGTGGCAGGCCACGCCCCTACCGGCCCCATCATCACCTATTTGGCAACGGTTGTATCATGAGCATATCATATTGAGTCAAACGGCATACGATAATATAATGCAGTATGTTGATGAGAATGTTGCTCGCTGGAATAATGATGTGTTTAATATATAAAATTATGAGAACTAAGAATAGATTATATTTACGGCGAATATTGCTATCTTTTTGTGCTTTTCTTTTTGTTGTAGTGGCGTTTACAGTGTATGCTAATGTCACAGTAGAAAAAGCGACCAGAGGGAGAATATACCACTCTGTTGAGTCGGTACCTCACAATAAGGTGGCTCTGTTATTGGGGACAAGTCCATTAAATAGATTCGGAGGTCCAAATTCATATTTTACTAATAGAATCAATACAGCTGCTGAACTATATCACGCCGGAAAAATTGACTTCATTATTGCGAGTGGCGACAATCATACCAAACTGTATGATGAACCTACGGCCATGCGCGACTCTCTGATTGCTAAGGGAGTGCCAAAGGATAGGATTATTCTTGACTTTGCAGGTTTCAGGACATTAGATTCCGTAGTAAGAGCAAAGGAAATTTTCGGCTGCGACTCACTGACTATAATATCTCAGGCTGACCATGACGCAAGAGCCTTATACCTTGCACAAGCTAACGGAATAGAGGCCGTAGCGGTGGCCGCACCTCTTCGTGCCGGTAAATGGGTAAGAACGCGTCTTACCTTTCGCGAATGGCTGGCACGAGATAAAATGTTGCTTGATATATGGTTTGGCAAGCAACCACATTTCCTTGGTGAGAAGATAGAAATCCCGGAAAAGATGTCCCAGAAAAGTTATTCTACTACCTCCGGCATGACTATGGCAATCGTAGCTCCTAATCCTATTACACCACCAGTCGATTCTTTGATTGTAGAATTCAGGAATACTCGTAAAGTACAGGGGATGACAGGAGAATATTTCAATATAGAACGATTGTCGGAAAATGGTGAGTGGCGTGAACTTCCATTGGATAGGAAATATGAAAATTCCGACGGCTCATTCAACATTGTTTTTACTGCTGTTGGCTGGATAGTCTTTCCCGATACGACTCTGAGTATGGTGGTTAAACCTTGGTTCTACGAAAAAAGTTGGCAACCTGGCACTTACCGTCTATCAAAACCATTCACCTATCCTCCTTACCCCACACAAGAGAGCGATACTGCTTACGTTGAATTTGAAATCAGATAAACTAAGCCTTTACACCTTTCTTGCTCCTGTGCAGAAGCAAGAAAGGTGTAAAGGCTTAAGCTAAACTTCATACTTAAAAGAAGTATGACCTCGTAACATGATGTAGTAAAACTGACCTTCTGTAATAACTACAAGCCCCGTAAATATAGATATATGTAAGGATTAAGGCAGTATACGGGTATTAAGAATGGGTAGATGATTTATGCAGATGACAATGCATCAGGTTACCTTCACTGTCACGTAGGTGCATACCGTTACCCTCACAATAACGCCACATAGAGCAATCGGCACATGCACCTCGTCGCATCCACGAGCGGTCACGGTAAGGACCGAAACGCTCCTGCCATACAGTCCAAAAATCATCGCGATATATATTGCCTTGCGTATAGTCGGCTCTTATACTCGGACAGGCACCTATGCTTCCATCAAGTAGTACAGAGGCTACATTTACTCCAGCAACACATTCAAAGAAGTTATTGCGTATCTCTCCTTCGTAACCACCCATAAAACCTTCACAACAAAACGAAGCCTTTATCAACCCATCTTTACGAGTGGTCTTTATGAACTCCATGAGGTATTCCAATTCAGCGGGACTAAGCTCAAATTCCGGATACTGTGCAGCTCTTCCTGCCGGAAACACTGTAAACAGACGCCAGCGTTTTACTCCAATAGAGATAAGTAGTTGTTTCAGTTCATCAATACGTGCTAACGAACGTCGATTGACACACGTCACGACATCAAAATTCAAATCGGGAGCAGCAACAACACGTTTTATAGCCTCATAAGCATGTTTGAATGACTGAGGATGACACCGCATCCAAGTGTGGTCTTCCTCAAGACCGTCAAGACTAATTGTAATGTTATGCAGTCCTGCACGACGTAAGCTCAACAGACGTTCTTCTGACAGCAGCAAACCGTTGGTTACAAGTCCCCATGGCACCTCTCGGTCGTAAAGCTGACGCCCAACTTCCTCTATATCACGACGCACCAACGGTTCTCCGCCCGTAATGATAACATTCAATCGATGTCTATCTACATGCGGAAGCAACGAATCAACCACCTTGATAAAATCAGCGCCAGGCATATCCGGTACTGTAGACGAGCTTTTACAGTCGCTACCGCAATGTCGGCAACTGAGATTGCAGCGCCACGTACATTCCCAAAATAACTGTTTTAATACATGTACACGACGCTGCTCCTCTTTCACTTTCCTATTGAGTTCAAGAAGAAAACGCTGCTTCAAACTCAGTCGCTTCATCATTCCGCAGATTTCTCCTTTAACTTAAAGTTTACTTCAGCAGTAGCTTTACCTATATACCAAGAATTATTCTCATTCTTGTCTTTTACATAATCCAGGCTTACCAATACAGTATCAGACTGTAAAGCAGTATTGCGTGGCACACATACTACCCTGACGACACTTAAGGGTTCTAAGGTTTCTGTGACTGAATAATATCCTTCTTTATCAGTTACAGTTTTAAAATACGCAAACTCAGCTTCCGTAAGGTCGTTCTCTGACATGTCAGGTTGAGGCGTAGGCACATCCATAACTTTTATTACAGCATCAGGCACAGGTTTACTGCCTTTTTCAGTAAACACTACACCCTTGACTTCAAACGTTCCTGTGGGTGTACCATACATCAGAAGAGAATCGTCATCACTTGAGCAACTGAATCCTAATAGACCTAAAATAGTTGCACAAATGCTCGCCCAGACACTTGATAATCTAACTGAAATCATATCTTTATTTATCTTGTTTAAGACTGAAATTTACCTCAGCTTTAGCCTTACCGGCATACCAAGGATTATCCTTATCACTATATTTAATATACTCCAATTTTACTACCACAGTATCAGGATTTAAATCAGGATTAACTGGAATACATGCTATTTTAACTGAAGATAAAGGATACATCGTACCGGTGGTGGAATAGTTACCCCAATCATTAGTTACAGTCATACTGAAAGGCAACACATCATCTTCATCCGTCACATTAGGCAGAACCTTAATAATAGCATCACTCACAGGAGTGTTATTACTCCCAGAGGTTACCATACCTTTAATTTCAAAATCAGCTGTAGGGGTACCGTACATCTCTTCTTCACTCGAGCAACTCACTCCGAATACGCTCAAGATGGCGGCTGATACAGCAGCTGACAAAGTAGAAAATTTAGTTGGAAACATAATTTATTCTGATTAACTTAAATTTCAGCACTTTATCCGAATTTAGCGAACCTTCATTTGTTTCATGACAGTTACTCTCTGACAATTCAGCGGAACCTGCAAAGCAACAGTCTTTAGTAAGGAAACACACCGTATAAAACCCGTTTACTGAGAATATGAAGGAGATAAAATCCTGTTCATTACTAAACAGACCTACACATACACCTGTCTTATCATATACTTCATAGGAAAGTATTTCCTCTTTTTCTACTCCCTCTATAATAATCTCTTCTCGGCTAACCGTACAGCTGAAAGAGCGTGAAGGCACACGGTGTCCCTGCGGTTCCTCCTCAATCTCAGCCATTCTTACTGCGAAAGGATAATTACGCAGATTCGGAATGAGATTCGGAAAGAAATAACCGAAGCTTCCGGAGTTAGGGTCTTGTTTCTCAAGATCACTGACCTCTTTGTTACAGGAACTAAAGAGTACACTAAGACAAAGCAATAGAAATATTATAGGGCGGTAGACATTCATACTATGCTATTCAAAATTTAGAAGACGCTGCTTCAAGCTCAGTCGTTTCATCATTCCGCAGATTTCTCCTTTAACTTGAAGTTAACTTCTGCCGTAGCAGTACCTTCATCCCAGTCATCACTATTATCATTCTTGATATACTTCAATTCTACTATAACAGTATCAGGCTGAAATGTAGACACAAGTGGAACACAGGCTACTTTAACCCTATCTACAGGGTATAGAGAACTTGTAGCTGAATAAAAACCGAAACCATCAGTTACAGTTCTAAAATATGTATAAGATTTTGGTAAATCTTCCTCTGGAAAATAAGGATTTGGTACTGGTATATTCATAACTTTAATTACCGCATCAGGTACACCGATATTCTCTTTTTCAGTAGTAACCCTACCCTTAATTTCAAAAGTAGCAGTTGGGGTACCATACATACATATTAGACCTCCATCGGGTTCATCCTCATTGGAGCAGCTAACTCCAAGTAATCCGAGGATAGTGGCACAAATACTTGCCCAGAAACTTGAAAATTTAAATGATGTCATAATTAGTTATTTAATTTATATAAAGCAATTACAAGCACTTCGTCTGAATTATCAGAGATTTCAGATAAGTCCTGACAAGCCCTCGTCAGCCCTTCGATATAACCGGCAAGATAATTGTCAGAAGTAATAAAGTTCACTATATGAAATCCACTCAATGAATAAATAAAAGATACGAACTCCTGCTCATCAGTGAACGTTTCTTCACATACTCCATCTTCAGTATATACTTCATAGCAAAGTATATCTTCACTGTTGACACTTTTTATCTGAACACCTTCATGGAGGTCAATCAAACATCTGATAGCACCCGGAGGTACACGATGACCTTGAGGCTCTTCTTCAATCTCAGACATTCTTACTGCAAACGGGTATGTACGTAGATTCGGAATGAGAGAAGGAAAAAAATAACCATCAGAACCAGAAGATGAGCAAGGAGGATAGTGTGCTCCGAGATTCTCTTCATCCTTGTTACAGGAACTAAAGAGTACACTGATGCAAAGCAACAGGAATATTATAGGGCGGTAGACATTCATACTGTGTTTTATTTTTTCGCAAAGTTAAACACAGTCAATAAAAAACTCATTAAAAACTTGTGCGGAAATTGTGCGGAAATACTATTCATTTAAACATCCGTACAATTACGATATTAGATTAATATACTAATAATATGAGTGTTATGCCATCTATAACTTTAATTCTTATCTTTTTTCATTGAAAACATTAAAGCTTAACGATTCCGAGGTGATGAAATACTGCCTTTCATACGGCCAAGTTAAAGTATGACTTCCTCCAACTAATACCAAGAGAACTATCATCACTAATAATACTCTTCTTTTCTCGATATGTCACTGCAGACTACCATAAGCATACGAATCAAAATTTTCACCACCGACCTCTCAATGAGGCTACATAGCATCATTGAATTCTATAGGACAAGGTCCAGATTGAGTTCAGCATCCGCGATGCCAAGCAATTCACTGGTCTATAGTCCCCACAGACAAAGGAAAGGAAACGGCTGAATTTTGCAGTCAATCTCTCATTTAATACCCCTCAATATCTGCAAGGTCTTTATAAGGTAAGCTTATCCCAGCCTTACTGTGTCCCAGTTCAAGAGATTGATGTTTGAGTAATGTCTCGGCTCTACAAATATTTCGACTTACGGAAAATCTCGGCATCTCAGAATAATCAAAAAATAAATCATAAACTGACTAAAATCACGGCTTAGGCACGATAAAGTCTCTCTAAATTTACCGAATCATTGTTATTATGGACCAGATACTAAAATAAACAGTACTTCCGTATAATTTCCGCACAATTTCCGCACAAGTTTTTAATGAGTTTTTTATTGGCTGTGTTTAACTTTGCGAAAAAATAAATACAGTATGACCTTCTACCAAGCTATAAATTCCTGTTGCTTTGCATCAGCGTTCTCTTTACTTCCTGTAATAGATAAAGAGAATAAGGTAGCAGACCTTCCTACTGGGTCATCTGATTCATCTTATCAGTAGGGTAGGAATTCTGTAAGGTAGTGATAAGAGGTAGGTTTCCAACATTCACTTATAATTAATTTTAATAAATTAAATATTGTTAAACCTAACAAAATTTATAAAATGAAAAAAGTATTTCTAAGTCTTTTGGTACTTCCTTTTATTGGTTGTACCAACTCCGATGATTTAATACAATCACCGGAGTCGAGAGGAGAGAGGACTGATAGCCATTTTATCAGCAAGGAAGATGCTGTTGAAATAGCTACAGAGTGGATTGGTACTCTTGGTACAAATGGCACCAGGAGCAATAAAAAAGGCGTATCGACAGTTAAAGTTTTTACTCCAGCTTTTACGTCATTAACCCGAAGCAATGACAATGATGAAGCATTAGACTATTACATTGTCAACTATGAGAATAATGGCGGATTTGTGGTAGTAGCTTCTGACACTCGTGTTCCGCCTGTCTATGCACTTGCGGACGAGGGGCATCTTGAGATTAACGATACCTTAGAAAATAAGGGTCTTGCCTTGTTCTTCTCCTCCCTACCAACAACTGTGCCAGATTCTCTTATATGTGTTAATCCAATTATTCCACCTGTCTTACCGGATCCATATCCTCTGGAACCTTCGGGTCCAAATGTAGAGGTGGCACCACTTCTTACAAAAACTGTGAGAAAATGGCATCAGGGCTATCCTTTTAATGTAAAATGTGATGGTATGCCAGTATGTTGTGTTGCTTTATCGTGTGGTATGGTGATGTCTTATTTTGAATGGCCTAAAAAATATAAAGATCATTCTTATGATTGGACAAAGATTAAGAACGAACCTTATACTTCCGATATAAGCGTATTATTGAAAGATTTGGGTACTACAGAAAATCTCTCTGTTAGGTATGGCAAAAATAGCTCTGAAACTTTCTTCAGTAACTGTATAAGAACATTTCAGAATTTTGGTTATAAGACTCCTTCGTATTCAAAGTTTAATATGAATGTAGCTGTAGGAATGTTGAGAGCTCAACAACCGATTCTAATAGATGGCCGAAAAGTGGGGGATGAAATCAGGGGTCATACATGGGTAGTTGATGGTCTATACACTCTTTCCGGATTAAAGTCATATTTTGAAGATAAACCAACTTATTTCTTACACTGCGTATGGGGTGAAGCTGGCCAATCTAATGGTTATTTCAATTTTTATAACCAAACGGTGGGAGGTAGAGCTGATGTTGTAGGAGAGGAAGATTCCAATTCTGCAATGACTACATTTAGTGGTATTTTAATGATTTACGATTTTACTATAAATAACTGACTATGAAACGTAAACTTCTTAATTTAGGACTTAGTGTCGGACTGGCGGCTTTGCTGGGCAGTTGCTCTGCTGATACACCTGACGGGGGCTTTGAAAATACTCCTATCGAGCCGAGTGAGCGGATGGTGGACTTTCTGGAAACTCAGAAGGAGACTGATATGGAGATGTTCAGCAAACTATTCCATGAATTCTTGGAAAGACGTTCCGAGGGGTCGGAAGAACAGAACTTTGCATACTCACCGCTGAGTTTTTCATCTGTATTCTCGATACTCGCCAACGGAGCTACCGGTGAAACTCTTGACGAGATGATGAGGGTAGTTGGAGACGGTAAGTACAATGTAGCTGCCCTGAACAGTTACTTTGAAGATATGATGAGCAATTTCCCCCACCTTGACAATACTGTGAAACTGAACATTGCCAACAGTCTATGGGTAAGTGAGGAATCTGACTATGAACTTGCTGAAAGTTTCACTGCGCAAGTCAATGATAATTACAATACCGAAGTGTTTACATGTCAATTTGACGAGCAGCTTTATAAGCGTATAAATACATGGATACACAATAATACATCAGGGCTCATAACTGATTTCTACAAGCCTGGCACCCGGCTTGACCCACCTATTATTGTAGCGAATGCCTTATATTTCAAGGCGCCCTGGACATGGGCTTTCGATAAAACGGCTACAAAGAAAAATACGTTTAAAACTTATGCCGGCCAGACTATAGAGGTGGATATGATGCAGAAAACACTTAAGCCCGGAGAGGACATTCTCTATGCAGAGAATGATTATGCAGAGATGGTGGAGTTCCCTCTCGGTAAAAAGGAAAACAGATCATTCTCACTGTATGCCATACTGCCTAAGGCTAAAGTGGATTTTGCTGATTTTATTGCTGCTTTCGGAGTCCGTGAGCTATCTGCCTTACAGGTAGGATGTGAGCCAAGGTCTAATTTAACTGTGAAACTTCCAAAATTTAAAGTTTCAAGTTCATGTGAGGACTTTACTTCTGTATTGTCACGTGATTTTGGAGTACAGCGTCCATTCAGTGAGTATGATGCTCAATTCAATAAGTTATTTACCCATAACAAATATGTATATTATATCAGTGATATAAAACAGAATGTAGAGTTTATGGTAGATGAATATGGTGCTGAGGGAGGTGCAGCTACTACAGTGGGTATTTCAGGAGGTATAAAAGAAAATTCTGTTGTATTTAACCGACCTTTTCTGTTCATAGTAATGGAAAACGCTACTGAAACTATTCTTTTTGAAGGTGTAGTTCTAAAGCCATAAAATTTTGTATTACAGTAAGAAGTTTATTACTGTCCACTAAACTTTTTGGTATTAAAAATTAGGGCTGGTTCCATTTGCAGGAGTCAGTCCTAATTCTTTCTTATAACGGACTTACGGGTGTTGAAAGGGATGTGACCATCCATAAGATTAACAGGTCTTAGCTGTCTTCAAGAACTTGCCGATGTGGATATGTTAACAGGAGTCTGTCCTTGAAAGACCGCCAGTGGACATGTTCCGAGTGCGGAAAGATAAACGACCGTGACCTTAACGCGGCCAAGAATATACTTAGGAGGGGGCTCTCCGAATTGTGGAGTGGAGATAAGACCAAACCTGCTTCCGCAATCTAAGCTCGCACACAAGACACCCACGCACTTTACCGTGGGAGTATGTCAAAGTAAACGTATTATCCCGTCTATGACTTTAACCCCTAACTTTTCGTTGAAAACTTTAAAGCCTAATGATTCGCGACGCGATGAAATACTGCCTTTCGTGCGGCCAAGCAGACAACTCATCTGTGTTGGTGCCACATTACATTTCACAAGATAAGCAGTACGTAGGTCAGATTGTGTCAGATTACCCCCTGTTAGCAACTGCAAATTAGTCTTAAAGTCAGGTGAGGCCTGAAGTATGACCTCCTCCAACTGATGCCAAAGAGGACTATCATCTCTGATAATACTCTTCTCTTCGATATGACGCTGCAGGCCACGATAAGCATCTGAATCAACTATACAAGCAGCGAGACCAGTGTTTTTCTCGGTACTCTCTTGATAAAGTTTCATAAGTTCATTGCGCAGTCGTTCTCTAAGCATCTCAGATGAGTCATCGACCCGCAAAGGCTTATAGGGCACTGGCTCTGAGTTCTCAGGCAATGGCCTATTATCTGGCAGCGCAGTTTCCTGCGACTGTATATCTATTCTATTCTCACGAGACAATGCCTCACGTAAGGCGCCTACATTAGCTAAAGCTATTCTCAGTCTTAGAAGTTGCCTCTGATTTTTATACTTAAGATAAAATACCACAGCCACTAAGGCCAATATCCCCAACAGTAATCCGAACACCCAATGTTCATAACGTATCTTGTCAGCCTCGGCTTTATGGCGTTCGCGCTCATGTATCTGATAGTTATACATTGAATTCTGAATCAAAGCAGCTTCGTCATCATGCCTTGACAACAGCGTTTCAATGACCTCACGATATTCACGTATATAACGTCGCGCTGTGTCAGCAGGCAAATATCTTGACATTTCTGGAGCAAGCAATATCTTGTACCCATTCTGACGGTTACGCGGACTTGAACTGGTCACAAGCTTATGCGCATAATGATAGGCAGAGTCAAGGCGTCCAGCTGCCAGATAAATCCTTGCAGCGTAGGCTGAAGAGATACTGAAATATTCCGAGCCTATAAAACGCATAACAGGTTGTATGAGCGACACTGCTAAATCCAATCGACCCTCTTTCTCGCTTATAGCCGCCAAATACATATCCTGGGGCCATACGGCCTGAGGAGCCACGACCTCTGCTATCTCACGAGCTTTCAGAAATTCATTTTCGGCAGCCTGATATTTACCATTATGTAGATAGACGGCACCTAACAGCTGACGGTCATCTATATAACTCAATGAATCACCTATTATAGAATCGAGTCTTATACTTTCTTCCAAATATGGCACTGCCTGCTCATATAACCGTAAGGTATTTAGTAACCTACCTGTCTGACTTGACACAGTGCTTTTAAGCGGCAAACCTTCTTTACCTTCCGGTATGGCTTCAAGAGCATTCTGAAAATAGCGTAATGCAGTCGGAAAGTCACCCATATCACTGTACACCCTACCACCATAATAAAGTGCCTCAGGATATAATCCCTTTTTATCGTGCTGAGCGTAATAATCTATGACGTTTAGTATCAAACTGTCTGACTGATGCACTACGTAAGCCTTATCATTGGCTTTTATCCATAATAAGTCATAATAATGTCCTTCTTTTTCATCAAGCCCCTCTTTCCCTATACTGTCTAACCATACGACTGCCTGTAAAGGTGCAGTATCCATTATTTGCACTGCCGTTTCAAGACGTAAGTTATGTTTCGGACGCTGACAAGCACCCGAAATAAGCGACAGTATCAATATGGTATACAATAATATCCGCATGATTATAACCAAAGTAGGCGACGATTTCTTTCAGAAGTTTACTTCAGCTCACAAATTTAACAATTTTTTCTTTACCTATCCTACCCTTAGGCACAAAGAAAAATTTACTATCTTTGCGACATTATGAAACATATCACGAGTTATTCAAAAATAAAATCCGGTTTTAAATTTCTGACACTAAACCATAAACATCTTCTGAAAGCTGTGCTTTCTATTATGTACCTATGGGTATTGGTATCTATATCTTTCCCGGTCTACAGTAACTCTACCTCACATTCTAAGCTTACATATATAGATTCAATAAGGACATCTAATAGCGTCTATAGTCGTCATCAAGCCCTTTCATTAATAAATTATCTTAAGGAGCTTGATGGTGAAGTATGTCTTGACTCTATGCGATTATATGCTTCGGAAGGTCTGTTAAACTATGCTTGGTATCTTATTCACAATCGCCAGTGGTTTTTATGTAAGTCCCTTGTAGATAAATCACTCACTTACTGTCCACCTGAGCAGCTTACTCTTCTGAATAGCATCACATCAGCTAAAGCAGCTCTATTATTATTAGACGACAATTTTAAAGAGGCTGGGCCATTGCTGCTTAAGACATCAGCCTTTTTCTTGGAACAGGGTGATACAACCGAGTGGCTTAAGTCTTGTCTTAATCTTGGTGTCTATTATTCTCAAATTCAAAATAAATCAAAAGCTCGTGAATACTATACCAAAGTATTAAAGAATGCACAGGGAGTACCTAATAATATCTATTACTCAATCGTAGCTGGATATACCTCCAGCATGGAAGAAGATACCATATTTGGACTTCCTATATTTGAAAAAGCCCTGCGTATTTCTCAGGATTGCGGTTATTCTTTTATGTTGGCACAAAATTACAACGATTTAGCTCGATATTACTACCGTACTGGAAATTACCATGAGGCAGCTGCAAATGCCCGTAAAGCATTAAAATATGGAAAACAATACGGAGAAGAAGGCACCACACGCACAGCTATGGGAGTGCTGGCTGACGTATACGCCTTACAAAAAAACTACGCAGCTGCTTACAGAATGGAATCTGACCGTAATTCCTTATTAAGTAAGCAACACAAGGACTTAGATAAAAATCTTTTCATATATCTAAATAATATCGATTCGCTCCTCACATGGGTAGAAACAGCAGTACCAGCACCCAACAAGCCATATAATTCAATACACAAAGGCACTTCATCAGTTTCAAATCTTAAATGGATAATTGGATTAATTCTATGCCTCTTGATAATCCTTATAATAACTATTTATATACGAAAAAGAAAAACTACAGCAAATCGTAATTCTCTTCCTTCACCATCTCCACTTTCAGAAACAGAACAATTACCCAGTCAAGAGGTTACAGACGAAACGTTAGAGGCAAAACAGAATGAGGTAACAATCTTAGACAATAATGTGGCTGTGAAAGAAGAGGATACAAAGACGCAGTTTAATGATATAATGCAGCAGGCAGCAGTCATTAATATTATGGCTGAGAGTTTTAATCCGCTTCTTACACGCATTAGGGACATGATAAAGGAACTTCCTAAAGGCAATAACCAAGAACTGGAGGCCGGTCTACGGACTATATCCAGTCATTTGCTCCAAATGCGTCTGCCTGATGATGCACCTAACTCTTTAGCTGAACACCTACACCAGAAAAACACTGAGTTTATGGATAAACTTAAAGCTACTTATCCTACCTTAACTAAAAATGACCTACGTATGGCACTGTTTATAAGAATAGGGTTAGAGACACGTGAAATCAGTGCCCTCGCAGGCTTACAACCACGTTCGGTAAATCAGGCTAAATATAGATTAAGGAAATCACTCGGATTAGGAGCAGATGATAATCTTGACACATTTTTACAGACATTTACGACATTTTGACTTTTATATCCTAATTTAATACTGTAGACAAATTACATATTAATTATCAACAATTTAAATATTTATTGTAGACATATTTAGGCCTTTTACACCCTTTCGTAGGCTATTTTAGCAGCCAACTTTTTGCCCTATTTAAACCACTTCACACTAATTTTGTGCCATCAGCCGAGGAGCTTAAAATCCACGGCAGATAAAAAATCCTAACTTAAAACTAACGTTATTATGAATCTAAAATTCCGCTCCATGTCGGTTGTAAAGGCAGGTATATTGGCTACCGTTATAACAGCGCCAGCCGTTATATATGCCGATGCAAACATAGATCAGGTTCTTAAAGCCTACAAACCTGCCATGCACTCAGCACCTGTATTACGTTCCGCTACTTATGAAGAAATAAACGAGACTGTGGAAGTAGAGGTGTTAGTAGACGAAGATTTCTCAAAATGGACTTCCGGTTCATTAGAAGAACCCTCAACCACACCGGTACCTCAAAGTGGTGAAGAAGCACAGGCATTGATGAACTATCCGGGCAATTGGACTTTATTCCAAATGTATGAAGCTGGCGGTGCAGGATATCAAGGATACGATGAGTTAGGCAAAGATGGTACAGGCTATCTTATGCTTTCAGGTGTTGATGTATTCCAAGGCACAGAAACAGGATATTATCGTCTTACCTGTCGCGCAATGAATGTGAATGAAAATGCTCAGACACAGAAGTTGCAAACAATGATTTCAGACGATGAGTGGGGGTTCCTAATAGGTGGTAATGCTGATGATGTGGGTTACCATGAGTGGACTACTGTAAGTTGGATAGGCCAAGTAATTTCAGCGAAAAGCTCCTTTATGATATTTGGTTGGAATGGAAAAATGATGTTAGAGGAATTTAAAATAGAAAAACTAACCTATCCACTTTCCACTCCTGAAGTAACTTTTGGCATTAATGAAGAAGGAAACGTAAATGTACCTTGGACAAAAGTGCCAGAAGCAACTTCTTATACAGTCGAAATAGGTCTTTTAGGTCAGGACCAGGAGATGACAACAATAGAAGTAGGAGATGTAGAATCATGTACATTTGAATTGGAAAATCTCAATCCTTCTAATATGTATGTGGTTTATGTAACTGCTCGCGACGGTAGAAAAATCTCCTACCCTGGTACAACAAGTGGCTATCTCAAACCTGGAAAAGTAGGAACAGCTGTAGTTTTACCAGCTACTGATGTAACTGCTGATGGCTTCACAGCTAATTGGGAGGCAGCTCCTTATGCAACGCGTTACTTCCTATTTCCTACTGTAACTCATACAGCAGAAGTAGCAAATGAAGAATTCTTCTATCTTGACAACTTCTTAGTTAACGTGCCCGAAACAGCAACTGGGGCCAACACGATACCAGTTAACGGTTCACTCAACTACTATTTCAGTTACCCGGGTTGGTCAGTTCCGTATGCATCACTTGCATGGATTGACGATACACCCACCATCTCTCTGATAGAGGCTCCTATGTTTGGTCTGAAGGGAGCTCTTACTTCTCCTAAACTTGACTTTTCTGCCGGCAATGGTACAATAAAAATCACAGGTACCGTTTATTCAAATACGGACGATATGGTGATGAAAGCAGCCTTAGTCGATGAGAATGGTGAGATTTACTCATACGAAATTTTTGAAATCACAACTACACAGAGTGACTTTGAAGTAACTCTTTATGATGGTAAACCCGAAAGTAAACTGGTAATATCAGTCGAAGAAACTGCAGAAGGTGGTGATAAGGCAACATTCTCTTCATTAAATGTTTATACTCTATTAAATGAAGGTGAAACAGTAACAGCACCCATACCCACTGTATTTGTAAACTCTAAAGCTACATCTGCACATGTAGAATGTACATTAGATGATAACAATAAGTACTCTTATAGTGTACAGGGTTATTTCTATCCCGGTAATATTATGGGTGAAGTATCGGAATCCATTGAAGTTGTATATTTAACTAATGTAGAAAAACAGTTTGCATCTATGGATACCATATCTCTGTCTAACGGTGTATTGGAAATATGTAATCCAGATAATAATCCCTGTTCAGTCTATACCCTTAGCGGTGTATGTATTTTTAATACTTGTGAGTCAACTGCCAACATTGCTCTTGAAGAGAGCATCTATCTCGTCAAGATAGGCACTAAAACTTACAAGATAGTAAACAAATAAGAATGAAGAAAACATTCGTAATAATAGCGTGGGTTCTCTCCCTCCTTATGGGGGAGGCCTACGCTGCCTCTCTTAACATAGGATACTGTCATGGACAGATAGCTGAAGATGGCATATCAAAAGTAGGAAATGCCTGTATTGAAGGTGCCATAATCCTTCCCCCTGAAATATTAGCTGAGTACACAGATGCTACCATAACAGGGGTACGAATAGGTTTGGTAACTGAAGAAGGCATAAGCAATCTTTGCGGTTGGATACGTAAGGATTTACGGGAGGAGAATCTTGATTGCAGTAATGTGATTAATCCTATTGCAGGATGGAATGAAGTAGTGCTTGAAGGTGGTTTGAAAATCGATGGTACTCAATTGGTAGTCGGTTTCTCATTCAATCAAGAGAAGGGCATTAAATGTATTTCTGTAACTGGCGAAGATAACGAAAATGCTAAATGGATAGCTAAAAATGGAAATTGGAGTCTTGCCAATTCTAAAGGTGCATTAAGCATAGAGTTAGTCATTACTTCTGAACAACTACCAGACCAATATTTGGCTCTTGTTAAAGTAAAGTCTGAACGTATGCCGGTTGCTGCTGGTGAACCGATGTTATTCGAAGCTGTGGTAAGAAATGTCGCTCTTCAACCGGTGGATAACTTTGCCATTGACTGCTCTATTGATGGAGAATCTGTACAGCAAATCTCTTCTACAGCTACTTTGCAATATGGAAACCAAGCAATATTAGACTTTTCAGTACCTACTGAAAATATTAGTCCTGATGTGATACATAATCTTGAAATAAAGATAATTTATCCTGAAGATGAACGCTCTAACAACGACGTTGTAGCTTTGCCGGTTGCCACATTTACCGAAACTGTACCAAGACAGGTATTAATAGAAGAGTTTACCAGTGAGCAATGTGTAAACTGTCCACGTGCATTTACTACTATTAATCAGTGTATAGCGGTAGGTTATGGAGAAAAGATAGTAGTCGTAGCACATCATGTAGGTTATAAACCTGATTGGCTCACTTTACCTGAGGACAATGAATACTTATGGTTCTATAATCCGGACGGCAATTCAAATACCTATGCTCCTGCAGGAATGCTTGACCGTACTATATTTGAAAATTACAATGTCCCTGTGATGTCAGCAATCAATAACTTTAAGGAGTTTGAGCCCCTACTCAAGATTGCTTCAGAACAACCTGCATTCGTAGAGGTAGGTATTGACCCACAATATAATGATAGCCAAAATACTATGGAAATTGGTATCAATGTACATAGATTACCTCTTTTCCCGAGCATTTCTAACGCTGCACGTCTTACTGTATATGTTCTCGAAGACGGTATTCCCCATAGAGCTCAACTTGGTATTGAGGTAGAAGATTTCACTCATTCGCATGTATTACGAAAATTTGTAACCAATGTGTGGGGAGAACCTATAGATTGGAACGGCGACGAGGCACATTTTGATTTCTCAGTACCAATAGAAGAGAGTTGGGAACCAGACAATTTAAGTATTGTGGCCTTTGTACATGACTATGATAACAGTGATATATCAAATTGCAAAGTTCACAATTGTGCTGGTAAAACTTTGATAACTTCCGGTGTATCTTCAGCTGTAGCTGAGGCTATAGAGACGGAAACTTACTGGACCCTGTCAGGCATGAAAATTACAAATCCTCAAAAAGGCATTTTCATTCGTCAAACTGTACTTTCTGATGGTTCCATAAGAACATCAAAAATAATTCTCCCATAACTTTATCTATATAATTTTCCAATTGCGATTAAGGCCTGTCTACATCATTGTACCTACAATAATGTAGACAGGCCTTAATCGCAAGACATCTATCAATTAATTCACCCCTATAAGTTATAGGGACTACATAACTTTTGCCTTATTGTTTGGGAACTTGATTTTAAATTATTACTTTTGCCTAATGATTATAAATATCATAAGAGTGATGATTAAAGCCTATATTAGCATTTAATATTCAGTATAATGATAGTTAAGTTTGATACCATATCGCCTGTTGAAATTATTCGGGAACTCGGTTTACGCTTCCGAGACTACCGTATGCGTCTTAATCTTACCCGCAAGGAAATCTCAGAAAAGACGACTGTCAGTATGACTACACTCTACAAGTTTGAGACAGGGCGTGTTACTGACCTGTCGATGTTAACACTTTTAAAACTACTGCGCTGCATTGGTATGCAACAGAACTGGGATTTACTAATTCCCGATCTTCCGGAGTCTCCATATCTCTACACAGAAAAAAACAAAAAGAAACAACGCATACGTCATTCACAAAAATGAAAACTCTTGTAGTCAAACTCTGGGATAAGGAATTAGGTATATTGGTACATGAACCTGAGAAAAATCTTATCTATTTTATGTTTAATCCTGCTCTACATGAAAGACCAGATGTAGCACCACTTACTAATCCCAAGACCCAATGGAACCCTAATCTCCCTGTATATGGCCAATCTGGAAGGGTATATCAGGGTTTACCACCTTTTATCGCCGACTCCTTACCTGATGCATGGGGAAATAGATTATTTGATCAATGGGTAAAAAAGAATCGTATTCCACGTCATCGTATTACACCTTTATATAAACTTATGTTTATCGGTAAGCGAGGTATGGGAGCTTTAGAATTTGAGCCAGCTGCCCATGAACTTGAACTCTCTCAAGCAGTAGATATAAAAAACCTTTATAATCTATCCCTTGATATTCTGGCTGACAGACAGAGTGTAGCACTAAATATATTAAATGGACCAACGCTTCAGACATTATTGGCTGTTGGCACTTCAGCTGGAGGACGCCAGATGAAAGCTATTGTTGCTATTGACTCAGCTACAGGTACAATACGCTCAGGTCAGACTGAGTGTCCAGCTGAATACGAATACTATATAGTAAAATTCGGGGAGCCTGGAATACCCCTCGCTGAAATCGAGGTGATATGTTACGAAATGGCAACAGAGGCCGGAATAGATATGGAAAAGTGCAGTCTACTTAAGGTAGAGGACACTAATCACTTTCTTACCAAACGTTTTGACCGCAAAAATGGTAAAAAGATTCATGTACAAACCTTAGCAGCTCTAAACCCTAATGCCACATCTTACGAAGATTTGATGGAGACAGCTCGTAAGCTGAATTTATCCGAAAGCGAGCTGAGAGAAATTTTCCGTCGAATGATATTTAATGTAATGCTTAATAATACTGATGACCATAATAAAAATTTCTCTTTTCTCCTTGAAGAGAATAGTGAATGGCACATTGCACCTGCATACGATATAACTTTCATATTTAATCGCTACGCTACTGGCCCACAACCAGAACGTTGTATGTCACTCTATGGTAAAATCACAGACATTACTTTAGAGGACTTAAAATATTTTGCAAAAGACAACGGTATACAGAATGCAGGTACAGTAATTACTAAAGTAGCGAAGGCCTTGATGAAATTTCCTCAACTTGCCGATAAATATGCTCTTTCCTCCACCTGGCGTCACATCATTCAAACTACCCTACATAATAATCTTATACGATTTGGCTTTATCAACACACCTGCTACTTCCGTAACTCAATATGACCTTTACGGACGTAAAATCGAAAACATTAATGTTTCAGTCAATGCCAAAGGTTTATTTGAACTTTCTTTATTTCTTGACGGTAAAAGACGTAGAAAATTCTTTCGACCTGATACAGAACAAGGGCAAATTATACATTTCTATAATCTACACAAAGAGACGGATAAACAAATCGTTCGCTTGATTGAAGAGATGTTTCCTCCTGAGATTCAAGACTAATGTTTTCTCAATTTATATGTAATTAGCTCATATAAATTAATGAAATGCTAAAAACGTTTATTCGGAAGAAACGCATATCATTTAATTTTAAAGCTATGTAAACTTTTCCTATTCTTATCTATCTAAATTATAGATACCATTTATATGCATCTCATCATGAAGTTACAGTTTAAATATGGATTCCTTTCAGCAGCTGGGTATACCTTTGTTATAGCTATATTAGTTGGTATTTTCCAAGGCATAAATAGCCTAACTGGCACTCATGATCTTGGTCGCTATGCTAATTTACCATATATTTTAGCAGCAACCTCAGGATTTATCATTGCCTTTCTTGCCGGTTTCTGTTTTCAGCCGATTCTTAAACGCATGATAGCAAAACTCTCTGATGAATATCCTGCCATACCAGCCGAAGACATGTATCACCTGTGTCGTGAAAAGTTATTAATGACTTATTTCCTAATTCTGACTTGTATAAGCCTAATATCAGTATTAGGTATAATCAGCGTAATAGATTCTTATCCAGAGTTAGCATGTACCTTGTTCAGTGCAGGTTTTACCTTCGCGGTATTATATCTTCAATGCCGCAACCGATATAAGCATCTTTACAGACACTACAGAATACACTACAATTTAAAATTCAGATAATCAGTCAACTATATTTTAATTAAATATAAAGTTGAGAGAAAATGCTAATTTTATTTGGTAGTTTCAATTTTTAGCATTAACTTTGCAACGCTTTTCGGGGCGTAGCGCAGTCCGGTTAGCGCACCTGCTTTGGGAGCAGGGGGTCGAAGGTTCGAATCCTTTCACCCCGACACGGAAGTAAAACACCGTTTCAGTCTTTTAGGCTGAAACGGTGTTTTGTTTTGCTATATGTTCAGCTATTTCCCAATCAAGAGGGGTGTCAAGATCTACACTCCGTTCGGAAGGCATCACACTCGGCACCACACGTTGGAAGCCTGACATCGGACCACGCAACAGCGAAGCGACTGTCATTACATAAACAGCTCCATTATATTCCCACACTTCGGGTGCATCTTGCCGACGTGTATAATGACCATCGCCTTTACTAATATGGAGAAGACCTTCAGCGTCAGTCTCGAAAGCACCGTAATAGGGATTCGTCTTAGCCGAACAAACACTTACAACCATATCTATATCACTACGCCATAAGGCCTCAGCACGACGTATATCATCGGCCGTACGTAATGGTGAAGTCGGCTGTAACAAAACGACACGGTCATAATCACGTCCCAAGTCTGACAGACGATGCAGACAATCTATTATCACATCATAACTCGAAGCGGTATCAGTAGCAAGATATGCCGGACGCATAAATGGCACTTTCAGACCGTAATCTTCTACGACTTTCTTTATTTCCTCACTATCGGTACTGACAAGTATATCCTCATCATCAGCACCTGCGTCACGAGCATTGTCTATAGCATGACATATAAGCGGTTTACCTAAAAAAGGTTTTATGTTTTTACCTGGGATACCTTTACTTCCACCCCGGGCTGTTATAAGATACAGGGTATTCATAAATTATCAGTTTTCATAGAATTTCTTAACTGGATATGGCTTGAAACCAAAATCCTCTATAGCATCAGCCATAAGGGAGGCTGTATGAGGACGGCTGTATGGATTGTCAAGCTGGGCGGCAACCGTCTGCATCTTATCAGAAAGTACGTATTCCAATCCTTCAGCCACTTCAGTAGCGGTAGAACCACAGTGCCATACAGATGGACCATGTTCACGCCCGGCTTGACGAATACCGACATCAAGAGTAGGAATTCCAACTGAAGGAACCTCAACAAGCCCACTTGATGAATTACCGACTACAGCACTTGCCAAATGTAACGCTGACATATAACGCACGCGACCCAACGAAGGCACAAGACATACCCTATGACCCCATTTTGAAGCAAACTCTTCAAGCAAAGCTATCTGAGGTGTGGAGTCAACATCGTTGTTAGGATAAGTCACAAGAATCTGTAGGTCTTCCTGACACTGCATTACAGCAGCCAGTCCGCAAAGAAACTCCTGCATTTGTTGGAGAGGAGACATAGAACTTAGGGTAGCAGCATGAAGAGTAGCAACTATCAAGCGTCCAGTAATACGCCAATCGAGAGAAGCTTCTAACTCTTCTCGCGTCATAAGAGGAGTTTTCAGTACGTTCTCCACTCCTATAGCACCTGTTGTCACTACCTGCGCTGGTTGTTCGCCCATTTTTATCAGCCGCTTACGACACCGTTCTGTCTCGGTCAGATGCAATGTAGCCATTTTGCTTATAGCATGACGTATGGAATCGTCAAAGGCCCCTTCCGAAATAGTTCCACCAGCTATATGTATTATCGGCACACCGCAGAGTAAGGCCGCAGTGGCTACACCCAACATTTCAAAACGGTCACCAAGAATTACTACAGCACGCGGCCGCAGTCTATCGAAAGCCGCTGCAAAACCGGCTGTAGTAGCTGCTGTTATCTGTGCTGAAGTACCTTCAGTTGGTATTTCAGCCACTGGTGTAAAGCCATCACGTATTATCTCATCAACAGTATGCCCACAATCATCACGCAAGTGCATGTTGGTAACCATCACCCCTACCGTATTACCACGTCGACGAAGTTCTGTGGCCAATGGACTCAGCAGACCCCAATCAGCTCGTGTGCCAGTGGCTATGGCTATCATACTACTCTTATCAGAGGGAACACCGCTCTTATCAGAGAGTGATGAGTTCGTCATATTCGAAATCACGTGTTGCAACAGTTCCTATGACTTCATCCCAACGCATAGGACTGATACCTGACCCGGGACGCTTCACAGTTATATTTTCTTCGGTAAGTATTTCTCCCTTACGTATAGGACGCACTGCTACGATACTCTTACGAGCCACTTCGATATTTGGTGCTTCACTGGCACTTACGCGCTTTTCAGTAGAGCCGAGAGCCTGTTCAATGTTACGTATAGAGCGTACCATAGCGGCAAATTCATGAGGTTCAAGACTGGCTTTATGGTCTGGGCCAGGCAGATTACGGTCAAGTGTGAAGTGCTTCTCAATCATTCCAGCACCCAAAGCCACTGCAGCTACCGGCACCTCAATGCCAACAGTATGGTCACTGTAACCGGTACGTACTCCAAGCCGCTCACCTATCGTCTGCATAGCACGCAAATTAACATCGCCCATAGGCGTAGGATACTGGGTGTTGCAATGAAGCACCCATATATCATCGCGAGTCAGTCGTGACTGCGATGGATAACGTTCGTGAGTTCCGGTAAGTATGCGTATGGCATCTTCTATTTCCTCAAGAGTTGACATACCGGTACTCAGTATTACCGGACGTCCTACAGCAGCTACACGACGCAAATAAGGAAGGTTGGTAATTTCGCCAGACGGTATTTTGAAATAATCCTGACCAAGCTCAGCCAACAAATCTATTGAAACCAAATCAAACGGAGTGCTCATAAAACCTATCCCCTCTTCTTCACATAGAGCCTTTAGACCAGCATAGTCACTTAAGGGTAAGTGTATGGCACGACACATGTCAAGCTGCGATTCACCAGCACCGGTAGTTTCTTTCTGATATTCTGCTTTGGGTGCTATACTCGAAATAACGAGTTCAGGCACAGCAGTCTGGAACTTCACATAATCCGCCCCTGCCTCACGAGCCGCTCTGACCATACGACGAGCCATACTGAGGTCACCATTGTGGTTGACGCCTGCTTCAGCTATAATAATTACTCGATCAGGAGTATGTTCTATCTCCATAATATAAGATTCATTCAGCTGTAGGCGACGTATTGTCAAGGTGCATCAGACGCTCCTCTTCATCAGCATAGAATATAGTCTCCTTCAGATAACGCGCCATAAGAGTTTGAGATGCCCAATTATCACACGGCTTCACAGGACGTCCGAGAGCTTCATCAAGTATATAATCGGTAATCGGGGCACCGGCATAGATAGAACACACAACCCCACCACCTAAACGTGGATTTACCTCCATGAGCAGGTAACGGTCGCGATCTAAATCATGCAGGAACTGAAGTGTCACAGGTCCACGGAGAGTAAACGCTTCTATCACCTGACGACTCATATCCATAAGGGTCGGTATACGACATGTTACAGTCCGTGTCACTTCACCACCCATTACTTCCAGACGTCGGCGCGGAACAGTAACAAGGATTTCGCCTTGCTGACTTACATAGCAGTCTACCGTATACTCATGACAGCGCTCTATAAATTCCTGTACCAGATAATCACCAATATTGTCGAGGTGCATCAAGTCATCGATATTGTGAAATATCTTTATTCCACGAGATGCAGACCCATGACGAGGTTTGGCGATAGCTGGCATTTCGGCTGTTATCACCGAATACGTGGCAGGTATCGGACAGCCTGCCGCCTTGAAAGCACGGGCAGCTTCTACCTTGTCAAACATTATCCGTGCTGTCTCGAAATCACTTACCGGTACAAACACATCTTTTATTTGCTCGCGACACTTTGCCGCTATTTCTATGGCACCGTCTACAAAAGGTAGAATAATATCTACTTTATATTCACGTACCACACGCTCTATGTCGTCGACTACCTCAGGGTCGCTCCAGCGTTTTCCTACCACTACTTTGCCGACGATAGCTATGGGCACCTCCTCGTTCAGCTCGTAACTCACAAGGTCAACTTCGTAACCTATGCGACGGCCGCTATTCTTAATAAGCTCGGCCACCGACACCCGCCGTGCACCGCCCAGGGCCAGCACAGTAAGTTTCTGTTTTTTCATCGGTTGTAGATATTGGGTTTATAATATTTGAGATTGTCGGCGTCAGCCAACCACCGAGCCGTACGGCGGAGACCTTCTTCCAGACTCACCTGCGGACGCCAGCTGGTGAGACGTGTTATTTTTTCGTTCGAACCGCACAGACGATATACTTCACTGCCACAAGGTCGTAGCCGTTCCGGGTCAGTCTCGAAAGTTATATCAGCTTCCATGACTCTTGCTATGGTTTTCAATGTTTCACCCATACTGACTTCTGTGCCTGTTGCGATGTTTACCTCTTCACCTAAGGTAGCTTCACTACGTGCTATAGCTATAAAACCAGCTGCAGTATCAGTGACATAGTTGAAATCTCGCGTTGGAGTCAAATCGCCTACTTTTATCACTTTATTACCTGCGGCTATCTGACTGATAATAGTAGGTATAATGGCACGTGCTGACTGACGTGGACCGTACGTATTAAAAGGACGCACTAATGTCACAGGTAATCCAAAAGCATGATAAAAACTCATAGCTATAGCATCAGCACCTATTTTAGAAGCTGAGTAAGGCGACTGAGGCTGGCGAGGATGAGACTCATCGATAGGTACTTTTAAGGCAGTGCCATACACTTCTGATGTAGAGGTGACCAACAGACGTTCACAACCTGCATCACGCACGGCCTGACACATGTTGAGTGTGCCCTTAACATTGGTATCAATGTAGCTATCAGGCGCAACATAGCTGTAAGGTATGGCGATAAGAGCAGCAAGGTGAAATACTGTATCAGCACCTTTCACCAGTTCGCGACAGAAGTTAGAATCACGCACATCGCCCGTCACTACTTCAAGCTGAGGATGAGTAACTTGTTCAAGCCACCCCCATGTATTCTGCGAGTTGTATTGCGCCAAAGCCCTAACATGACATCCCTCGGCTAAAAGAGCCTCAGTGAGATGACTACCGATAAATCCGTCGGCACCGGTGACGACTACATTTTTCATTGTATAGGTAGTTAAAGATTGAGGATTCAGTCTATATGAAAGCCCCTCAGTCGGGGGTCCTCAGTAAAAGTACCGATATGGCGTTTTTTCTTTTCCTCGAATATTTCCGATATTTTCAAGAAAATACCCGTCTCTTCCACATCACCAAACTCTGTATTTATGGCTGTACCAAATACTTTCATAGTTGGTGATAGAGCCATATAAGCATTTACAAGAGGAGGAATATTGAGTCCTTCTTCACGTATGGCACGATTCAGTATACGGTAATCTTCCTTGAAGCTATCGCCGGTCAGACGATTTTGTACAGCTTCGCTAAGAGCTGCGGTAGTCAAAGGGATGATAGGTCTCACAAGCCCATCAGGGTCAGGAAAATGTTTGTAAAGGAAGCCTAAAAGCAAATCACGACAATTGATTTTATAGTTCGGATACATCGTGACTTTACCAAACAGATACTCTATCTGAGGATATATAACTGTAAGTGCTCCTAAGCCGTCCCAAAGATTATCGAGAGTATACAGCGCACGTGCCCCTGCCTTACTTGATTGATAAGGAGGTGCTACAAACGAACGTCCTAACTCAAGAGTAGCCGGGAGATAATCTTTTATGAAACGTTCCGAAAATCTGAACATGTGTGACGTAGCTATATGCGGCACACCTGATGAATCAAGGCGAATATTCTCGCCTAATATAAATCGATAACCACCAGTTATCTCGCGGGCCACAGGGTCCCACACTATGAGTTGCCGACATGGCTGCTCCATAGTGTCAAACTCGTCGATGTCGTATGCCTTGCCTGTACCGCCGCCAGCGCCACGGAAGGCTACCTCACGTATACGGCCTATCTCAAGCATAGTGTTTGGCGCGGTATGTGCGTCAATCACATATAAATGGTTATCGCCTTTGTTGGCATGGCGAAGCAGACGGTCGGGGGTCAGTTCCCTTTCTATGAGTTTAGGGTCGATGGGGTCGATTATCTTATCCATAGTCTCTGTCATCTCGGCCTGAGCGGTTAGCTTACTCGCATGGCCACACTGTGAACAGTCGCAAAATTAATAATAATCATTGAGGTCTGCAAATGCTTTTGTATCATGTAAGCTTTCACACAGTAAACTGACACCTATGGACAGTCTTCCGCAGACGTATCAGCACAGCATGACGTTCGTCACTCCTGAGCCCGAAGCACCATACTGAAACACCTGCTGAGAATTAATCTTTAAGACAAGCAAGTGGAATTACTTTCACTCCGTCTGGACGAGTATAGGCTATGGGGCCACCGGTTATTACAAGAAGTAAATCTGGTTCTCGAAGCTGTATTTGTTTTATAATTCTACCAAAGCGTTTCGCTTTTTTGAGGCATTTCGTTTCGCTTTTTTGAGGCATTTCGTTTCGCTTTTTTGAGGTAAAAAAATTATTCATTTGCACTGTCCCACGAAAAAGTAAACTGACACCTACGGACAGTCTTCCGCAGACGTATCAACACAGCACGACGTTCGTCACTCCTGAGCCCGAAGCACCATACTGAAATGACAGCTGACAATACTGAGACAGCGCCCGTAATTATCGTTGCTGCATAACTTTCTTCTGTATAGATAACCAGCAAGGTGGGTAAAGGGAAGGCACATAGCGTTACAACCGTCACAGGTAGCAATACACAACGCAAATAACTGTCTATTGACAAACGAGCCATAGAGCGCAGAAACCACAGTCGAGCACACAAACATAAAACACTAATAATTATAGCTATTAGATAAACTATCCACGGTGTCGCACCATAATGTAGAGCAAAATAACTAAGTGGAAAATTAAGTAACAGCAAGCCTCCGACTACTATTTGATAATTACGTATGCGGCCTGTAGCTATCTGTAATGTTATCAACGTTGAGGATAACACATCTATCTGAACTATAATAAGCGTCAGCCTTACGAATGTCACAGTCCATTCCGGATACTCACCAAGCCACAGATACAGAACTGATGGAGTAACGAGTAACAAAGGTAAAACCACTATAAAAGTAAGACAAAAGCCTAAACGTGCGCCTCGTTCTACCAAACCGAGAGTCCTGAGCATATCTCCGGCAGCGTATGATTTTGTTATCTGCGGACGAAGGGCTGTCATAAAATTATCACTGAAAGTAGATGCTGTCACACCGACTGACATAGCAATAGCCCGTGCGGCATTGACAACAGGTCCGTAAAAAATATTGAGTAATATGTTGACACCTTGCTCGCGTAATAAAGCCGCAGTACTACCAATAGTATTCCATCCAGCAAAAGTACCTAAGCTTTTAAAATCACTACCTTTGAAACAAGGTGTTACCCGGCTTACACTGAAATATCTGAGACTATAAACTATATAAACAGCATTGGCACCTACAGACACTATCGCCATAATCCAGCCATATATTTCCAACCTATAATATGCAGCCCCGTGCAGTAACAGCACCACACCTACAAACCGTGTAAGTGTTTCTCCTATTCCTATCACAGCAACTACATGCAGTCGCTCATAAGCCACTACCAAAGCCATATATGGCGCACTTAACAGCATAGCGACAAATGACACTATGCAACTATACAACACTACAATCGCGGCTGCCTCACGACCGTCAGGGATTACGAGACGGTGAGACACAAACCATGTCCCTACAGTTGCAGCAACAATACATACTATCATTGCCATTATAATCTGTACACCCAAGGACGTGGCTATGATTTTACGGACTTCTTCAGAGTCGTTACGCCCAAGTGCATACGTCACAAAACGCACTATTGAACCAGATAAGGAACCAGATAATATCCATAACATAGACACAGTACCGCCTATTACATTATATACTCCGTAATCTTCAGTTCCTAAAGCTTGCAATACCAAGCGTGATGTATAAAGCGACAATGCAATCACGATCATCTGCCGCAAATACAGATACAGTGTATTATGGATTATCTTTCGATGGTTATAAACTTTAGTATCATCAGCCATATAATAACATAGATAATGCTGAATTACTCAAAGACAAAAATGTCAGATTACAAAAATATAGAATAATCCTTATCCCTACAATACCTCCCTAAGCTTTCTAATAGTACACTTAAATAAACACATCGGCCTGAAGTGCTTTTACAAGTTACTTCAGACCGACGTGGTAAAATATTTATATCAATAATTATCAGCTACCAAGTGGCATAAAATTCGACAATGGATTACCAGGTTTGGCTGCTTCCATAAGCTTTTGCGAGAATGAGAATGAAGCGGCATCAGTATCCGTCACTACAGACAGAAGTGCTGGACCGTCGACAGCAAGCCATGTCTTCATAGCTTCTTCAAGTTGTGCAGGGTCATCAACAGTCTGAGCATGCATACCGACTGAACGTGCCAAATCACCGAAGTCTGGATTAACGAGGTTTGTTTCACTTGGTTTAAGTCCAGCAAGCTCCATTTCCCACTTTACAAATGCCAACGAACGATTATCAGCTACCAATAATTTTACTGGTAACTTATATTGCATTATAGTAAGCAATTCACCTAACAACATGGTAAAACCACCGTCACCACAGATAGCTATCACCTGACGGTCAGGAGCAGCGCATTTAGCACCGATAGCCATAGGCATAGCGTTTGCCATAGACCCGTGCATGAACGAACCAAGCATCACACGACCTTCACCCGCAGTCAGGTAGTGTGCGGTCCAGACGTTGTTCATACCGGTATCTACTGTAAAGACGGCATTCTTATCAGCCAACTTATCAAGAAGACTTATCATGTATTCCGGACGTACAGCACCTTTGGTACCCGGGTTATCAACCGGTTTCTGATATTCTTTAAGAATAGACTTATAATTATTTAGAGTGTTATCCAAGAAAGTACGGTCACTCTTAGCTTCTACCTTCGGTAAAAGCTGCTCAAAGAACAATCCAGCATCGGCATGTACGGCCACATCAACCTTTGCCTTACGTCCCAGACGCTCGGCGCGGACATCTACTTGTATTATTTTCTTATCAGTAGGGAAGAAACCCGGATATGGGAAATTCATACCTACAAGCAGAAGAACATCAGCATTGGCTACAGCATCTTCAGCAGCCCACGTGCCGAGGAAGCCCATGTGACCTACATAGTTAGGGTTATCACCAGTCAGTTCAAGCTGACTCTTATAAGTAGTTATCACTGGAGCATTAACCTTATCAGCAAACTGAGCTAACAAAGCAGAGCAATGTTTCGCACCTGAGCCAGCAAATATCGCTACTGTCTTAGCTGAATTTATAAGTTCGGCAGCTGCCTCTACCCTATCCGCAGCCGGTTCAGGCAGACGTTGGGTTTCAAGCAATGAGGCTGAGGCATACGAGGGCACTGCTGGTAAAGTAGTAATATCACTAGGCAAACCCATTATACCAACTCCACCTTTACCTATAGCTTCCTGCATAGCCGCCTGAAGCATGTGCGGCACCTGAGTGGCTGTAGTAGCCATTTCATTATATACATTGCAATTCGAAAAAAGCAACGTAGGATTAGTCTCCTGAAAATATTCTGTACCGAATACTCCTGTAGCGCATGTCGAAGCTATTGCCAATACCGGTGCATTTGCTCTTTGAGCATCATATAGACCATTGATAAGATGTACATGGCCTGGTCCACTGCTGCCTGCACAGGCGGCAAGATGACCTGTAAGCTGTGCCTCGGCACTGGCTGCGAAAGCACCTGACTCCTCATGGCGCATGTGAATAAACTTAACTCTACCGTCGTTCGAGATAGCTTCCGTTAATGCATTAAGACTATCGCCTGTAATAGCGTAAAGATGCTTTATACCTGACTCAGCCATCATGTCCACTACCTGTTCGGCAACGGTCATAGGCTGCTTCTGCTGTTGTGCTTTTTCCATAGTGTTGTGTGATTATCCGAATGATATGATTCTCTTTTATAACGTACAAACTACCTATACAGTTGAAAGAATAGCACAACAAGCTTCCACAAGCCTTTCAATTACGTTAAAATCATTGCGCTTTTAAGAGTTAGGTTCCCTCCTTCCAATCATGGACGAAGCAGACGTACATGATAAATACCTCCGGTAGCATTACCCTTGTCAGTAAGAAACTTCACATTGACAGTCTCTTTACCGTTGAGCACAGTAGCAGGTATAGCATATTCTTCATCAATAAATTCGTTCTTACCGATGCGAGTACTATTGTCAACAGAGGCGATAGGAGTATCGTCAATCACAATTGAGAATTTACCATCAGCACTTTCATTACCCCAATAGCGCACACGTAGAATAAGGTCATTACGACTATCAGTGTTCATATCGTATGAAAAGAAACCACCGTTAGTGGCATCACGCCAAGGTTCACCATTATAATTACCTGCACCAGAATTAGCTGAACGCATACCGTGGTCAGCTTCAGGTTGTTGCTCTCCAGTATTGACCGCATCGACTGTTCGGGCATCAAGAGCCAGACGTATTTCTTCGTCACGTCGTGCCCGCTGTTGATAGTCAGCATACTCCTTTGGAGTCATCGAAAGCCAATAAATGGAATAACGTGAATCATGTATACGATAGAAAGGTTCAAGTACCACTTCACGACCATTATTAGCAAATACACCTAAAGTCTTGAATTTTAGAGCATCGTCTGGCTCAGGCTTTACAGAGTTTAGTTTTCTGAGTAGCTCGGAACGGTCACCTATAAGTAAAGGAGTATCAAATACTGATACAAGTGGGCCACCAGCAATATGTCCCCAACGATGATCACCGGCAACAAGGCCCGGCATAGGTACATCAGAGTCGAGACGTGAAGCAAGTACAATCGGTCCTCTCACAATACTTACGTACTCCGGCAGATAATTTAGCTCTTCGATACGCACTTGCATCGGTAAGTCCATCTCAATTACATCACCGTCATGCCATTCGCGAGTAAGCGCAATGTAAGAAGAAGCCTCCGACTTTACTTTAAGGGGTTTGCCATTGACTTTAATCGCCGGTTTTTCACACCAACCAGGATGACGCAGATTAATAGTAAATGAAGCCGGCTCAGAAAGATTTACTTTTAGCGTTGTGTTCTCTTCAGCCGGAAAGTTATTGGTCTGAGTAATAGTTATCCCCTTATCTTTCCAATCAAGTTGAGAAGGAATAAAGAGATTAACCCAAAGAGAATCGGCCGAATGGGTATAGATGAACTGGCCATATTTACCATGATTTTCCATACCTGTGCCTACACAGCACCACATAGCGCTATTAGGTTGCGAATAGACACGATAATGTCCAGGACGCGCTGAAGTAAAATAAACATAACCGCCATGTTCGGGGTGCTGTGTAGAGAGAATGTGATTGTAGAGGGCACGTTCATAGAAATCAGCGTAGCGAGCTTCTGGATTCATACGAAACAAACCTTCGGTTAGCTTGAGCATATTGTTGGTATTACATGATTCCGGTCCTTCGCGGTCATCAACATAGCTCTTGGCATCAGCAGCTGAAGCAAAATGCTCACGACGGCTGTTACCACCAATTGATAGAGAACGATTATTGACAACTGTATTCCAGAAAAAATCGGCAGCCTTGTGATACGCCTCATCATCCGACACCTCTGCCACCCGCTGATAACCTATTACTTTTGGTACCTGTGTATTGGCATGAAGATTATCAAGACGGTCTTCCCCACGCTGAAGATTATCATAAATAGCATGGTGAGTAAAACGATGTGCAGCCTGAAGATATTTTTCATCGCCTGTCATGGCGTAAGCATCGGCAAAAACCTCATTCATACCACCGAATTCATTACCGAGCATCTGTTCCATCTGCTCATCAGTAAGAGTGGAGATAAGGTCTACGCCCCAATCACAAAAATCAAGAAATAAGTTACGGGCTGGTTTTGAACCGGTATATACCCATGCATCGCGCAATCCAGCATACATCTTATGTACATTATACCAAGGCACCCAATATTCCCATATCTTACCAGTATTACCTTTTCTTATCTCTTCCCACAATATGTCGCCTCCCGGCACACCTCCTATGTAACCGTCATGACGTGCAGCAGCACAGAGAGCTAATTGTGACAACATATAATCCATACGTTCTTTTAACCGCTCATCTCCTGTAGCAGCATAATGTATAGCTAACGCCGATAGATAATGGCCGCCTACATGACCATCAAGACCTGCCCAATTAGGAAAATCCTCTCCCTTTGGTTCCAGACCTGCCTCTTTAAGATAAGGAGCTAAAAGACGGTCAACATCATATTGTAACAGAGTATTGACGTTAAGTTCCATAGCACTTCTGAAGGGACTGCTGAGAAGCTTTACATCACTCAAAGGAAATTCATTTTTATACAGTGCGTTCTGCGCTGAGATAAATTGTGGTACAGTTAGAGCTAACGCTGCTAAAAAAGTCGTTATAGTTCGTTTCATAATATTAGATATATGTTGCTCTTAGATAACTACGCAGTATGAAGCATCAATCATTCGCGCAGACGTGAGTCAATGACAATAGTTACCGGACCATCGTTTATCAGACTTACCTGCATATCGGCTCCGAATACACCACGTTTTACTTCCCGTCCCAATAACTTCGCAAGTTGGTCGCAGTAAAGTTCATAGAGCGGTATGGCTACATCGTGTCCAGCTGCATGTATATAGCTTGGGCGATTTCCTTTTTTAGTCGAAGCTGTCAATGTAAACTGACTCACCGCAAGGGCTTCTCCGTCTATATCAATTAAAGACCGATTCATTACTCCTTTATCATCAGGAAATATACGCATGGCTGCAGTCTTGGCTACCAGCCATTCTACATCGGCAGGGGTGTCGCCATCAGCTACACCAACAAGTATCATCAAGCCCCTACCTATAGCACTATACAGGCTACCGCTGATTGATACAGAAGCTTCACTTACACGCTGAATTACTAATCTCATAGAATTTAGATAATTTAATATTTTAAGGTATTTAGACCCTCACGTTCCTTACTTTATTAAGTATAGCGTGGTGTCTGGATTTTTGTCAGTACTAACAGACTACGTAGAGTCTGCAAAAGACATAAAATTGTGGATTGTGTCAACCTATCTTCAAAAAAATTACTGCTTTCTGAAAAAAGTATTAATTTTGCATAACGGCATAAGAAAACAGTAAATTGATTTTTGAATACAAATTTACTAATAATCTGCAATATAGACAAATTTACACAATTTCTTATGTTGTCTTTTATTGTCATAAAGTCTACTCTAAATTAACTTTTAATTTGCAAAACCTGAATTAAGAACTATGGCTACAACAAAAGAATGGAAATGGGGATATATCAATAGAGAAGGTGAATTTGTAATAGCTCCTGCTTATGATGGTGCTGGAGATTTTCACGAGGGTCTGGCTGTCGTAAGGATTGACTGGGCAAGAGGTTATATCGACCGGGAAGGTAAATTTGTGATTACACCTCGCTTTGAGAAAGCTGGAGATTTTCACGATGGTATAGCTCAGGTGACAATAGATGGAGAGGAACGTTACATCGACCGAGAAGGCAATTTTGTAGAAAAACCTGCAAAAGAAGAGAACAAAGAGGAAACTCCTCGACCTGATGAAGAACTTCTATCGCGATATTTTGAAGCCGGTCCCTTTAGCGAGGATTTAGCGCGTGTTCAAAAGACAGCTTCCAGCAAATGGGGATATATCAATAAGGAAGGTAAATACGTTATCAGACCCCATTTTCGTCAAGCCGGAAATTTTCATGAAGGTCTTGCTAAAGTATTGACTCAAGTCTAAAAGATTATAATCTCATTTTTCTAAAAGTCTACACCATGAAAACTTTTAAACATTTATGCCTGATAGTAGGTCTATCTTTACTCGCAATAGTATCACCTATAAACGCAACTGGCAGATATGTAGGTGGTGATATATCATTACTGCCTGAATACGAAGCAGCTGGTGCACAATATAAGACACACGACGGTACACCTATTACCGAATTACTTCCGTGGTTACATGAGCAAGGTATGAATGCGATGCGAGTACGTCTGTTCGTTGACCCAGAGAATTATAAAGGTCCAAATGCCGATTCCAACGCATGCCAATCGCTTGACTATATTTTACCACTGTGTCAGCGTATCAAAGAGCAAGGGTTCGCACTTATGCTCGACTTTCATTATTCCGACACATGGGCTGACCCAGGCGCACAATGGACTCCAGCGGCTTGGGCCGACCTTGATGACACAGCTTTAGCACAGACCTTGTATGAATATACCCGTGATGTACTCATTACCCTTACTGAAGCCGATGCAAAGCCCGACTTTATTCAGCCTGGCAACGAAATAAGTTATGGTATGCTTTGGGGTCCTGTGGGCACACCTGAAAAAGACCTGAAAAAAACTTTTATGGGTTCGGAAGCCAATTGGCACCGTCTCGGCAATCTTCTTAGTCACGCTATAAAAGCCTGTCGTGAAATATGCCCTGAGGCTGGTATAGTACTTCATACCGAACGTGTAGCCACACCAGATGTACAACGTAATTTCTACAATCAGATGCGTAATCTCGGTATTGACTACGATATAATCGGTATCAGTTACTATCCATATTTTCATGGCCCACTGACAGCGCTTGCATATACTATCGATGACCTCGAACAGAATTTCTCTGATAAACAGATTATGGTAGTCGAAACCGGTTATTCCTATAAGTGGGAAGTACCCGGCACAAATCAGAAAGTCGATTATCCTTACTCAGACGAGGGACAGAATCAATTTGCCCACGACCTTGTCAATCTGCTCGAACAGCACACATCGGTCACAGGTCTATTTTGGTGGTGGCTTGAATATAACGCTTACAACACATCACTCTCGGGTTGGTATAACGCACCACTGTTCGACAGCACTACTGGACGCGCATGTTCAGCTCTTACAACAATATGCAGCTTCGCTGAGGCGGACAATGGTGTAGGATATATAAATACTGACCCCAACCTCAATCTGTGGTTTGACCTTAATGGTTATCCGGTCACTAATCTGACTGTACCAGGTCTGTACGTGGGCCCTAAGGGTAAGATACTCGTACCTTAGGCTTGCGCTGAAGCTGACAGCAACGGTATAATTTCTGTAATAGCGTCAACCACGTGGTCAGCTTTGGCTGCGATAAGCTGGGCACGGTTATGATTGCCGTAGGTAACACCACATGATTTTACACCGGCACTATTACCCATCTCAATATCAAATGAGGTGTCGCCCACTACCATAGCATCAGACGGTGAACATTTCAGTTCATAAAGTATAGCCCGTACCATATCAGGTGCGGGTTTCTTATTTATCACATCTTCGTCAGCTTTCAGTACAGTAAACAGGTGTGCTATTCCCAACACTTCAAGCATCTGTCTAAGCGAATCTTTACCTCGGCTTGTTGCTACAGCAAGTTTGTAACCTTTATTAGCAAGAGTTTCTAAAGTCTCTTTGACACCGGGATAGAGCTTTACAGTGTGTGGGGCCGTGTCTTTATATATCTTACGGTAAAGTGCTACGGCATCATTAAGCGCCTGTTCATCTTCAATTCCCGCAGCCCTGCGTATACCCTCTTTCAGAGGCAAACCTATCAATGAAGTCATCACTTCAGCATCAGCTTCAGTATGCCCTAAAACACGCATGGTCTCTGCCATTGTAGTTATGATACTCTCATGAGTATCGGCAAGGGTACCATCAAAATCAAATATCACTGTATCCATAGCGCAAATTTAATTAAACGCCTCCAATCACCCAAGAAAAAATCACTATCTCTTACCACTCTTACTACATTACCCAATTAACTACATTACCCAATTAACTACATTCCTCACTTATCTACTGCTTCCTATTATGTATAGCGTGCCCTTACTTTGTCTTCAATCTAAGCTACTGTATTACAATAAAAGCCTAATTATCTATTTTGG
>CAYNUE010000009.1:0-62381 GCA_964400325.1 uncultured Sangeribacter sp. | reverse complement strand
GTCAGCTCTACAAGACCGATACCGCTTACAGAAGCTGGCAATACCATCTCAGAACCAGAACGGAAAGAGGCTACCAGTGAACCATCGGCGGTGTAAACACGACAAAGGGTGAAATCACCATTGACAACGAGACGGCGCATCTGACGGTTGTAACCTACAGTAGGCATTGTCATATCTTCACGCAGATTTGTATCGACAGAAGAACCTTCGCCCATCAGGAAGCTTATATCAGGAAACTCATGATAAGCTGTCATAGGATCACTTAGTGAAACCATCTGGGGATTGTTACTCTCACTATGAACTGCAATAGCACGGAACGGAGCTTCCGGATCATTATCTACTGTGAAACTCAGGAAGACTCTCTTCTCCAAAGCTGATTTCTTGCAGGTGTAGACTACCAAATTACCGCCGGTGTACTCAAACTGATTGTCAAAGGCAATGGTAAGAATCTTATCGCCCGGGTTAACACATACACTACCCTCAAACACCTTAGTCATCTTATCAAGACTTATAGGTGTAGGCTCAGACTCAGCAAATTCATCAACATCTGTATTACCAAGCCATATCTCAACATCAAAGTAAGAGCTCTTCACACCATTATAATAACTGATATAATAGTTAAGGGCCTTTATAGCGCCACCAGCACTGTAATTGATTTGTTCAGCAGTATAAATATACTCACCTACACTATATTCAAAGGCAGTATCGAAAGGCATACGGAAGCTCTCATCATTACCTCTGATTATGTCTACCCATGTGCCGTCACCTATAACGCTAACCTTGAGTGAGGCTGTCTCATCATTATTACTAATGCCATCACCTGCTACTGAGACACGAGCAGAAATGTCAAAATTACCTTCCTCCTCCGGTATCCATGTCAATTCAATTACAGTCGAAGCACCAGCTGCAAGACCTTCTTCTACGACAGTCTCGGCAATTATATCACCTTCACCGTCAGTGAGAAGAACTTTGAAATCGCTTATAGTGTCAAAGCCAAGATTCTTGACTGTCACACGGTAAGTAAGTTCCATACCCACAGAAGCTGTAACAGGACCTGTAAGTTCCAGAGCACCAAGATCAATATCAGCTACTTCTCGGATAGAAAAGTTATAGAATTGGACAGGCACAAGGTTTGTAACATGGAAACCTATGTTGTAGCTACCTGTTTCATCTACCTCAACAGGCACCACATGCTCAATCCATTCCACATCATTTACTTCGTTCTCGTAAGAAGCAAGTTCGGTAGTCATGGCGTCAGGTTTACCCTCCTTACCTATCCATACAGATGTATTGGCGGGGAAAAGCATACCGAGAAGTCTCAAATCATAAGAAATCATATACTTCTTACCTGCTTCAAGCTGGAAAGAAGGAGATATGAGCCAGTCATTAGCCTCACCATTCGGATTGAGAAGGTCCTCAGGATAATAACGGAAGAATGGATCTGTAGTACCACCCCACATTTCGCGGAACACATACCACTGGTATTCATCACCGTCACTGTTAAATACACTCCACAGTGCTTCATCTTCCGGAGTAAGAGTCATAGTATATGGTACGGTGAGAGCCGGGCCACTGACTACTACATTACTTACAGCTTCTGGTCCATAGCCTTCACCAAACAATACTTTCACACCGTAGCTGTAACCTGCTTGCATGGTGATGTCACTGTCTACAAACGTGAGAGCCTGTGTGTCAGCAACAATAACTTTATTATCAGGGAAGCGTGTAACACAATAGTGCAAATCAGAAGTATCAAACCAACCGCCGTTAGCACCCGAAACAGGTGCAGTCCAACTAACAGCTATGTCAAAACCGTCACCATTGCGGGCAGCTGTCACAGAAGCAGGAGCACCTGGTACATCACTACCTATGAATAATGGCAGTGCATAGACAGCCGGACCGGTAAGACCATTGGCTGAGGCAGTCACACTGTAAGTGTACATATCAGCGGTTACATTTGTGTCAGTCCACGTCATAACCTCACCAGGAGTGCCCTCAATGCTACCCACTTCCTTACCGTCACGGTAGATTGTCACAGTAACATTGCCTTCAAGCTTAGTACCGTTAAGGGCTTCTGAAGGATTAGTCCATGAGAGTACGGCCTCACCCAGACCGCCATCGGCAGGAGTAACCGTAAATGAAGTGACACCAGCCGGAGCATTACGATCAATTGGGTTATCATCTATATACATGCCAATAAGTTCAATATTGTCACCTATTGCACCATATTCATTTTTCTCTATCTCCCAGTCATCATTGGGACGGAAAGATACCAGATTAGATACTCCCTTCGATGCATCAATTTCATCAGAAGTGTACGATGCCCAATAGAAAGTACCGTTGCCAAAATCGTATGCCATCGACTGTCTACCTTCAGGATAGATATAGAAACTGTCTATAATATCTTCAAGGTAACCATCGTATTTATTCATAAGCCAAATATTACCCTCCTGGTCAATACCCCAAAGTTCTTCTTCAGTCGCTGCCATACTAATAATTACAGCATACTCTTGGTAACCTACCAGAGAAGCCTCGCCAGTTTCAGTGTCAATACTGAAAAGAGCAAAATGTGCTTCGATGTCTCCGCCAATAATCTCTGCCTCAGCAAGATCTGCTCCTACTAAATACAGACATTCCATAGAGGGCTCATAAGTCATATCAAAAACGATAAGACGTGCTGCCAAATCATTCAGTCCATAAGTAGCTACATCGGTAAGAGTATGGGTAGCCATATCGTAGCTTATCAATTTAGCAGGAGTTATCATGTCATCGGTGTGGAGCATATAGTATGTTCCATTGTGACATGCAGCGGCTAAAATATCATAGCCGCTGAAATCGGCTTCCACAGCTATATCTTTCGGATTATCAATCGGGAAAGAGATTAGTTTTTGAGGCCCCTCGGGCTCTGCCTCGGAGTACACCTGTATACCGTAAGCCCGACTTGATGTCTGAGCCGATGTACCAAGAGCTGCAGAAACTCCCATCGCTGCTGCCAAGGTCAGTTTGTAAAAATTGTTCATAAAAAGTAAATAGTGGTGAATAACGATTATACTTCCGATGTCTCAACAACGGTTATTTCACAAATTTAAATAAAAATTACGACATTTCACATCAGAAATATGATGATTTTTTCCTTTAAAAAGAATCAACTCAATAATATTTAGGAACATCCAAAAAAACTTTTAAAAGAATTAAATATTCTTACACAAAAGTATTCATTTAATCATATAAAAATATTAACTTTGCATTTAACAGGATTAGACTATACAGCCAAAGAGGTATCAGAAAAATAATCTTAGACTTGATTTAAATCCTAAAACCTTTCCTTATTATGACAGAACAGAAATACCCTGTCAGCACAGCTGATTTTGAGAGAATTCGAATAGAAGATTATCTCTATGTCGACAAGACTGGCTATATACATCAGCTCGTCAGCTCAGGGGTATTCTATTTTCTTGCCCGTCCACGCCGCTTCGGAAAAAGTTTACTGCTATCTACGATAGAGGCTTATTTTCGTGGAAAACGCTATCTGTTTAAGGGATTGGAAATTGACCAATTGCAGCCTGAAGAGTGGGCGATATATCCAGTGCTACGTCTGGATATGAGTTGTGAGGCTTTTATTGATAATATGAGTCTGACAAACCTGCTTAATGCTCAAATGCATGATTATGAAGAAAGTCTTGGAATTTCTAACTTTAGTCCCTCCTCAGCTCAACGACTCGCCAGTGTAATACGCACGATGGCAAGCCAAGCAAATAGTAAGATTGTAGTTCTTATTGATGAGTATGATGCGCCTTTGGTAGCAGCTATAGGAAATTCTGATATGTTAGAACTCTATCGTAAGCAGTTACACGGGTTCTATAGCGTACTTAAATCACTTGAAACCCATATTCAGTTCTGCATGCTTACTGGAGTTACAAAATTTGGTAAAGTATCTGTATTCAGTGGTCTGAATAATCTCAAAGATATTACTTTCAGTGATCGTTATGCAGCCATCTGTGGTATAACGGAAAAAGAATTAACAACTAAATTTCAACCAGGTATCGAAGGACTTGCCTGTAAATACCATTGTAATCCCCAGGAAGCAATAGCGAAACTTAAATTCAATTACGACGGCTATCATTTTTCAGAATCCCTACTTGACATATATAATCCCTATAGTTTACTCAACGCATTGGCAGATCTGCGTATAGCTCCCTATTGGTGTGCGTCTGGAATACCAAGTTTACTTGCCAAAACTATAAGAGAGAACGACTACGATATAACTAGCCTCAATGGTCTACAAATTTCAGTATCTACACTGGAAAATATTTCTGTTTACTCTACCGATCCTGCAGCCCTCTTCTACCAAGCCGGTTATCTCACAATCAAAGCTTATGACCCCACCAATGATTTATTTACACTTGGATATCCTAACCGAGAAGTGGAACAAGAAATCCTGAATGACATATTGCACCTTTTTTTACCCGAAAAATGCGATATCGACATCACTCTTATTAAGTTACGTGAAAGTCTGCTTAAAGGTAAGCCGACTGACTTCATCATGCAGATGAAAGCTTTCTTAGCTGGGATACCCTCAAAACTACGACACCGCATTGATAAGTATGAAAATTATTATCATACCATATTTTATTGTATTTCAACGCTTATCGGACTTGACACTAATGTTGAATATAATACTGCCGAAGGATTTATAGATATGGTTATCCGTACCTCGAACTATATCTATATAATAGAATTTAAAATTAACGGTACTGCTGAAAAAGCCATGCAGCAGATTGAGACCAAAAATTACACCTCACCTTTCGATATAGATTCTCGCCAACTCTATCGTATCGGTATAGGCTTCTCCAAGCTCACTCATACTATTGAATCTTATCTAATCCGATAAATATCGAATTATGGACAAGGTAGTAATTAATTCTTTTTAGTACGGATGAGACCAAAAGAGATAATCCAAACAAAAAAGTGGTTAGAAACTTTGCGGTGTGACAGATTATTAGTAACTTTGCATGCTTTTTGACCGAAAGGTAAGCCGACAGCTATCCCAGCTGAGTGGGGTCGGAAAAGCTTTTCAGATAAAGGCATAAATTTTTAAATCTATTAAATCTCAGACACAATGCATCTTTCAACAGAAGAAAAACAGAAGATTTTCGAGACTTACGGACAGGGCAAGAATGATACTGGTAGCCCCGAAAGCCAGATAGCACTGTTCTCAGTTCGTATCAAGCACCTTACCGAGCACCTCAAGCAGAACCACAAAGACCACGCTACTGAACGTGCTCTTAAGATGCTTGTAGGTCAGCGTCGTAGCCTCCTCGACTATCTGATCCGTAAGGACATCAATCGCTATCGTGCTATCATTGCCAAGAAGGAACTGGGTATCCGCAAGTAAAAAGCCTCACCCCCTTCAGCAGGCAGCGCGAATGCGCTCGTAATACTCAAGACCGCCCATACTTCCAGATGTAGTAGGGCGGTCTTGTCTCATAAATAACATTACAAACGCTATCTGTCTAAAGAGGCACGTAAAACGTGACAATGTCAAAACTCCGTTCCATACTCACTAAACTTCCACCGTGGTGCCTAAGTGTACTATGTCTATTAGCTATACTGTGGCTTACACTGGCACCGAAGCCATTGGGAGACCTTGAGCCTCCTCTGTTTGAGGGAGCTGACAAAGTGGTACACGCCATTATGTTCGGAGGTATGACAGCAATGCTGATACTTGACCGTATACGCCGCAACAATTGGAGTCCGGCCTCCTCGACATTCGTATGGAACGCTGCATTTGCCTCAGCACTGCTTGGAGTCCTCATCGAAGTAGCCCAACATCTAATGGGACTCGGACGAGGTTTTGACAAGTATGATATTTATGCAGATTTTGACGGTGCATGTCTGACAGCCTTAATCGTACTGTGGTGGCAGCACCGACAGCGTAAACACCGACGTTCCAGCTAAGTCATACTGTTCCGACACCACGACCACTTCCTATCATCTTACCGCTTAATAATACTTCTACACCATGACCAGCCAACCTGACAAAAATCAACATAAGGTTCCGGAGAATAATCCCGAGACATCGGCAGATCAATCTCCCAAAGACCCTAAGGATACCGTTAAGGCCCGCAGGCACCTCATAAGGAGCCCGTGGCTGCGTATACCTCTAAAAATACTGTTCTGGCTTGTAGTGGTGATATTACTTATCCCGGTCTTACTCTATATCCCTCCAGTACAGAATATGGTCAAGAATGTGGCCTGCAATATGGTTCGCAAATCAACCGGTATGGATATAGGTATTGACCACCTCCGCATACGTTTTCCTCTTGATGTCGAATTGAATGGAGTGTCGGTTGTCGAAGCTACTGGCGACACTATGGTAAGTGCGCGCAGCGCAATAGCCGATGTGAAATTCATGCCTCTGCTCAAACTCGATGTACAACTCGAACGTGTGCAACTGAATGATGCCTACTATCGTATGGTCAGCCCAGACTCATCGATGATTCTTGCAGTCCGGGCAGGTAATCTTGAAGTCGGTGCCAACAGTTCGTTCGATATTAAAAACAGTGAACTCGACCTCACGTCAGCTCGCCTGACAGATGGTCGTATATCGCTCTTTATGAACGTATGGAAACAGCAAAATACCCCTAAAGATACTACTTCCACTCCATTCCTCATAAAAGCCCGCACCATTGACCTTAACAACTTTGAGTTCGGTATGTCAATGTTGCCTACGATAGATACCCTTAACTTAATAAGCCACTCACTGCATCTTGATAATGGCGTAGTAGACCTACGCACCGGTAACATTACGGCCGCCCTTCTCACACTGAACAGTGGTGACGTATGTTATTTGACCCCTACGCCAGAATACATAGCTGCACACCCGGCCCCGGTAGCCGACAGTACAGCTGTAGCCTCTGCACCTATAACCATTCAGGCCGATAGTATAGCCATAAACGGCTACCATGTGCTATATGCCATGAAAGACGCTAAACCTCTACCCGGTTTTGATGCTTCATATATTGAATTGAGCGACGTGGGCATTGGCCTACGCAATTTCTACAACCAGACTTCGACAGTGAGATTGCCACTGACAAGGCTTGCTGCTAAGGAGCGTTGCGGACTTCAGGTTATTAGTGGCCAAGGCACAGTTCTTGTTGATTCAACCGGATTAGCTCTTGACAATCTGAACGTACTTACGCCTTATAGTCGTCTGGCAGCCTCCGCTGGTCTCCCCTTCTCTCTTATGGCCATGCAACCAAACGCACCGCTTAATGTCAAGGCAGATGCTTCAATAGGTATGCCTGATGTCGACGCTTTTATGCCGTCACTGAAGGTTTATACAGCCAAAGTGCCACGTCGCGAACCACTCGGACTACGTCTGGAAGCAGATGGCACATTAGCCAATGCCGGAATAAATGTTCTGGAAGCAAATCTACCCAATGTATTCTCACTCAGTGCTGATGGACATGCGACTAACGCACTTGATTTCAAACGCCTTATAGCAGACATTAAATTCAATGCCTCTTTGCAAAATCCTGCCACTGTCGAATCACTGATAGGTAAAGTAGGGTTCGAGATACCACGCCTTACACTTAAAGGCCATGCTACAGCTAATGCCCAGACATACGGAGCTGACTTTGACCTTATTCTTCCAGAAGGCACTCTTATCGGTGCCGGTAAAGTCAGCATGACTTCTGAGAATTATGCAGCCGATATTGCAGTTAACCATATAAATATCGGTCGCTTTGTACCAGGCATGGGCCTTGGGCCTCTAACAGCACATCTGAAGGCTCGAGGTCAAAGCTTTGACCCTGAACGTCGTGGAGCACGCACTGATGTCACTCTTGATTTGGCTTCGTTACGTTATAGAGACAACACGCTTACCAATATCACAGCAATTGTATCGCTTCTTGACGGAGTATTTACTGTTGACGCCACTTCACGCAATTCCGGTGCACGTTTCAACATAGCCGGTCACGGTACTATTGACCCAGACCTGTACACTTTCGACCTACGAGCAGATTTAAGCGATGTAGACCTTTATAAACTCGGATTCAGTACTACCCCATTTACAGTATGCGGTGATTTTGGTGCAGTAGGTAAAGCCAGTCCTGCACGTTGGCTCTATGACGCCACACTTGACATAGATACTTTACATCTTGAAATGGCTGATGAGCAGTCCCTATGGCTGCCAGGCGGTATGACTGCACATTTTGTCTCTACAGATTCTACTGTATGGCTTAAGGCAGATGCACGGCGTACACAGCTCGACTTCGAAGCTCGTAGTGGTCTCAGCCGACTGATAGATTGTTTCAGCGCTGTAGCTACTGAAGCCGATAAGCAGATTAAAGCCCGTGACGTCTACGTAGACAGTCTGCGCATGATGCTGCCACCTTTTGAACTCCATGCCAATGCCTCGGGTTCCGGTGCTTTAGCAGGAATATTAGGCCCCTCAGGACTCGCTCTCGATACCGTAAGTGTAGCCTTAGGTGCTGACTCATTATTATGGGCAAACGCTAATGTGCTACGTCTCGACAGCAAGGGGACTTTGCTTGATACCATAAATTTCAAAGCACGTGAGCGTGGTAGCTTGCTTGATTACGGTCTACATATCGGCAATCGCAAAGGCAATCTCGATGAGTTTGCTAATGTTAATCTTAATGGTTACCTCGGTGCCAACCGTCTGTCAGCCTACGCTGTACAACGTAATGCAAAAGGGGAAATGGGCTATCGTCTTGGTTTCACAGCAGCTGTTGGCGATTCGACCGTATCAGTTCACTTCACCCCTCTGAAAGCCACGATTGCTTATCTGCCTTGGACCTTCAACGCAGACAACCATGTTGACTTCAACTTTGACAATAAGACACTTGACGCCAATCTACAGGCAAGTTCAGAGACAAGTAGTATAACTATAAAAACTATCCCAGCTGCACAAGGGGGTGAACAGCTACATCTTAACCTCACCAACATCAATGTTCAAGACTTCTTGCAACTCTCCATATTTGCACCACCACTCACAGCCTGTCTAAACAGTGACCTTAATATTTACTATAACGGCCACGGTTTTGAAGGCAACGGCAATCTTGACATTACCAACTTTACCTACGGAAATACCGCAGTTGGAGACATTAGCCTTGATGTAAATGCCAAGCTTGAACAGGAAGCCACAATGGCACAGGCCTCACTGAAAGTCGACACTTCGAAAGTACTTACCGCTCACGCTCTGTTCAGCCCTGATTCGCTCGGTGTAGTCAAATCTGACTCACTTTGGTTAGCTTTGAACCACTTCCCCCTCAAGACAATCAATCCCTTCCTCGGTCCTGAGGTGGCACGTCTAAGCGGTGAGCTCAATGGACGTGTAGATATGACGGGTACCTTCACGGCACCTATACTCAACGGTGCCATATCGTGTGACTCCGTAGGCGTCTACATACCAATGATAGGTAGTTCATTACATCTTGATAGCCAACCGATTACTATTAATGATAATGTACTGGCGTTTAATAAATTCAATATATTAGGCAGCAATGCTAACCCATTTACCATCAACGGTACTGTAGATGCTCGTAAACTGGATAAAATCTATCTGGATCTTCAAGCTAATGCCAATAATATGCAGGTCATAAACAGCGAGAAGCGTTCGGGTGCTACACTCTATGGTAAATTATTCATGAATCTTAACGCCACCGTTAAGGGACCAATGCAGCATTTTGATATCAATGCCAATGCTACTGTACTTGGTACCACTGATGTTACTTACATGGCCGATCTCGGAGCAACTGGCCTTGGACAACAGGGTATGGGTGATGTTGTAAAATTCGTCAATTTCAACGACACCTTACAGGTAGCCGTAGCTGATACTGTTCAGCCTTCAATGGCTATGCGTATTAATGCTGGGGTTACCATAACTCCTGGAACACAAGTAGCAGTCAATATCACGACAGCAAATGCAGGCAGTGGTAAGGTAGAAATAGCTCCCTCGGGCTCATTGAACTATTTCCAGAACTTTATGGGTGACATGAATCTCACTGGACAGCTCAATCTGGGTGAGGGTATGGCAAACTATCAGGTGCCTATCATGGGTAAGAAAGAATTCAAGATAGACCCATCAAGCTATGTGGCATGGACAGGAGACATTATGAATCCTACCCTAAATCTCAAAGCTTCAGACCTCATGAAAGTCAATATCAAGGATACTGGAGGTAATGCCCGTTTGGTAAACTTTATAGTAGGTCTTAACGTCACCAATACCCTGTCAGCACCTAAGGTAGTCTTTGACCTATCCACTGACGATGATATGACACTTCAGAACGAGTTAGCCTCGATGTCAGCCGATCAGCGTGCTACACAGGCCATGAATCTATTGCTCACAGGTCAGTATAGCGGACCTGGTGTAAGCAATGTAAGTGGCAACATGGCTAACAATATGCTCAATAGTTTCCTTACTTCGACCCTTAACAACTGGGCTGCTAATACCATAAAAGGTGTAGATTTATCATTCGGTGTTGACCAATATGACCAGACACGAAATGGCCAGACCTCGACCACTACAAGCTACTCCTATCAGGTATCAAAATCTCTGTTCAATAACAGATTCAAAATAAACGTCGGTGGTAATTACTCTACAGATGCCTCGGCAGATGAGAATTTTTCTGAAAATCTTATCAACGACATCTCATTTGAGTATATGCTACGTCAAACCAACAACCTCTCCATGTATGTGTCACTGTTCCGCCGCAATGACTACGAAAGCATACTCGAAGGCGAAGTCACCGAAACAGGTGTTGGCTTCGTAATGCGCCGTCGTCTCTCCAATCTACGTTCATTGTTCCGTTTCGGACGCCGTCGCGCTCCTATCGGCGAGGCTCTCACCCCAGCCGAAGCACGTCGCGAAGAGGAGGAACAACAGAAAGAAAATGAGCAACAGCAAAGTGAACAACCCGACACCACCACAACCAACCCAGCAACATCTCACAACAACGATGAAAAGAACTGACACACTGACCTTACGGCTTCTTGTAGGCCTCGTTGTAGCTTTAGGGCTGCTGACAGGCTGCTCCACCACTTCGCGCCTTGCCGAAGGTGAGGTGCTATACACCGGTGTCAAATCAATAAAATATATCCCTACTGACAACGAGAAGCTGCCAGATGGTATGGTGGCTAATGTCAATGCCCTACTTAGTGTCAAACCTAATAATCCCTGGCCACTACTTTCGCCACCACGTTCCATGCCATGGCAACCCGGTCTGTGGGTCTACAACCACATGAGCGATTCAGCCAAAGGTCTTAAAGGGTGGTTCTACCGTAATATGGTCAAAGACCCTATACTTATAAGTGAGGTACGAGCACCGATGCGTGTCAAGATGGTTGAGGAGATACTGGGTCAGAACGGTTATTTTGGCTCAACAGCCACTTATAATATAATACCCAACAAGAAAAATGACCGTAAGGCTATGGTGAGCTATAACATAGCTGTATCGAGTCCATATCTTATTGACACAGTTATATTGCTCAATCGCCACGACCATGGAATTTATGATTATATAGACTCACTGGCAGCACGCAACGAATATTTACGTAAGGGTGAACGTTTTTGTGTGGATAGTCTTGAATCCGTACGCACACACATAGTGAACCGTATGCGTAATCGTGGTTATTACTATATGCGTCCTGAGTATATAGAGTTTCTGGCCGATAGTCTTATCAACCCACATCATATAGCTATCAAGCTGGATATGGCGGCCAATATTCCCCACATGGCGTTAAGACAATATCGCACCGGTGAAGTAACTACCATTGTGATGCGTCGCAGTACACGCAATCCAGGCACACCTGATACTATTGAGACCAAACGTGGACCGGTGATTGTAATGCGTCCTTCACATTTACGTAAGAATCTGATACCGTCCTGCATCACATTCCGTAAAGGACGCTTCTTCTCTGTAGCTGATATGGATCGCACACAGACACGTCTGGCGCGTCTTGGCATATTCAGCGATATCGAATTACAACCTATACCGGCCGACACATCATCTGCCAATCCAGTACTTGATATGTACATTACCTGCCGCTTCGACCGTCCTATGGAAGCCACCTTGCAGGCCAATGTCACCTCAAAGAGCAACAGTTACCTTGGACCTGGTCTGACATTAGGCCTTACACATCACAATCTCTTCGGAGGTGGTGAGAAGCTTAACTTACAGCTTACAGGTTCTTACGAATGGCAAACAGGAAAAAATCGTGGCACCGTATTCAACAGCTATGAAGCAAGCCTTAGTGCTTCGCTTGCCTTCCCACGTCTGTTGGCACCGAACTTCATACGCCGTGTACAACGTGACCTAAACTGGACCACTATCACACTGAGTGCCGACCTGCTCAACCGTCCGCACTACTTCAAGATGGCTCAGTTCAATGCTGGCATAAATTACGAATGGCGTTACTCTCGTCATGTCCTCAACTCCTTCACACCTTTCAAGCTCACTTATACCAAACTGCTCCACACAACTCCAGATTTTGATTCCGTAATGGCTATCAATCCTGCTGTAGCACTCAGTTTCCGCAGTCAGTATATACCTCAGATGAGCTACACTTATACTTACGACCGCTTCTTTGAGCGAGCCCGTATTAACGGCATCAACTTTACGTTCACGGTAACAGAAGCCGGTAATATCTTCGATGGGGTATATAAACTGTTTGGTGTAAAAGGAGAGAAACGTTTGTTTGGTACACCTTTCTCACAATTTGTCAAAGGACAGGCACAAGTAGTTTACTCACGCCGTCTCATACGCGGTACAGACCAGTGGTTGGTGTCACGAGTACTCATTGGTGCCGAACATGCCTACGGCAATTCAAAAGAGGTGCCATACTCTGAACAGTTCTATATCGGTGGTGCCAACTCCATACGCGCCTTTACAGTACGTTCGTTAGGACCTGGCAGCTATCATCCGCCTCACGACCTGGCCAACGGTTATTTTGACCAGACTGGTACCTTTAAGCTCGAACTTAACACTGAATACCGTTTCCCGATAGTGAGCATATTGCACGGAGCTGTATTCCTTGATGCGGGTAATATCTGGTTACTACGTAATGACCCTCTGCGTCCGGGCGGTCAGCTAAAAGGTTCAACCTTCTTGCGTGATATAGCGTTAGGCACTGGTGTGGGTCTACGTGTTGATTTGGGCATGATGGTGCTCCGTGGTGATTTAGGTTACGGCCTCCACACTCCTTATCGTGATGGTACAGACCACTACTTCAATGTGGCCTTCAAGAAAGCCTTTGCTTTCCATTTAGCTATAGGTTACCCCTTCTGACCATAGGTTTAGTCTATGTCACTCTCACTTACCTCACGAGAACGATTAGGAGCCCTTATAGTCTTGATGCTGTCACTTTTGCTGACTGGTGCAGGTTGGTGGTGGCGTACACGTAATCAAGCCAATGCTCAGGCAATGGCAGTTAAGGTAGTTGCTTTGCCTACTGAGGCGCCTAATGAAACTGAGACATTTCATAAAACCTCACGCAAAGTTCAGAAGGAAACTATAGACGAGGATTCTTTGCTTCAGGACAAACAACACCGTTCTCAGCGTAACAGGCACCATAAACGTATGAAGCAAGCTGCTACGCCCACTTATATTGAACGTCAGCCTCTTGACGAACCCATAGACACACAATAGCAACAACGGTCAACCCTCCGGAGGGATGACCGTCTGAAAAATATTTATTTCCATTCCTTCTGCTGACGGCCTCGCGCCGTGGGAGAAGCCTGCGGAACACCGCTCTGCCATCTCCGCTGGTGGGGCAAGTGTCCTTTTACTATTACAACAAACCCCACTGACCGAAAGTTCGGTCAGTGGGGTTATAACTTTTATTTTGTCAGCATAATAGCTTTCACATAGCTCTTATGCCTGACGATTGGCGCGCTTACGTTCGTTTTCGTCAAGTATGATTTTACGCAGACGCAGATGGTTCGGAGTTACCTCGACATACTCATCTTCCTTTATATACTCAAGTGCTTCTTCAAGTGAGAATACCACTGGTGGTACGATACGAGCCTTATCATCAGCACCTGAAGCACGCATATTCGTCAGCTTCTTAGACTTGGTGACATTTACTACTATATCACTATCCTTAGCATTCTCACCCACCACTTGCCCAGCATAGACCTCTTCCTGTGGGAAAATAAAGAAACGTCCTCGGTCTTGTAATTTGTCTATGGCGTATGCGTATGCCGTACCAGCCTCCATAGCGATAAGCGAACCGTTGACACGACGTTCTATCTCACCTTTCCACGGTTGATACTCAAGAAAGCGATGAGCCATTATAGCTTCACCGGCTGTAGCTGTAAGAACATTATTGCGCAGACCTATTATGCCACGTGAAGGTATATGAAATTCTATATTAAGACGGTCGTTTTGAGTTTCCATCAACACAATCTCACCTTTACGTCTTGTGACCATATCCACTACCTTCGAAGAATATTCTTCAGGTACATTTATTGTCAGCACTTCGATGGGCTCACATTTCACACCATCTATCTCCTTTATGATAACCTGCGGTTGACCTACCTGCAATTCATACCCTTCGCGACGCATGGTTTCGATAAGTATTGACAAATGCAGTACACCGCGACCGTAGACAGTCCATTTATCCTCGTTCACATCTTTCTGAACACGTAAGGCAAGATTACGGTCAAGCTCGCGTTCAAGACGTTCAGCTATGTGACGCGATGTAACATACTTTCCGTCTTTACCAAAGAAAGGTGAATCATTGATAGTAAAAGTCATCGACATAGTAGGTTCGTCGATAGCTATACGTGGGAGTGGCTCAGGATTTTCGATAGTAGATACCGTATCGCCTATCTCAAAATTTTCCAGACCTACTATAGCACATATATCACCACTGCTAACCTCACTTACTTTCTTACGGGTCATACCCTCGAAAGTATGAAGTTCCTTAATTTTCTGTTTCGATACACTTCCATCTTTCTTGCACAAAGCTATTTCCATACCTTCACGCAAGGTACCGCGGTGCACGCGGCCTACAGCTATTCGACCTACGTAATTACTGAAATCAAGGCTGGTAATAAGCATCTGCGGCTCGCCTTCGAGACGTGTAGGCGCAGGTATATACTCAATAATAGCATCAAGTACAGCAGTTATATCCTCCTTAGGATTACGCCAATCATCTGACATCCAATTCTGCTTAGCCGAACCGTAGACTGTAGGAAAGTCAAGCTGGTCTTCGGTAGCATTGAGGTTGAACATCAAATCAAATACCATCTCGTTAACCTCATCTGGACGACAGTTGGGTTTGTCAACCTTATTAATCACCACGACAGGCTTCAGTCCCATCTGTATAGCCTTCTGGAGTACAAAACGAGTCTGCGGCATCGGTCCTTCGAAGGCATCTACAAGCAGCAGACAGCCGTCAGCCATATTCAGTACACGTTCCACCTCACCGCCGAAGTCAGCATGGCCCGGAGTGTCAATGATATTGATTTTTGTACCCTTGTAGTTAATTGATACGTTCTTCGACAGGATTGTTATGCCGCGTTCGCGTTCAAGATCGTTATTGTCAAGTATGAGTTCCCCGGTGTTCTGATTGTCGCGAAAAAGATGGCCTGCCAGCAACATCTTATCTACGAGTGTGGTCTTGCCATGGTCGACATGCGCGATGATGGCGACATTTCTGATATCCTGCATAATGCTTGCTGTTTGTTTCTCTTATTTTTGAAGTTGCAAAGTTACGCATTTTCCCACATTCGGCAAAAAATGAATTTATTACCGACACTTAAAGTTAGTAGCGTAAAAAAACGATGTAACGTCGTGTTAACGTTACATCGCCCTTATTGGTTTACAGCTTCAAGGCGCTATCTCACATTTTATTTGTTCAACCTCAGTTTTTATTTATTAATACTACTTCTCTCAAAGGCTCAATTCCAAAAGTTCATGGCCAAGATTATGTAAGGCTCTTTCAATTTTCTCCTTCGCCTGTTTTCTCGGTTTGGAAATACCATTAGCATAATTCCATAACTGTTTCTGATTGATACCAGTCATTCTTTCAAGCGCAGATTTTGTAAAAATACCTTGATAATAAAGAAGAAGTGATTGCACATCATAGTGCCATTCAATAGGCCAATTTTCCTTGATAGGACGTGCCCAATCCTGTACAGGGGTAATTTCTTTATAGATACGAATCGCCTCAAGCACATCTTGTTTTACTTCAGTTACGCTCTCCCCTGAGGCATATATACCTTCACAATTTTCTGCAAATGCGCCAAAAGAATCCTTGCTTGCAGAGATACTGATGATAAGCTTATAGTCCATAATACAGTTTTATCTTAAATTTATATTTATCAGAAAAGTAAAATTTAAATTCCCATATCCTTACATATTTTTTTTCTTAAAGGTTCCGGTACTTCTTTACTACCGTGATAAGGCACACTCACAGGAAGACACCCAGCCTTAGAGTAGATTACATGACTCCCTGACTGCCGCAGTTCAACCCAACCGTTCTGTTTTATAAGTTTGTGAAATTCTCTATATTTCATAACCTACATATTTAAACTACAAAAATAGGAGAAAGTTCTATTATTTCAAAATAATCATAGAATTTTTTCTATTGTTTTATACCTCCTAATTCCTCTATCAGCTTTATAAACCAAATAAGGTGAGCTACTTTAGAAGTGGCTCACCTTATTTGGTTTATAACAAGGCAGTAGGAACTACCTTACTATCAAAGGATTATTTTACTTTTTAAGTATAACCTTCTGACCATTGATGATGTACATGCCAGCGGGGAGCTGATCAAGCTCAGCTGCATTGCCATTCTTCAGTACAGTTATACCGTTGATAGTATAAACATTGAAGCTGTCAACATCACCAAATACACTGCTTATACCGCTTTCTCCAAGAGTCCAGATAACCATCCATGCGGGATTCTGGCTGTCGCCCATTTCGCCAATATTGAACATACCCTCAGGAATATTCAGTACATAGTTACCAAGTTCAGTGTAAGTAGTACCGAAGTCATAGCTCTGACCAATTATATCCGACCAGAAATCATCAGGATCAGCCAGAACCTCAACGAAGTTGTCAGCAAGTATGTCAACAACATCACCGTTAGGCAGACTCAGAGTAGCTACATTAACATTCCAGCTCGGCTGCAACCAACCATTCAGAGTAAAGCCTGAAAGTTCCTTAACTGTGCCAGCAGCAGGAGTGATGTCAACATCTGAAGGTTCAACCTCACCTGCTATCTCATATACGAGCATAGTAGTTGAGATGTTGTAAGTAGTGAACTGTGTACCGAAGGTAAATATACCGGCAGGTATTCTAACCATATAAGTACCAGGAGCAGTAATAGGCTCTGCAAGAGTCATAACAGCCTTAGTAGTATAATAGCGGTCATCGAATATGCTGGCATCGTCAGGAATCTGAACACCGGGCTTAGGTATGTCAACAATCTCGATATTGTCAAACGGAATAACACCTGCAGGCTCATTTGTACGTGTATAAACCTCGATGTCAGTACCGCTCATATTCCAGTTAAGGCTTACAGGATAACTATCACTGTAGATTTCGATAACGCTTAGTTCTTCCAAAACACTCTGGTCAGCAGGAGTTACTGTGAAGTCGTCGAACGGAGCAGAAGCCACCTGATAGATAAGCTCGATAACGCTCAACTCTTCAAAACCGCGGGTACCTTCGACAACCTTACCATCTATATCGACAGCTGCAACTATAAGTTCAAGCTCTGTCACCTGGTAAGTAGAGATATAGTTGTCAGGAATAACGATTAACCATCTGTTGGCATAGTCACCCTCATTATCCTCAGACTCTATAGGCTCAACAGACTTGTAAGCTACAGTCATACCCATACCGTAATTAATGAAGCTCCTGTCCTCAACAATCTTTACAAGACCGTCAAACTCAAGTACGAACTCAGTCTGAGTAGGCTCAATCTCACTACCGTTGGCTGGAACAGCACCTACAAACTGTACACTTGAGAAATAGAATGGAGGAGTCAGACCGTAGAATGCTACATATTCTTCACCGATAGGAGAAGCACCGTAGTTTCTGGACATTTCATCGGTATAAGCGAAGAACTCAACATGATATTCATGACCCATGACGAGTTTAAACGATATAGGCATAACAGCCTGATAAACCGGCTCACCGAACTGATCAGTAGTACGGACCATCGGAGCTATTGACTTGATATTCTCCTTATCAGTAACATCAGTAATCTGATACTCTATATAAAGCTCCTCAGAAGCGATATTAGTTGTAATCTGTATTACATCATCAGCAGCAAACTCAGTCAATGAACGTTCGGTAATAACGTTACCCTCTGGATTGTAAAGCTCAAAGCTAGTCAAAGTAAATCCATTGTAGACAACACGGAAGTCAGCACTATGATCAGCACCGTCAGCGCTTGACATGTCAGAGAAAGTAACAACGATACGCTCGGTGATATTACGTACTTCTTCAGGCACAGGAACAGTAAGAATAGTTACGTTACCCTGAGTCTTGGCAATTATATCAGCTACGGGCACATTGTAAGTCTTATCCTTAACAGTGAAATCAACACCTGAATAAGTCAACTTATCATAGTTAGACAACTCGATTTCGATAGTATCCTCAGTAAGCTGGCTACCCGGTTCGGGAGTGAAGCTCGGAGCATATACTACTGGCTCAATGTAGTCATAAATCAGATGATAAGAGAAGCTACCGATAGTACCTTGACCACCTGAATATACTGGCTGACCTGCAGCATCAGTAAATGATACGTTTACTTCAACTATGCTATAGAAAGTTCCTGAAGCCAACATATCTTGCGGACGACGCTGTACACCTGTCAAATCAAAAGAAACAGTGTCACCATCTACAATACCCTTGATAGTTTCAATATAGTAGTCACCGGTCTCACTCTCCTTGTTACCGTAACCAAGCTCCATTATACCTGAACCCATCTCACCGTTGAAGTGGAAAGTCAGGATACCTTCGGCATCACCAGGAAGATAGAATGACTTGAAAGTGTCACCCATATCTACCTTAACCAGTGTAAGGGGTTCGGGAGCAGCTACGAAATCTACTGAATAATTACCGTCACCATTGTAGAGTGTACCATCAGCAGTCTGAAGACCTTCGTAAGCAAATGTTACTGTCTCACCACCTTTCAGTGTACCGTCAGCATACCAATCAGCGAAGACAGTAGTGTAGTCAATTGAGATATAGCTATTGGGTACTGAGGGTACCGACATGGGCACAGTCTTACCATTAGCTGAAATAGTGGCCTTCTCAGCCTTAGCTGCCTGATTGAACCAGATATCAACCATAGGATAACCAGCCATGCTAAGTTGACTGCCTGCTGTAGGATTAACATCTGTAACAGCCAGCTCTTCATTCATGCTGATTTTGAACATCTGACCAGCAGCCTGTGAAGCAATCCAACCCCAGGTATCAGTGAAATAGATACGTTCGCCAGCCTCGACAGTGATAGTCTTTATACCCTGGTGATCATAGCTGTAGAACTTATTAGGCACTTCCTCAGTAAAGTCAGCATCATAATAAGGTGTAAGAAGTGTAGATAACCAATACTGGGCTTCACCGCTGTCAGGAGCATCAAAATAGAAGTAGAGGCCATTGATAGCAGGAACCTCATACTCTACATTAACCTGAACCTGACCACCCATCTCAATCATCTCGGCTGCTGAAGCAGTAGCTGTGCCAAGAGCTAAAGCCACAACTGCAGCACCTAAGAAGTTGTGAGAAAAAATACTCTTCATAAATGCAGGTAATTAATAATGGTATTAAAAAATATGATTACAGAAATCCGTGTTTTTATAAAACGGGGGCGACAGTCAACTTAAGGGTTCTGTCGCCCCCGTAAGATATTGCTTAATAGCGTTACTTCAGAACAACCTTACGTGTTACGGCGCTATTGTCAGTGATGACACGTACCAGCCCTACACCCTTGACAGAAGTCGGGATAACAGTGCGGCCATTGACAGCAGCCTGGCCTACAAGACGGCCGGAAGCGTCATAAAGCTCTGCTTTCGAACCAGCGGGTGCCTCGACAACCACCTGCCCGGCAGCTGTGCTTACCTTAACGACAGCAGCCTCTACACTATTCACTCCTGATGCACTGCTCAGAGGTACAGAAATAGCGTTGATTACCTGACCGGTTACATTGTCAATAAGCATTACAGCTACTTCACACTTGTCACGATTCTGAATAAAATCGGGGATAGTGCCTGTAAGTACAGCCTCGTAAGTCTCACCAGCTACGAGAGTAGAAGGTATCAGACCTAATGTACCGTTATAGGTACGACCGTATGTAGTGCGAGCTACATGGTCATTAGGTGCATTTGCTACCCAGGGTTGGCCGTAGATACCACCCTTGCCCCATTCGCCGAAGATAGGATCCTCGATAGTGTACATATAGTTCTGCTGCAGACCCTTAAGGTCATTCTCAATCAGCACGGCAAACACACCGATACTCTGGTTGTCAGTATTCATAGCCCAACGCACCTTAGCAGTGATAGTAAGGTCATCGGTATCATCAGGATATACTGCAGTAGCCTCAATGTCGGCCTCAGCTAACTCAGCCATAATTTCATTAGCATAGTCAAGCCATACTTTCTGCTCAACACCAGCTTCATCATAGATACCAGCGCCTGAGAAACTATAGGTGCCATTTACAGAAACCATAGGATATTCTATAGCACCACGGTTAAGACGGCCTGAAGGTGCGGCACTCATGCCGAGGAAGGCAGCATAGTCAAGCACAGACATACCGAGTGGGTCATTGCCACCGTAACCCTTAACTGCGATAGGAATGAAACGGTCACCATATATCTTGTGCAGATTCTCTATGGCCACGATACCCTGAGGACAGTTGCCACAGTCTTTACCAGTGAATTCCTCAAGCACCAGACGACGTACAGGAGTAAAGGCAAGATTTCTGACAATACCAGTCATAGTAGCCTCAGCCTTATCACCATCGGCAGTAGTAAGCGCGAACTCAACTGAGTACTTGTTCTCCACACCGTGCTGTAACGGAAGGGCCTTATCGAAAGTAAACTCAATGCGCTTATCCTTACCGAGGTCAATACCTGTCATAGTGTGCGTAGTCACAACCTCACCGGCAGCGTCAAGCAACTTAGCTTCGAGGGTGTCAAATACGTCAACATCAGAAGTACCAATTACAGTTACCTTAACCTCTATATCATCACGATTGTCGACATAGTTGGGTACATCTAATATTACACCAAACTTAGTATCCTGTTTTACAGTTACATTGTCAATGAATATAGCACTCTGATTGGTATTTTCATTGGCGAAAGCAATGTAGATGCTCTTACCGGCATATTCCTCAAGAGATACCTTGACAGCTTCCCATTCACCCTCAAGACCTTCTTCACTCTCTCCCGGGCTAAGTATCTTATCTACAATTAGATCACCATTAGCACGCATCTCATCTATGATAGGAGTAGTAAGAGTGTTGTAGACGTTATCTGAAACGTAGGCATATACTGTAAGACGGTCTTCTTTTCTGAACAGATAAGACTGAGCATCAAAGGTCAGGTAGCAGTTAGCATCAGGTATATATAGCTGTGGAGTTACCATCCAGTCATTAGCTGTACCGGCAGGACTGTACATTGAATGAGCCGCCAAAGCCATATCGGTAGACTGCTCACTACCTCTTACTATAAACCAAGGAGTAGTAGACTGTGTAAAGCCCCAGCTTGCAGGTGTAGAGGCAGGTGCCAGATTATCACCCTCATAGAACATGAAGTCATCGTAGTTGTCACATGAGCTGTAGAAAATATCGGCACCCTCTGTCGGAGTACGTTGATATGTACCGTGATAAGTGATAACTATCTCATCATTCGCGCCGGCACCTGAAAGGTCAGTCACTGTGCCCTGAGGTATAACTACACGATAATCTGAATCAAGGAACAAATTCTGACCGATTACAGGATATACAAGTATCTGGTTCTGACCAAAGAGAATGCCCATAGAGCAGAACGGTTCGACTTCATCGTTACGATAAAGACTTGCATAAGCACCGTCAGCCAGAGATACATTTGCATCGAAGTTAATCAAAATAGGGTCAGTGGTCATATCAAGACGAGGAAGATAAGAACCATCAGCAGGATATATCTCAGTCACCTTTATAGCACCGTCACGACGACCTGTATAAGTAATGTTGATTTCCTTCGACAACATCTGGCTGTCGTTAGGCAGACTTACGAAACCAGCCGGTATGCGAACTGTGTACTTCTCGCCTTCAGCAAGCTGAGTGCTGCGGAAAGTGATAGTCAAGCGTGAGCCATCGACAGTAGCGTTAGTAGCAGTAGCTATCGAATTACCTTCGGCATCAAACAGGTGAACATTACGTCCTGCGCCGCGTAGACCGATAGAACGGTCAAAGGTAAGGGTCACTGTGCTGAGTGTGCTAAAGACACTGCCATCAGCTGGAAGAGCTGACCAGTTACCGAGCAGGTCTACACGATCACAAAGGTCAGAGATTGATTCCGGTAAAGTCATTATATAGTTCTCAGAAGTAGATACTATATAAGCGCCTACGCTACCGTCACCGCTATATGATAATGGTGCGCCTGTGCGGCCAAAACCCGTAGCAGTCTCTATATTAATATCATATACCTGTTCTAACAGTGACTCAAGATCATACCAGTAACCGTTATGACGAATCTTAGCAAAGCGATAAGGACTTACAGCTGGAGTAGCAGCAAGTACTGTACCATCGTTAAGTATCTCATAGCCACCTATGTCAGAGTCTTCCATACCATTGTAGTATATCTCAAGCTCACCGGTAGGTAAGTGATAGCGGAAGGCAGTGTTAAACTCTGTTTCTGATTCAACTATATAAGCGAAACCAGTAAGCCACTCACCATTAGCACTCAGTCTAGGCTCAGCGAGATTGGCAAGCTTATTATTCTGAGTTATAAACTCACCGTTTACATAATCGAAACCTAAAACAGTATTGGTCTTCTCTTCAATATCATAGACAAAAATCAGACCTTCAGGACCATATATAGATGAAGCATAGAACCAACCATTCTCTCCTATCACATAGCGTCCATCAGGACTGATACATGAGAATTTACCGGCTATCTGGTCTTCACCACTCAAGTCAATACGCATGGCATCAGAGGTGTCGATAAGTTTACCGGTTGTCAAATCCCACGCAGCACTTCTATAAACAAAAGAAGAAGGTGCTGTCTCAGTAGGCGCAGGCTGTATGTAGCCGCAAGCACGTGTACCATCCGGAGTCACACTCAAGACACGACCGCCAGTAGCGTTTGCGGGGTGTTCGAGGGTAACCCATTTACCCTGAGGTACATTATAGTAAGCTGCCTGTCCCAGGACTTCACCTACTACTATGTTACCGTCATCAGTAACGTCAGATACTCCAGCCCAACCGAGCTCGTGAGTAATAATGATTTGCTCCTTGGTCTCAAAATTAATAAGGGTACCGCCGGCAGTATTTATATCGCCTTCTTCTTTACCCTTAGTCTCAGCAAGGAGCCACTTACCATTATCAGACATAGCTTCTATGAGAAGCTTGCCGTCGCCTCCGGGCAGGTAAAAAGTCGGGACATCGGCTGCCATTGCTCCGAATGCCATCGCTCCGCCTGCTGCAAAGAGGACTAATCGTTGGTGATTCATAAATTATTAGTGTATGGTTGAAAAAGTACTTGTTTTTCTATGGTAATTGTAGGCTATGCTCTTATAGCCTATTAAACGAAATGATACAATATGCGGATAGACTTAGAAGAAGTTTTTAAGAAATTTTCTTATTTTTCCGACATTCAGCTATAGAAGTATATAAAATTATAAGACTTCACAACTGGCATTTTGTCAGAACACTTCGCCTGTGGTCTTATTATCGACTGCAAATATATATCTTTTTTCTCATTATAGTCCTACCTAACATTAAAAAAATTTATGTTCTTTAACTCTTTTTAGCTATTTCCAAAATTTTCAGTTATTCTCATATAGACCGTAGGTACACCCACAATCCACAAGATAATTCTAATTAAAGAACTATCTTAAATTAAGAAATAAACTCCCTGATTACGTTGGAATTTTGCTTATACCCTTAGTATTTAGACTACTTAATTTCCAAGGTCTACTATTGAGCAAGCTGATTCAGTCGGTCTACAATAAACCTCTGAAATCATTAAACAGTAAATAAGAATGGTTGAACACAATGATACAACAAAAAAGGTTAACTTCACTATAGATTTTACATTTACAAAGGTAATAATTTTTTCTATAACAGATTCAACATATCATCTTATTAATATTTTTTAATATTTACATATATGTTTCCATAAACACTATCTATAAAAAGTTTCACAATTTTTAATATTTAACTTTACAATAACATTTTATATAAGGCGTTTTCTCTTTAGCTGATATATCATTCGGCAAACTATTTTACATTTGTATACCCAAAATTTCTTACCTAATCCGTCTGCATCTACGGCGGTCATGGTCCATTAACTAACAGACATTTCTTACTGAAGGATGAAAACCCAGTACATTACAGGCTGTCTGGCAGCCGCTATGCTCCTCGCCGGCAACCTCATGCCGGCCAAAGCTCAGAGCACTTTCGATGCTCAGTTTAACGACTATCCCACTTACAATGGTTCAGATCTTGAGCTTTCGGTATCACCGGTAGCCACGAGTTTTCGACTCTGGAGTCCTAAAGCACAGGCTGTACGCCTTAATATATATGCTGACGGACACACCGGCAAGCCCGAACAGACCATTGATATGACTGCTGATAAAGCTAATGGCACCTGGACTGCTTCACTGCCAGGCCAACTTTACGGCAAATTCTATACTTTTCAAGTTAAGCACAATGGTCAATGGCTTGACGAGACTCCCGGTGTATGGGCAAAAGCTGTAGGTGTAAACGGCGAACGTGCTGCTATAATAGATTTCGCTGAAACAGACCCTGCCGGCTGGAATACCGACCGTGGGCCAAAGGTAGAAAATTTCTCAGATGTCATAATCTATGAGATGCATCACCGTGACATGTCTATGCACCCTTCATCGGGCATAGCTAACAAAGGTAAATTCCTTGCTCTGACCGAATCAGGTACCACCTCACCTGAAGGTCTGGCTACTGGTATCGACCACCTCAAGGAACTCGGTGTCACCCACGTGCATATTCTTCCTTCATACGACTACAATTCAGTCGATGAGATGAATCTACAGGATAACACCTATAACTGGGGTTATGACCCACTCAACTACAATGCTCCTGAAGGTTCTTACTCTACCAATCCTTCTGACCCTTCGGCACGTGTACGCGAAATGAAGCAAATGGTCAAAGCCCTGCACGATGCTGGTATTGGTGTGATAATGGATGTGGTGTATAATCACACCGCCGAGAATGACGGCTCAAACTTTGAGCTTACTGCTCCAGGGTATTATCACCGTCACTGGGATGATGGGCGTTATTCCGATGCATCTGGTTGCGGCAATGAAACTGCTTCGGATCGCCAGCAAATGCGCGATTACATCGTCAACTCTGTTAAATACTGGGCTGACGAGTATCATATCGACGGTTTCCGTTTTGACCTCATGGCTATACACGACATCGACACCATGAATGAAGTGGCTGCCGAGCTCAAGACCATACGTCCTGATATATTCGTTTATGGTGAAGGCTGGACAGCTGGTGACTCACCGCTTGCTGTAGACCGTCGCGCTCTCAAAGAGAATGTATCGAAAATGACCGATATAGCTGTATTCTCCGACGACCTTCGTGATGCCGTTAAGGGACACTATACCGATGCAGCCGACCGTGGTTTCGCTACTGGCAAACCGGGTCTGGAAGAAACTGTCAAAATAGGTATCGTAGCAGCCACCGACCATCCTCAGGTAGACTTCAGCAAAGGTAACAACTCCAAATTCGCATACGCTCAGTCGCCTGAAATGATTGTTAACTACGTGTCTTGCCACGACGACCTTACCCTTACCGACAAACTGAAGCGTTCAATGGCCAACGAACCAGAAGCCAATCAGTTGGCTGCTGCCAAACTTGCTCAGACTATTGTGATGACTTCGCAAGGCACACCCTTCATCTTTGCTGGTGAAGAAGTATGGCGTGACAAAAAAGGTGTACATAACTCTTACAAGAGTCCCGACTCAATCAACGCTATCGACTGGAGCAACAAAGCTCGATACAACGACCAATTTGAGTACTATAAAGGTCTGATAGCTCTGCGTAAGGCACACCCTGCTTTCCGTATGACTTCTGCACAGGACATAGCCAAACACCTTGTCTTTGACAAAATCGACTCAAAAAAGACTCCCAACCTCATCTCTTACTCCCTGCGTGACCACGCCAATGGCGATGAGTGGAAGGAAATCAAAGTAGTCTTCAACGGTGCTTCCGAACCTCAAACCGTAGACATCAAGAAAGGCAACTGGCTCATCGTAGCTCAAGACGGCCGCATAGCTCCCGACGGCTCACTCGGCGCAACCACAGGCGGCAAACTGACCCTCGCCCCCTACTCCGCCCTCATTCTCGCCCGTCCGTAATATTTCTTTCGATATAGAGTAAAGTACAACAGGCTTATACATTGTATAAGCCTGTTGTACTTTACAGTTATACCTGATTAATTCTGTTGTGCAAAAGTCGGGTAAATCACAAAATTAAAAAGCATAATTAACTGAATTAACAGTTAATTACGCTTTCTTTAAAGTGTTCCCATGGGGAGTCGAACCCCAATCGTCGGAACCGGAATCCGATATTCTATCCATTGAACTATGGGAACAGATAAAGTAGCTAAGTTTATTAGTTTAGCTTATAATAGTAGTTTGCGTTTGCAAAGTTAACGCTTTTTCGGAGTTTTCTTATTATCTTTGGGAAAAATTTCGAGTATTATGAATGTTAAAATCGAACCTCAGTGGCATGAAGCGTTGCACGAGGAATTCGACAAACCTTACTTTAAGGCGCTGACTGACCGTGTGCGTGCTGATTATACTGACCCCTCAGTGCGTGTTTATCCACCAGCACGTGATATATTTGCGGCTTTCGACCGCTCACCTTTCGACACAACAAAAGTAGTCATTATAGGCCAAGACCCATACCACGGTCCAGGGCAAGCCAATGGTCTATGCTTTTCGGTAGCGCCTGGCGTACAGATACCTCCTTCACTGGTCAACATATTCAAAGAGGTATCAGCTGATACCGGTGCACCAATGCCAACAAACGGCGACCTTTCACGCTGGGCAGACCAAGGCGTACTACTGCTCAACTCATCGCTTACTGTACGTGAACACCAACCAAAATCTCATTCCGGTATCGGTTGGGAAACTTTCACCGACGCTGCTGTCCGTGCTTTAGCCGAACAGAAAGAAAACCTCGTATTTATGCTTTGGGGTAGCGATGCCATACGTAAAGGTGCCCAGATAGATCGCTCACGTCACCTCGTACTAACCTCACCCCACCCTTCTCCGCTTTCAGCCCACCGTGGCTTCTTTGGCAACCACCACTTCAGCCAGGCCAACGCCTACCTACAGGCACACGGCCAGACCCCAATTGTCTGGTAAGCAGGTAGACATGCGTGCCTCCTGGTCGTGTGTGCGAGCTTTAGCTCGCGTGTAAAAAGGCCTGCGTGCCTCCTGGTTCTGTGTGCGAGCTTTAGCTCGCGTATAAAACTTAAAACTATGCAACAATTATCCCATCGTATAGCCCGCGCCAAAGAACTACGCGCTCAAGGCTACAATTGTGCTCAATGCACATTTATGGTTTTCGACGATATAACCGGTCTTGACCAAGACACCTCCGCCCGACTCACTGCTGCCCTCGGCACCGGAGTAGGTGGCACCCGCGAAATATGTGGCGTAGCCAACGCCATGGCCCTTGTCGAAGGCATGACAGGCGGTTCGGGCCCTACCGACAAAGTAGCAGCTATGAATCGTGCAAAAAAAGTTCTCACTCGCTTTGCAGACGCTAACGGAGGCTGTCTGCGCTGCTGCGACCTCAAGCGTCCTGACGCACCGAAAAATTGCAACCAATTAATATTTGAAGGCGTCGAAATGATGCACGAAGCCCTTCAAGAACGTCAGGCCGAATGAAAGTCCATTTTTTATACACCCTATGGCTACGTTCCATAGTAGTGTTATGTCTATTTATATCTGGCCAAAGTGCTACGTGGGCTATTGATACCGCTACTCGTGTATTCGACCCAGCTTTCCGCACACTGAGAGTGGAATCATCTCTTGGTTTCATGCAGGTGCCGATAATACGACTCAACAGCGGAGACCGAGTGATAGTATCATTCGATGAAATAGGCGATGACTTCTCACAGCTGCAATATTCATTAATACACTGCAATGCTGATTGGCAACCCTCCCGGTTGCTCGAATCAGAATACCTCGACGGTTTTAACGTAGCTGATGTAGACGACTACGCCTTTTCAACCAATACATTCATACACTACGTCAACTACCGTATCGAATTGCCTAACGAGTATATGGAGCCTTTAGTGTCAGGCAATTACCTACTGCGTGTCTACGACCGTTACGAACCCGAAAATATTATCTTGCAGGCACGTTTTGCTGTATCCGAAGCACGTACCGGCATAGCGGGAGAAGCCTCAGGACGCACTGACCAAGGTCATAATACGAAATGGCAACAACTTGATTTTCTGGTCAACACAGCTGATTTCAACATCGGCAATCCATTTCAAGACCTATTAGTGACCATTACGCAGAATAACACACCCTCTACTACACGTACTCTTACTCATCCTCTGCGTGTCGAAGGCTCAAACGTTATATTTGCTCACTCGCCTGAATTGATTTTCGATGCAGGCAACGAATTTCGGCGCTTTGAAACCGTACGTGCCACCTACCCCGGTATGCATGTCGACTCTATGCGTTATGGGGGTACAAACTACCACGCTTATCTTATGCACGATACACCACGCGCATGGAAAGACTATAAATATGACGAGACTCAACACGGACGTTTCAAAATACGCGAATACAATTCAACCGACTCTGACCTCGGTGCCGACTACGTGACTGTACATTTCACACTCGAAACACCTGAAATGCCAGGGTCAAAAGTATATGTAGATGGCGACATGACTCACCACCTTACCGATGAAGCATACCGCATGGAGTATGACCATAGCTTAGGTGCCTACACACTTCAACTACCGCTAAAACAAGGCTCATACAACTACCGTTATGTCGTAGTGCCGCCAGATAATACACAACCTAACCTAACCCTGATAGATGGTAATCACTTCGAAACACGTAACGAATATCTTATCCAGGTATATTATCGTCCACCCGGTGCTCGTGCCGACCGTCTTATAGGGCATGCCCAGATGATGGCCACCCCATAAGATGTAACCAAAGATTTAAAATCAGTTTATGTTACAGATTCAAGATACACTTGTCTCTCTCGACCTCATTGAAGAGTTTTTCTGTTGTGATCTCGATCGCTGCCTCGGTGAATGTTGTATCGAAGGTGATGCAGGCGCTCCGATAACTCTTGAAGAAGCGGAAAAGCTACGCGAAAACATGCATCTCATACGCCCTTTACTTACACCAGCGGCACAACGTGTCATTGATGAGCAAGGGCCAGTTTATTTCGATTCAGAAGGTGACCTCGTGACTTCAATAGTAGAGGGGCGCGATTGTGTGTTTACCACTTATGCTCCTGGAGGTAAATGCCTATGCGCTCTTGAAGCAGCTTCCCGCGCCGGTAAATTACCACCACTAAAACCTATTTCCTGTCATCTCTATCCGGTGAGACTGAAAGATTACGGAGGTTTTACAGCAGTTAACTATCATCGCTGGAAGATATGCAAAAGTGCTGTGAGCTGCGGTCGTACACGCGGATTACGTGTCTACGAATTTCTGAAGGAACCCCTTATACGACGCTTCGGACAGGAGTGGTATGATGAACTCGACCGTACGGCGCGTGAATATTTGAAACAATATCCGGTTTCACCGCGACGCTGAAGAAAATGTGGGAATATATTTTTGGACTACGTTTTGTTTTTTTAACACTCTTGCGTCTCTTCTCACTGAGCATTATAATTACCTTTGTAGCCAATTTATGTTCCTAACATGTAAGAATTTATTTAGTTAAGCCAACAAGGGCACGCTGATGTTGTGAAACATTGGCGTGCCTTTTGAACATCTATATGTTGGCTATATCGTATTTTATACCTAACTTAGTGGTCATAAGCAGACTATATCTTTCTGCAAAATAACTTGCTATTAATAGTTCTATTTTATGCCACTCTGGTTGTCTATAACCCTTATTGCTTTTTACGGTCTGACTATTCTTACCCTAATAATCGTAGTGTTGTCGGAAAACCGTAATCCTATCAGGTCATTGGCCTGGGTTCTGGCACTTATATTTCTGCCGGGAGTGGGACTGTTATTCTATCTATTTTTTGGTCGCAGCATGAAAGGACGTCACATGATAACGCGCCACAACAAACGTAAGCTGATGCGTCATCACCTTTCCCCTTCTGTAGACCTATCTGCACTTGACCTTCCAGTTTCACGACGCCAGTTAGTGAAGATGGCTCGCCAGCTATGTCATGCTCCGCTGACGCTCAACAATACTATCGAAGTCTTTACCGACGGTGTGGCTAAATTCGAGAGTCTGAAACGAGATTTGCGTGCAGCAAAAAAATCAATATTGTTACAATATTATATATTCCAAGACGATCAATTAGGTAATGAGATAGCCGACATACTTATAGAGCGGGCTCATGCAGGTGTCACTGTCAAAGTCATCTACGACCATGTAGGCTCATTCGGAGCAAGCCGTTCATTCTTCAAGCGTATGAAAATGGCTGGAATTGACACTCATCCTTTCTTCCGTGTTACGTTCCCTCAGTTGGCCAATCGTATCAACTGGCGTAATCACCGCAAGCTCGTAGTAATAGACGGTGCCATAGGTTATATAGGCGGTATGAATATCGCTGACCGTTACTTAGGCACTCCACCACCTAAAGGACTGAAAGGCCGACGTGAAGAAAAACGACGTGCTGAAGGAGGAGTATGGCGCGACACACATTTTCGACTTACCGGAAACATTATAGAATCGTTGGTTTACTCATTTGCCATCGACTGGAATTTCATGAAAAAGACTCCACGTCTTGCCACTCCATATTGCGAACCATCACCACACCGTAACAACGTGGGAGTACAGATGGTAGTTAGCGGTCCCATGGAACCTTACGACAATCTGTCTATGGTATTTCTGAAAGCCATAATGTGTGCCCGACGCTCAGTCTACATACAGACTCCCTATTTCCTCCCCACAGAAAGTTTGCTACGCGCTCTCGAAATTGCAGCCATGAGCCAGGTAGACGTTCGAGTCATGATTCCGGAACGCAGCGATTCTTACATGCTCCAGTTAGCTTCGTACTCATACGTTACCCAATGTCTACGTGCAGGCATAAAAGTTTACTTCTACGAACCCGGCATGCTTCACGCTAAGGTAATAGTCATTGATGATGACCTGGTGACAGCCGGCTCGACCAATTTTGACTTCCGTAGCCTTGAAAACAACTTCGAGTGCAACCTCCTGGTCTACGACCCGACTTTCAACGCACGTATGCGCGACATCTTTTTCGCTGACCTCAGCCACTGTCGTAAAATCACCCTTACCGAATGGCAACGACGTCCACGTCTGCAACGTGCCCTCGAATCCCTTGTCCGCCTCCTCGCCCCTATCCTCTAACCACCTACAAAGAAATAAACCGGCCCGCAGCGCAGAGCTGTCGGACCGGTCTTCGTTAAAGGGAGAAGTCTGTCACAGACTTCAGGATATCGATTTATTTGAGGTGAAGTTTGTACTGACGATTGCCTGCTTTGGCTTTAACGCTGACAACATAAACTCCGTTTTCGAGAGTTGAAAGGTCGTAGGTAGCTTCCTTCACATTGCTCTTCAGAGTAAGGCCATCTACAGTGTAGATTGAGAGTGACTCATATTCGCCATTGACTTTTAGAGTTCTGCCCTTAAGGTCAATACCTAAGAGGTCACTGTTGACCTTACCGACACTTACACCACCTGAAGTTACTTCAATATCGAGAACAGACATTGGTGAGTAACCTGAAGTGTAGCATGTACGAACACCGACAGTATGTGTACCAAGCGGGAGATTGCTGAATTGATACTCGGTAGCACTGGTATCGGCAACCTTGTCACCGTCAAGATAAACTTCATAGAGTGAATCCAGACACGGTTTCTTTTGTGGAGCACCGAAATAGCCACCCTGCTCAAATTCTGAAGGCAGACCCATACGCAAATCATCAAGCATGAAAATCGAGCACTGGTTCGAGATACAGTGTATGGTCACATACTTAGCCGATTTAGGAACGTCGTATGAGAATTCAAGCCAGTAGGTATTGTCTATAACCTTATTGTCATCAAGCCAGATGAAGTTTTCAGGTTCACAGCCTGTCTCTGAATAACCTACCTGAATAACCTCAGGCATATCATACATATAGCCCTTAGCATAGAATTTAAGCATGAAATCTTCGTCAAAGTAGAGTTTCGGCGAGATAATCCAGTCATCATTAGCTGCACCGTATGCTGCAAAGTCAGCTAAGAATTTATTTCCTTGGTAAGGATAGAGACCCATAACCGAAGAATCCGGATCAGTGGCGTACGGATTAAATATTATATAAGCCATAGGCTCGAATATTCCAGGCCAGTCATAACCGTAGAGAGCACCTGTCTCCATACCGTCACCGTCGATATACTGCCAACCTATCTCTCCAGGAGAATTGATGGCAAAGTCCTCGTGACCTTCAAAATCTTCACTGATAAAATCAGGGAAGTTCCAGATTACCAACGGGCTTGCACTGTCTTCAGTCTCATATACAGCTCTTACATTCTTAGGTGCGACACGGTCTTCGTACATATCACAAGAGAATGTATAGAGATTCTCTGAAGTCATGTCAATCTCCTCTTCAATTGTATTAAAGCCATTCTTAGTGATTATCATTCTGTACTGATTCTTCCAGATATTGTCAATCGTACATTCGCCGTTCTCATCAAGCCACTCAAAGTAGCTGAATACACCATCATTTGAGAACAGAGCCAATACACCACCTTCGGCCTCATTTTCAGGAGTATCGGTCTTAACCGACAACTTAAGAGCTGTTCTCATGTTCTTACCGATGCTGTCAGAAGGAGTTATAAGCGACATTTCATCGTTGGCATACACAGCCTTCACACCATATCTATAGACACCCTGTGGCAGAGAGCCCCACTGTTCGTCTTCATAAATGTTACCCTTGATACCAGAAGCTAATTCCTCCCATTCGGTAGCTTCAACATCCGGATTATTTACACCACGGTAAACATTATATTTGATTCTGTTTTCAACAGCTTTTCTGAGATTTTTCTCAGCACCCTGTACATAGCCTTCGGGAGCAGTATAAAGTTCCGGCATAACCACGGGAGTTTCATAGTTTGCGGCACGCTTTATCCAACGAGCGTTGCTACCGTTATCACCGTAAGGAGCAGCTACAGATCTGAAAGCGAAATTGCTCTTGAAATCAGTCTGATCAAGGTAAGCCCAGTCACCAGCAGTATAGTCAGAACAGAAACAGTTGACATATTCTACGAATGGCCAACGGTTCTTGTCACCATCGCCGTCAATGGCAAGACTGACAAAACCATAATAACTTATACCTACCATATAACCGTTAGGACAGTCTATCGGAGCGGGGAAAGTATATTCAGTCCAAGCATCATCTGTCATTGGCACATAAGTGTTGCTATAAATAGGTTCACCGGTAGGATTACCTTGCTCATCAAGGTCAAATACATGTATCTGTACGCTATAATGTTGCTGAGTCTCAACCGTTGACATAACGTAGAATGAGGCTCCATACAGCACTGAAGGAGTGCGGTTGACATGACCGAATACAGATTGACTTGTACCAGAAGATATGCCGACAGACCGTGAGAACACACCATCATCATAACGACATTCTTTAGGATCGCCAAGAGGAGCCTGCCATTTTACAGAAGCACTTGTACCTGCATCTTCAACAGAGACTTTATAAGGCGACTTCAGATTATCCTGAAGAGTAATCTGTCCGCAATCCACATCATTGTAAATATCAATAACAGTGCTGTATGCAAGAAGATTGTTCTTCTCAATTACCAGACTGTAACCAGCGTGAGCATAAACTTCGGGTATTATGAAGTTACCACTTGCATCAGTAAGAGTCTCATAAGCGTTGTAACCACCGATGAATACTGAGGCACCATCTACGGGTTCACCAACAGCGTCTATCACAGAACCTGTAACAACATACTGTGGCAGAGCCTGAAGTTCGGTATCATATACTACTGTAGAGAGTTCAGTAACTTCTGCATTTATTTCTGCATCTTCATAACCTAATGCAGAAACAATCAGACGATGACTGCCAGCAGGCAGATAAGAAAGAAGATACTCACCGTCGTTGTTGCTTATTGCGGTGTAAAGACCATCTTCTGTAGAAATCACAGCGTTGGCGATAGGTGTACCCATACATGTCACCTTACCCTCAATGTTACCGTCATGGTCTTCTTCAATTCTGATATTGCCTATAGTAAGACCGAACTGAGGTTCTACAGAACGATGTACAAAGCCGAAGTTATAGTTACCATCCTCTCTCACTACAGGAAGAGACGCCCTTAAAGTCTTAGCAGTAGCACTTCTAAATTCGTATTGAGTTACACTATCCTGAACAGCAGGAAGAGCCTCCGGACCAAAACTAACAGCTATAATTTCAGTTACATTCTTATTAGAAGGCAGAGCATCGAAAGTCACCTTATAGTGTTGACCGGCTTTCATGGCTATCTTGGGAGAAATGAAATACTCATGAGCAGGATAACCGTACATATAGCTGTAATCAGATTTTGCACCCTTGACAGGCCACGAAGTATAGTACCATACAGACTCATCACCGTTGCCGTCAATTGCTGTCCAAAGATCAAACTCATCAGAAGATTCAAAGGCAAAAGTAGCAGGAATATTAATAGCTGGACCGCAAACCACAGCATCAGAGAATATTGTCGTTGACTCACCACCGATATTCTTGGCTTTCACGTAGTAAGTGTAGCGTGCAAGATTCTCAATAGTGGTGTCCATGAAGCTTGTTTCCTTGCAGTCAGTAGCCACAGTCACGCCGTCAGATCTGGTAATCTCGAAGCACAGAGACTCAAGGTCGAGATAAGCGTCAAACTTACCATGATCAGGAGCTATCCATTCAAGCAGAGCATCCGGGCCTACAGCAGTGAGAGTAAGGTCAGTCACAGGCATTGGAATACCTTGACCAACGAACATTGTCACAGATGTGCGGTCGCCTTGACCACCTTCGTTGAAAGGAATAACTTTATAGGCATAGAGGTCACTTGCAGGCACGTTGTCATCATGCCAGCTCATCTCTTGACCTATCACAGGATTATCAAGTGTGGCAACCAGTTCATCATTACGATATACCTCTATTTTCTGAAGAGACTCAAGCGTACCGCCACGACCATAAGTTTTTGTAGGATTGGTCCATGTCAGTGTAGCACCGAGTGCGCCCTGTGCATCAGGAATAACTGTAAAGTCAGCTACTTTTGCAGGAGCACCTGCAGCAGCTACAGTAAAGGGAATATAGAAATCACCTAACAGACGGTCATCGCCAAAGATGCCAATCTGAGTAGTTGTGCCATCATGGATATCTATCTTACGTACTTCGTTATAAAGATTCACCCATGTATATACATGCCAGTAAAGTTCATTGGTGTCATTATCGAAAGCAAGCGAGGTAGAGTACATAATGGCCTTCTCAGGATTAAAGTCGAGATCAGCTACCAGAGTACACTCACCACTTACTTTATTTATTTTGTACAGACGGCCCCAATAAGACACACCGTACATATCACCATCATAGTTTATGGCGATAGCCCTCAAATGGTCATCGGAGTTATACTCCTCATTCTTTATCATTCCGGTAAAAGGCATAAGATTATTTACCTCACCAGTCTCCAGGTCAACAGACACAAGGTCACCACCGCCCATCAGACCGCCAAGGGCATATACCGTCTTAGTCTGATAATCGTATGTAGGTGAACTAAAGCAGACACCTTGACGAGCATTTCCGTAACTCTTAACCAAAGATACAGATTCATCTTCAGTATCGTAGGCATATAGAGCTATTGAATCATAACCATAGACCTGCTGCAGATACTCGAACCAGTAGAAGACACCATCTACCATTACACCGGCTCCAAGCGAATTACCACTGGAAATCTCGTGTACCATCTCGTAGGTCTCCGGAGCCGCGAGATTGTAGTTGACAATGCCCGTAGTAGGATTCTGATTATCTAATTGTCCCGTAAGGAGAGACCAAACCTGTTTGGAATCATCTGGAGCCGCGAATGCCGCAGTCGTGAGACCCACGTACAATGCACCCATTATACAGGACTGAATCCAATGTCTAAACTTCATCATAATGTGAGTGTTAGGTTATTTTATAGAATTATTTTTCTGATTACGCTACTACCGTTTTCAAGGATAGCTCTAACGATGAAAACTCCGTTTGAAGCAGGGATTTCAAACTGTGCTGCTTCTCCGGATACTTTTTGTACAAACACGTTGCTGCCGTTTACACTCATAACTTCAACATAGGCTATACGCTCAGGAGATAAAAGGTTAATAACGGAGCCACTTCTTCTCATCGTCAAGAGGTCGGAAGTTGTAATACTTTCCACACGATTTTCTCTGAAAATATCTTTCAGTGGAAGAACTTCGGCATTCAGTATTGTACCATTTTTACCGTTAATGAGAAGAACCGCTAACTCAGTGTTCTCATCATTCATGATATTGTCAGGAAGTTCAAAATCATATTCAGACACAACCTCAACACCCTCTTTAATAGTTGAAGGCAGGCTACCTTCGATGCCTCCAAAGTCAGGAGAGATGTATCTGGCCACATCCTGATAATACATCTGCTCACCTGTCACAACAGCAGGTAACTCTTCGAAACCTCCCATCTCACCCATGGCATTGTCGGAATAGTAATTGTTCTGAGCCCATTCCATGCCCTCACCGTGAACATTATTCTCAACCACAACGTAAGCTAATCTGAAATCAACGTCTTCAAAATCCTGTGCCGTATAGAGTTTAGTGGTAGCCTTAAGTGTTCTTGTTTCAGCATCTATATCAGCTGCGAGTGAAAGACCTGTAAAGTAGTCCTCCAAAGAGAGACGCTTATAATATGCGTAGATGTTAGCTGGGTCACCTGTAGTAGTCAGCGAACGGTTGACTGTGGCATGAGGATAACCACTCATATTGAATTTACTGAAAAGCCAATCAGTGTACTCTGACATCTCCATAGGATCAGGCCAGTTTACAGAACCTGCGTGAACTGCTATTCCGAGGAATGAGTCACCGTAATACTCTTTCATATCACGCATAGATACTATACCCCTTACACAGTAACCGCACCATGTACCTGTAACCTCTTCGGCTACAATTCTTCTTTGGTAAGCAGATACCTTACCTGAAACAGATGCGACATCACCTTCACATTCTACCCAAAGAGTGTAATCAAGAGTCTCGTTTTTAGATATGGCCACATCTGAATTTATACGGAATGAATTCTGGGCACCGGCTTTTACACTCTTATCAAATTCCTGGGCGAAAACCTCACCATCAGCAAATTGATATTTAATAGTAAAACCTTTAATATCTTTGTCAGAGGTATTGAATACAGTACCGGAAACATTTATATTTCCTGGTTGCTCTATCACCCTCGGAATAATAGATTCAATCTCAAGACACGAGGGCACACCGACAGATATATCATCTATAAATAGAGTCGCTTTATCTTCGGAATCGTTCACAAATGCAAGATAAACCGTTTTTCCTACGTAAGCCTCTAAAGAAACTTCATGAGACGTCCAGTCAGCTTTCTCAGCTTTTGTACGAAATATAGGCTCAGTAGTATCGAATAATTCAGGTTCAGGACCAACTTCGGAAATATATACAGAATATCCGTCTTTGTAGTCCTTATCTCCTGCCTTACCCTTCCAGCGCAAAACTGTTCCGGAAGAAGCGATTTCAATAGAGGGCATCACCATCCAGTCGTTTGACTTGCCAGGTGATTTATACCACGAAGTACTGCAGGCTGAATAATTGTTATCTGCCTCCTGTGTGATTATCCAAGGGGTACCGATAGCAAAACCCAGATTTTTCATATCTATTGAGGGTTCGTTGCCATCAACATCGAACAGAGTTGTTCCCTCAGGGAATCCTTCGGAAAAATTACATTTAAGAAAAGTCTGCTGTGCAGAGGCCGTAAGCCCCATAGCCAGACATGCTGTAAAGAGTAAGGTTAATTTCATATATTATGGTTTATAGGTTTGTGTTTGTACATCGCAAAGTAAATAAACAAGAATGACATTTTGATTAAAAAAATCTACTAAAAATACTGCTGTTATTTTTTATCTATATGTTTTTAGAGGTATGTTATAGCAAAAAGTCCACATTTTGCCCTAATTTGTATATTTGCTATTATTACAAAACAGGTCTTAACACTTCTCTACGAAGTGCAGTCTATACAGAATATGGAACATAAATTCACTCCGACCACATAAAATATGCAGCCGGATACAGATAACTAAAATATGAAAGATGATGAAATCATTAACGTAGGATGTCAAATCTTACGTATATAATCGTCCAGAGAATCTTCCTTCGATAAGTTCAGTTTACGGCGAATTCTATATCGGTTAGTATTTACGCTCGCCGGAGATACAGAAAGCATTGAGGCTATATCTTTTGCTCTCATACCTATCTTTATATAGGCACAAAGCCGCAGATCATTTTCTGTAAGTTCATCTGAGGCTTTCTTAAGCTTAGTAAAGAACTCAGGGTGTACCGAGTCGAAATGTATCTTGAATCTTGACCATTCATCATCTCCTTTAAGACTATCGCTTACTAAGGAATTAACTTGGTCTACAAATTCATGGGGAATTTTACCTTCGTCAGAATATTTTTTTGTGATAACCCGAATTTGCTGAAGAACATCATTTTTATTTGAAAGCAATAAGACAGAAGAACTTATTTCGCAGTCTTTCTGTTTTATATCACGTTCAAAATTCTCTAAGTTCAGACGCTTGATAATCATCTCTTGCTCAAGATTGGTACGTAGCTCTCTGTTCTCTACCCGTCTCATTTTCATACGTTGATAGAAATACAGAAATATCGCACCAGCCAGGATTACAACTGCAATAAGCACAAGCAGAATTATTATAAATCTATTATGAGCATTCTTCGCATCTTGCTCCATAGTGGTTATAAGCTCTTTCTGACGTTGTATCGCTTCGCGAGCTTTAGCCTTAGGTATCTCCTGACTCCTGAAAGCATTAGTCTGCCGTTCGAAAGCTTTCAGATACTTTTTAAGATAAACAAAAGCCTGTTGGTTGTTACCCTTGTTTTCATAAATCTGTGCCATATACTTGTATATGGACGGTTCCCAATATTCCTTAGGATAGTACTGCGCTATTGTTTCAGTTTCTTTCAGAAGTGCCAAGGCTTTGTCATATTCCTGTCGAGAATAAAGAACTTCAGCTTTCTGAATGTTTAGAACGATTTTGAGAAGCAAATTGTCAGGCACCATGTCGACCCTCATATCCTCACCCAACTGTAGATAATACATAGCTGAGTCAGGCATCTCTTGTGCATTGTAAATGGTAGCCAACTGTTCGTAAGCTTGAATTGTCATACCAGGGTCATCACCGCCATGCGCTATAGATTCTTTGTATAAGCGTACTTTTTCGATTGCATCTTTTGACAGAGTGGCTTTGAAGTAGGCTATACGGTTATTAGGATAGCCGTATTCCCTGTAATGCCTATCAGCAAGATTTATTTCCTCAAGAGCTTGGTCATAATCGCCAATACTTGAATACATGAGTCCGAGTAACAGACGGGCATTACCGAGAAAATAGTCATCTCCGTATTTTTCAAAGATAGGTATAGCTTCCTGCAGCAACTGATATGTATTGAAATAATTACCTATTCGATCATGATTTCCGGCAAGCTGATATGACAGACAGGCATAATCGTATTCGTAGCTTTTGGGTATTCTGCCACGTGCTTTCTCCAACACGGTTATACAGCTGTCTGGATTGGCATTGAGCTGTGTGGTACGTATTTGCCATAATGTAGACCTTGCATCAAGCACAGGATTATTAGAACGGGAGGCTATATCTTTCATTTTTTCAATCCAGTCAGCTAACCGTGGGTCATTGGCCCTATTAATTTCGTTAGTCAGCACCAGATTGGCTATTGAGTCGAATGCAACGTCTTCAGTCTGAAAATGATATTTACTTTCGATAGAGGCTGCTTCACAGATATGCACACAGAGAATAGAAAACAAAGCAATTGCAATGTTTTTTAACCGAAATCTGCCTATCAATACTATAAGAGCCAGGCAAGGTTGCAAGATGTAGGTTAATCGTTTCATGCTTTCACGCGTTCTCTATCTGACTACAAAGGTAGACAAAATTTCAATACGATAAATAATCTCAATGTCTTGTTTTCAATAAACATAGTTACTGAAAGATAAACTGCCAAGATAATTATATTTTGCAGGTCGGAGATTTGTTATTATATTTGCCGTCGGAAACCGACAGGGGTGCCTGTGCCATCATGGTGCTGTGCTGAGATTATACCCTTTGACCTGACGCAGATAATGCTGCCGTAGGGAGCTTCCGGACCTCGCGTCGTTGTTTCCGGACATCTGTACAGGTGTCTGATGATACAACTTAATCTACAACGACGCATGATAACCCCTACCCCTAATACATTTGATTATTACGTCCCGGTGCTATGCATAGCGGGCAGTGACCCGTCGGGCGGTGCCGGACTGCAAGTAGATCTGAAGACCTGTGAGGCCTTCGGCTGTTACGGTATGGCCGTAGTTAGCGGTCTGACGGCTCAAAGTCCCTACCGCGTCACAGCGGTACAATCAGTTTCGGACTTTATGGAGGCTCAGTTGAAAACACTGCTCAATGAAGTTCGTCCTTCGGCCGTTAAGATTGGGATGCTACCTGACGTACGAGCAGTTGAAACTACTGCAACAGCTATAGAAAAGTACGGCTTAAACAATGTGACCATAGACCCCGTGATGGTATCTACGTCAGGCCACACTCTCACTGATTCCTCCTACATTGGAGCTCTGACTACCCTATTATTACCACATTGCACCTTAGTGACACCTAATGTAGCAGAAGCCAAGGTGTTAACAGGCATTCCCATTAACAATACAGAAGATTGCCGCCGAGCCGCCGTACTGATAGCCAATCAATATGGCTGTCCGGCTGTGTTGGTTAAAGGTGGTCATATCGAGGGTTCTACCACAACTGAAGTGCTATATACCAGTGATAGCGATTCTTTTTACACATTCAGCGGCGCACGCATCAACACACCTAATACTCACGGCACAGGTTGTAGGCTATCAACAGCTATAGCCTGTGGCTTAGCTTGTGGGCAGCCTTTACCCATTGCGGTAGAACAGGCAAAAAATTGGTTGGCAGCTGAATTGCGCCGCAATGCCTGTTACAGATTTCCGAAACCTTTACATACCTCATATTTATGAACATAACTGTCAACAGTCAGCCTCAATGTGTGGCCGACAAATCAACTGTAGCCTCTTTGGTCGATGAACGTTCGGCTCAAGGTACAGCTATAGCTCTAAACGGTCACTTGGTACGACGTCAGGAGTGGGAAACGACTATACTGCAAGAAGGCGACCAAGTGATAATTATCAGTGCCGCTTATGGCGGATAAACTTCTGACTGTAGTCATCACGCTACCTGACCAGGCTCCTAAAGATGAAGCAGAACGTATAAGATATATGTTGGAGAGCGGGCTTGTTGACCGTGTGCATATACGCAAACCAGAATGGCGCCCTGAACAGATAGACACTCTTATCAGAGCTATCGGCAACGAGTTTTACCATCAGTTGAGTTTACATTCATGTCCCCAACTGTTGGACATCTATCCGAATATAGGGTATCATTTCTCGGCTTCACGGACTGCACCTGTGAAACGCCCTACAATGTTATCCTATTCCTGCCATACACTGGAGGAAGTATATCAGAAGGGCAAAGAATGTGATTATGTAACACTATCACCGGTGTTCGACTCAATATCGAAACAGGGTTATACTGCTGCAACATTTGAGCCTGTGTCAGAGTACAATGCTGTACAGACAGCGCTAACCGTAGCCTTAGGAGGTGTAACACCAGCAAGCTTTGGTGAGCTTCGTCGTCGTGGTTATCGCGGAGTAGCTATGTTGGGCTACGCATGGACCACACCGTTACAAATGTTTCTAAATCAACTGAAATGCTACAATTCATAACTAACTCTCCTACTGTCGAAGGAACTGTAGAGCAGGCACGGACTGCTCTTGAAGGTGGCTGTCGCTGGATACAGATACGCATGAAGAACGCTACTGACAGCGAGGTTCTGGAAGCAGCAACTACGGTAAGCCGTATGGCAGCTCCCTATGAGGCCACTGTCATTATTGACGACCGCACACATCTGGTAGGTCCAGCGGGTGCAACAGGAGTACATTTAGGAAAAGAAGATATGCCAATTGAAGAAGCCCGACGACTTATGCCTCCAGGTAAGATAATAGGTGCCACAATCAACCGCTTCGAGGACATAATTGAACGGCAACTGCAAGAGGCAGATTACTATGGTGCCGGACCTTTCCGCTTCACCACTACTAAAGAACGCCTTGCCCCCGTATTAGGTCTTGAAGGTTATCGTAAATTGCTACAACGTCTACGAGAGGCCGGATTAAATCAACCTGTCGTAGCTATCGGCGGTATAACACATGCAGACGTGCCATCTCTGCTCGATACAGGTATTACTGGCATAGCCATCAGCGGTGCTATAAGCCATACACCTGACCCAATAGCCTCAACACAGCATTTTATCTCACTACTGAACTGCTCCATCTGAGCTCATTAACCTTTTTATTTCTTCATCAATTTCTATTTAAAATGCAAGACACCCTTAAAATCGGCAATCGTGAGTTTACCTCACGCCTATTTGTAGGCACAGGTAAGTTCGCCTCGCCTCAGATTATGCTTGAAGCTGTGCTCGCCTCACAGTCACAGATGATTACTGTAGCCATGAAGCGTGTTAACCTCCTTAATGAGGCTACCGATGACATGTTGACTCATATCAATCGCGAACACGTACAACTCCTGCCCAATACCTCAGGTGTGCGTGATGCTCGTGAGGCAGTGTTGGCAGCCCAAATGAGCCGTGAAATATTCCACACAGATTTTATTAAACTTGAAATACACCCAGACCCAAAATATCTACTGCCCGACCCTGTAGAAACACTTAAAGCTACCGAAGAATTAGCTCGCCTTGGCTTTACAGTACTTCCTTACATACAAGCTGACCCAGTGCTCTGCAAACGTCTCGAAGAGGTAGGCGCTGCTGCTGTAATGCCCTTAGGTGCGCCGATAGGTACCAATAAAGGCTTGCGTACTGCTGATTTTCTACAGATTATCATCGACCAAAGCCGTGTGCCGGTAGTAATAGATGCTGGTCTTGGAGTGCCTTCACACGCTGCAGCTGCTATGGAGATGGGCGCTGATGCAGTATTGGTCAATACTGCTATAGCCATCGCTGCTGACCCAGTAGCTATGGCCGATGCTTTCCGTTTAGCTACGATTGCAGGTAGAAAAGCATTTCTCGCAGGGCCAGGCGCAGTAAGTGATACGGCAGAAGCCAGCAGTCCACTGACCGCTTTTCTCTGATCCTTTATTCCTGCAATTTTCATAATTTCCATATAACTCCTACCATCACCACCTTATTCCAATGATGCAATCCATCACCACCTATCCTGCCTCAGAGAAGATATATCTCTCTGGCAAACTTTATCCTGAATTACGCGTAGCCATGCGCCGTGTCTCACAGCATCCTACGGTCACTATAACTGACGGTCAGCGTATTGAACGTCCCAATGCGCCTGTCACCCTTTACGACACAAGTGGTCCTTACACTGACCCTAACTATACCCACGACATAAAAGCCGGTTTACCACGACACCGTGAGAATTGGGTTGAAAACCGTGGTGATACCATACAACTCGATAAACTTTCGAGTGCTTATGGACGTATGCGCGAAGCTGATGCTTCTCTTGATGCAATTCGCTTCCCGCTGCGTCACCTTCCGCGTACTGCACAGCCTGGCAAACGTGTAACACAAATGCACTATGCCCGTAAAGGCATCATCACCCCTGAAATGGAATATGTAGCCATACGCGAAAACCTTGATAACGAAGCCCGAGGTATCAAATCGCACATCACTCCAGAGTTTGTGCGTGACGAAGTGGCTACCGGACGTGCTGTAATAGCCGCCAACATTAATCACCCCGAAGCTGAACCTATGATAATAGGCCGCGCTTTCAGCGTCAAGATAAATACAAATATCGGCAATTCTGCTTTATCTTCAGGTATAGAAGAGGAAGTAGCAAAAGCCGTATGGAGCTGCTATTGGGGTGGTGACACGCTTATGGACCTCAGTACAGGTGACAACATACACGAAACACGCGAATGGATAGTGCGTAATTGTCCAGTGCCTGTCGGAACTGTACCTATATATCAAGCTCTTGAGAAAGTAGGTGGGCGTGTGGCAGATTTAACATGGGAGATTTACCGTGACACCTTGATAGAGCAATGTGAGCAAGGTGTGGATTATTTCACCATACATGCCGGCGTAAGACGCGAACATGCACATCTCATAGAAGAGCGACTGACTGGCTGTGTTTCGCGTGGCGGCTCAATCATGACACAATGGTGTGTGCTGCACAATGCCGATAATTTCCTCTACACTCATTTCGATGAAATATGCGAGATACTGAATCGCTATGATGTAGCTATATCCTTGGGCGACGGTATGCGACCCGGCTCAATCAACGATGCCAATGACAAAAGTCAATTTCTCGAACTTGATATTCTCGGTGAGCTGGCCCAACGTGCATGGGAACACGATGTGCAGGTTATGATAGAAGGTCCTGGTCATGTACCCATGCATAAAATAGCTGAGAATATGGAGCGTGAAATAAAGTCATGTCATGAAGCTCCATTCTATACTCTCGGGCCTCTTACCACCGACATAGCTCCAGGTTATGACCATATAACTTCGGCAATAGGAGCAGCCAATATTGCAGCTCTCGGCACAGCTATGCTCTGCTATGTGACCCCCAAAGAACATCTGTCGCTACCGACGCTCGAAGATGTGCGCGAAGGAGTAATCACTTATAAGATAGCTGCCCATGCAGCAGATATAGCCAAGGGTCATCCCGGTGCCGAGGTACGCGACTACGCTCTGTCGCTGGCACGATATGAATTCCGCTGGAAAGACCAATTCGCTCTGTCTCTCGACCCTGAACGGGCACGCTCCTATTATATGGAATCACGCCGTAATGCTCCTGACGCTGATGACCGTTTCTGCACCATGTGTGGCCCCAACTTCTGCGCCATGCGTATTTCACAAAATATAGCCGGACAATGCGACAAATAAATGATACTGTAGCTGGTGAAGGATTTGCTGACGTCTTGGCTACTCTCGACTGGAATGCTATATCCAACAGAATAGATGCTGCCACTGAAGCTGACGTGCGCCGAGTGCTTACGAAAGCTGCAGGAGGACGCCAGTTAGACACGGAAGATTTCATAGTACTGGTATCTGAGGCTGCCGGTACATATCTGGAACAGATGGCCCAGCTGGCACATCATTTCACCCTCGAACGATTTGGGCGCACTATCTCGATGTATATACCGATGTATGTATCGAACGCCTGCACCAATAAGTGCGTATATTGCGGTTTCAATCATGACAACAACATAGCTCGTACTGTGCTGACAACAGAACAGGTAAAAGCTGAGTGCGAGGCTATAAAGCAACTTGGGCCATTTGAGAATCTGCTGATAGTAAGTGGTGAATATCCAGCTCTGTGCGGTGTAGAGTATTTCCGAAACGTACTCGGAGTTTGTCGGCCTTACTTCCACAATCTCACTATGGAGGTACAGCCTATGCGTCAACAGGAGTATGAACAACTTATTGAAGCAGGACTGAACGGAGTGGTATGTTTTCAGGAAACTTACCGAGAAGACGCTTACCGTGAATGTCACCCACGTGGCATGAAATCTATATTCCGTTGGCGTCTTAATGGTTACGATCGTATGGGACGTGCCGGTTTGCATAAGATAGGTATGGGTGTACTGTTAGGCCTTCAACCCGATTGGCGTACAGATGCCGTCATGATGGCTACTCATTTACGCTATCTGCAACGTCGGTATTGGCGTACACGTTACAGTATCAATCTGCCTCGACTTTGTCCATCGGAAAGTGGATTTCAACCACGTGCCGTAGTAACAGACAAACAATTGGCACAGCTGACAATGGCCTTCAGACTATTTGACTACGATATAGACATAAGCTACTCGACACGTGAGAGTGATACCTTCAGGCGTAATATGATGCCTTTGGGAATAACCTCTATGAGCGCCGGAAGCCGTACGGAACCAGGAGGTTATGCCTCAACTCCTGAGGCTCTCGAACAGTTTGCCATAACCGACAGTCGCACTCCGCAGGCAGTGGCTACCGACATACGTACCGGCGGCTACGAACCTGTATGGAAAGACTGGGATTCAATTTTTGATTGACCATGTCTTCACTCCTTAACAACGAACAGCTTATACGCCATTCACGCACAATAGCCTTACCGGAAATAGGCACAGAAGGTGTGGAACGACTTATAAAAGCTTCAGTGCTCGTCGTGGGGGCAGGTGCTTTGGGCTGTATTGCAGCTATGTATCTCGCAGCGGCCGGTGTGGGACGTATCGGTATAGTAGATTTCGATACTGTAGGTCTAAGCAATTTACAACGCCAGTTAGCCTATACTGAAGCTGACCTTGAACTGCCAAAAACAGAGGCGCTTGAAGCAAAATTAAGGGCTATAAACCCTGATACCTGTATTGAGGTCTACAATACCATGCTAACGCGTGAGAATGCAGCCGAAATGCTGTCGCATTACGATGTCATCATCGAGGGTAGCGACAATCCAGCTACAAAATACCTTGTCAGCGACACAGCACGTGCTTTGGAATGTCCCTGCATAATCGGTGGTGTACGCGGTTTCACAGGGCAGATTACCACCCAACTGGCCGAGGGGCCTACTTATCGTTACGTTTTCCCTGAGTTACCTGAAACCTGCGGCTTTACCCCCTGCTCTACTGCCGGTGTACTTGGTCCAGTACCGGGTGTAATAGCCTCCTTGCAAGCTACTGAGGCCATAAAGGTATTGACAGGTATCGGTTGTCCTCTTGCCGGGAGGCTTCTACAGATAGACACCTTGACAATGACGCCAGTTATCATAAACTTCGGCTGATAAATCCGAAGACAGATATACGGCAACAAAAAACCGTTTGGTCAGGATTCTGACCAAACGGTTTTTATACATTATGACCGACTGTCCGCATTAAGCGGCAGTGACCGGTAAGAGCGGCGATCACTCGGCAGCAGCGGGAGCCTCAGCAGGAGCTTCGGCAACGGCCTGGGGAGCTGCAGCAGCGTCATCAGCAGCCTTCTTGCCACCACGACGCGAGCGACGAGTAGCCTTAGCCTTCTTGGCAGACTTGTCGGGCAGTGCGTTCTCGTTGAAGTCCACAAACTCGATCATACACATCTCGGCGTTGTCGCCCAGACGATGACCAGTCTTGAGGATGCGCAGGTATCCACCGGGACGGTCGGCGACTTTCTCGGCAACCACGCCGAAAAGTTCTTTTACAGCCTCCTTATTCTGAAGGTAGCTGAAGACGAGACGGCGGTTGGCGGTATCGTCGGTTTTTGAGCGTGTTATGATGGGTTCGGCAAAAACACGCAACGCCTTTGCCTTAGCCAAAGTCGTGAAGATGCGCTTATGCTGGATAAGAGCGATGGCAAGGTTCTGCAGCAGAGCGTCGCGATGCCCTTTCTTACGGCTGAGGTGGTTGAATTTCTTATTATGTCTCATCGTTGTTTAGTCTTTGTCTAATTTGTATTTAGAAATATCCATTCCAAAAGAGAGATTGTAGTTGCTGAGCAAAGTGTCAAGCTCGGAGAGCGACTTCTTGCCAAAGTTACGGAACTTCAACAGGTCGTTTCTATTGAACACAACGAGCTCACCCAAGGTCTCGACTTCAGCACTCTTGAGGCAGTTGAGAGCACGTACAGTCAGGCCCATATCCACAAGTTTGGACTTGAGCAGCTGACGCATGTGAAGCACGTCCTCATCAAATTCCTCCTCACCCTCTTCAACAGGTGCCTCAAGCGTGATTTTCTCATCGCTGAAGAGCATGAAGTGGTGTATCAGAATCTTGCTGGCCTCCTTAAGAGCGTCTTTTGGAAGTATGGAGCCGTCGGTAGTGACTTCAAGCACGAGTTTCTCGTAGTCGGTCTTCTGCTCCACGCGATAGTTCTCGACAGAGTACTTCACATTTTTGATAGGGGTATAGATCGAGTCAATGGCGATGACACTGGGATCTGCTCCGTCGAGCATCTCACGGTTCTCATCAGCGGGTACCCAACCACGACCTTTATTGATGGTGTACTCCATCTGGAAGCTTGCCGAAGGATCGAGACGGCAAATAACGAGTTCAGGATTCAGAACCTCGAAACCTGAAAGCACTTTACCCAAGTCGCCGGCCTTCAACTCATTTGTACCCGAGACTGTCAGCACACCCTTCTCGGTGTCGATGTCCTCGGCAAGTTGCTTGAAGCGTACCTGCTTTAGGTTAAGAATGATATTGGTCACATCCTCCTTAACCCCAGGGATGGTGTCAAGCTCATGTGCCACACCGTCGATGCGGATGTTGCAGATGGCAAAACCACCCAGGCTCGACAGCAGTATGCGGCGCAGGGCGTTGCCTATGGTCTGGCCATAGCCGGGCTCAAGCGGACGGAACTCAAACTTTCCGAAGCGCTCGGTATCCTCAAGCATTATGACCTTTTCGGGCTTTTGAAATGCTAAGATTGACATGGGTCTCTACGGTTTATTATTTAGAATACAACTCGACGATCAACTGTTCCTTGATAGTCTCGGGGATATCCTCACGTGCAGGCACGTGCAGGAAGCGGCCGCCTTTAGCGCTTTCGTCCCACTCTATCCAGGGATACTTGCTGTGGTTGAATCCTGCCAGGCAGTCAGCGATGACCTCAAGTGACTTCGACTTCTCGCGCACGGCTACAATGTCACCGGGGCGTACGTGGTACGAAGGAATGTTGACAACGTCACCATTAACTGTGATGTGCTTGTGAAGCACGAGCTGGCGAGCAGCCGGACGGCTGGGAGCCAGACCCAGGCGGTAAACAACGTTATCGAGACGGCTCTCGAGCAGCTGCAGAAGAACCTCACCGGTAATACCTTTGGTGCGAGCAGCTTTGTCGAAGAGATTGCGGAACTGACGCTCAAGTACACCATAAGTGTATTTAGCTTTCTGCTTCTCTTTGAGCTGGGTACCATACTCCGATGTCTTGCGGCGACGGTTAGCGCCGTGCTGGCCCGGGGGATAATTCTTCTTTGAGAGCACTTTATCCTCGCCGAAAATAGGCTCGCCGAACTTACGGGCGATTTTTGTCTTGGGACCTGTATATCTTGCCATTTTTCTTTGTCTGTTGGAAATTGTTGGTGTGGGCCGCCGTCGTGGCGTTGTCCCGCGTACTGGTGATGCCTTAGCGCAGCCGCGACCGTCGAGAGAAAAGCTTCTTTCCGAAATGACCTGTACTTTATGCCATGCTTAACGCACCTGGCGACAGGCAGTGTCCGGAGACGGTCTTTTTCGCATTCAGCCTCACCACAACGGGCGACAGGGCGCCGGCCCGCAGCGATGTGAAGAAAATATATTTTGTCTTCTTGCTGTCTTTGCTACTGTCAACGTTGGCGATGCCGATTATACCCTTCTTCTCTTAGGAGGACGGCAGCCATTGTGCGGCAGCGGAGTCACGTCGACGATTTCGACAACTTCGATACCGGCACCGTGTACGGTACGTATGGCCGATTCACGACCGTTACCAGGACCTTTCACATAAGCCTTGACCTTACGCAGGCCCAGGTCGTATGCTACCTTGGCACAATCCTGAGCTGCCATCTGAGCAGCGTATGGAGTGTTCTTCTTTGAGCCACGGAAGCCCATCTTGCCTGCTGACGACCAAGAGATAACCTGTCCCTCGCTGTTAGCCAGGCAGACGATAATGTTATTGAAAGAGCTATGCACATGAAGCTGACCCATTGCGTCAACCTTGACATTTCTCTTCTTAGCTGCGACTGTCTTTTTTGCCATTGTTCTATATTATTTAGTAGCTTTCTTCTTGTTGGCGACTGTTTTCTTGCGGCCCTTGCGGGTACGGGCATTGTTCTTAGTGCTCTGTCCGCGAACGGGGAGGCCGATACGGTGACGTATGCCACGGTAGCAACCGATATCCATCAGACGCTTGATATTGAGCTGTATCTCTGAGCGGAGGTCACCCTCTACCTTATAATTATGCTGGATTACCTCACGCACGGCGGCTGCCTGTGCGTCGGTCCAATCCTGTACTTTGATGTCGCGGTTCACACCAGCCTTCTCAAGGATGGTGTTGGCTGCGCTTCGGCCGATGCCGAAGATATAGGTCAGGGCAATCTCACCCCTTTTGTTCTGCGGCAAATCAACGCCGACTATTCGTACTGCCATATAGATAGTTCGTTTGAATTTTTTTGCAAAGTTAATGTTTCGTTTTTGTATTTCGGCTCATGTCGTGTGAAGCCGAGAGTATTCTGCCTTACACCCGGCTCACTACCCCGCCGTGTGCTTAACCCTGACGAGTCTTGTACTTGGGGTTCTTCTTGTTGATGACATACAGCCTTCCCTTGCGGCGAACTATCTTGCTGTCGGGAGTGCGCTTTTTGATTGATGCTCTTACTTTCATATATAGTGTTTGCTTTTTATTTGTATCTGAATGCTATTCGGCCCTTACTCAAGTCGTAAGGCGACATTTCAACTCTCACCTTATCTCCGGGGAGAATCTTTATATAGTGCATTCTCATCTTGCCCGATATGTGGGCAGTAATCTCGTGGCCGTTCTCCAGTTCCACTTTGAACATGGCGTTGGAGAGTGCCTCAAGTATAACACCGTCTTGTTCTATTGCTGCCTGTTTTGCCATTGCTTTTCTTTTGGGTTGTTATGATGATTGTTTTGACTCAAGCGCCTCGTCGATATAGCGGAATGTCGTCAGTATCTCAGGTTCACCGGCAGTCACCGCTATGGTGTGCTCATAGTGAGCTGAGGGTTTGCGGTCACGCGTACGGCATGTCCAGCCGTCGCGCTCGATGACGATATTCTTGCTGCCGAGGTTTATCATCGGCTCTATAGCTATGCACATACCGGGTTTAAGCAACGGACCTGTGCCACGACGACCGAAGTTGGGCACTTCAGGAGCCTCGTGCATGGAACGTCCAATGCCGTGGCCGCACATCTCGCGCACCACGCTGTAACCTCGCGCTTCACAATAAGACTGCACAGCGTTAGCTATGTCGCCTATGCGCTTACCGGCACGGGCCGCTTCTATACCTTTATAAAGCGACTCGTAGGTAGTGTCGAGTAGTGCCTGCACTTTAGGGTCAATCTCACCTACGGCAAACGTATAGCAACTGTCACCGCAATATCCGTTGAGTTCAACCACACAATCAGTGCCTATTATGTCACCCTCACGTAGAGTCTGTTGCGAGGGGAAGCCGTGCACCACTGTTTCATTGACTTCGATACAGAGGGTGCCGGGGAAACCGTGATAACCAAGGCAGGAGGGCTTACCCCCGTTATCGAGGATAAACTCCCTGGCTATGGTGTCGAGCTGCAGGGTGGTGATACCGGGACGTATCCATTTGGCTACTTCGCCAAGAGTACGACTCACAAGATCACATGCACCTCGCATGAGCTCTATCTCTTCAGCTGTCTTGATGTATATCATCAGAGTCTTCTCAATTCAGAAAAGTAGGTTCACACATCTTTAGAAAGCACCGCTACCGGTGGTACGTCCTTTGATACGACCGTCCTTCATGAGGCCATCATAGTGACGCATCAGCAGGTGACCCTCGATGATGCGCAGAGTGTCAAGTATGACACCTACAAGAATCAGCAGCGAAGTGCCGCCGAAGAATGAGGCAAAACTGCGGTTCAAACCGCATACGTGGGCTATAGCAGGCATTATTGCTACGATACCCAGGAAGATAGAACCGGGCAGAGTGATGCGCGACATAATGGAGTCGAGATAATCGACTGTGGGTTTGCCAGGCTTGATACCCGGTATGAAACCATTGTTGCGCTTCATATCCTCGGCCATCTGTGCGGGACGCACCGTTATGGCGGTGTAGAAATAAGTGAAGGCTACAATCAGTACGAAGTAAACTATATTATAAACCCACCCGTACATGTCGGTAAGAGCACCAAAGAAACCGGTCTGGCTCTTTGAGAAGCCCACCAAAGTGATGGGAATGAACATGATAGCCTGCGCAAAGATTATAGGCATCACACCGGCGGCATTGACCTTCAAAGGGATGTACTGACGTGCACCGCCATACTGCTTGTTGCCGACAATCTTCTTAGCGTACTGTACAGGCACCTTACGTGTACCCTGAACCAAGAGCACGGCTCCGGCAATGACAGCGAGCAGAATTACGATCTCGACCAGGAACAGCACCAGACCGCCGCCGGCCGAATTCATCAGCCTACCGGTGAACTCCTGAATGAACGCTTCCGGAAGACGAGCGATGATACCGATCAGAATTATGAAGGAGATACCGTTGCCGATACCCTTCTGGTCGATTCGCTCACCCAGCCACATGATAAACATTGAGCCTGCGGCGAGCACTATTGTCATGAACGCTATGGTCCAGAAGGTCATCTCTACGTGGCCACCGGCTGCCTGCACCTGATATTTGAGGTTGAGCAGATAGGCCGGACCCTGGAACACCAGTATCGCTACCGTAAGGTATCGAGTGTACTGATTGAGCTTCATACGTCCGCTCTCGCCGTCACGTTGCATCTTCTGGAAGGCGGGGAGCACCATACCCAGCAGCTGTATCACAATCGACGCCGTGATGTAGGGCATGATACCCAAGGCGAAGATTGAAGCCTGCGAGAAAGCACCGCCCGAGAACATATCGAGCAACTGCATCAGGCCGTCGGAGGTGAAGTTCTTGAGTGCCATCAGGTCGTCGGGATTGATACCCGGCAGGACCACATAGCATCCGAAGCGGTAGATGATGACCAACAGCAGCGTGATACCGATGCGGTGGCGTAGATCCTCTACACTCCAGATATTTTTAATCGTTTTTGTAAATCCCATTGTCGGTTAGTTATTTTTTGATTACGGTTGAACCGCCGGCAGCCTTAATAGCCTCCTCAGCCTTAGCTGAGAAAGCATTGGCCTCGACTTCGATAGCGCGGGTGACAGCTCCGTTGCCCAATATCTTTACAAGACACTTCTTGGGCACCAGACCAGCGGCGCGCAAATCGGCAACCGTTATCTTAGTCAGCTCCTTGGCGGCAGCCAGAGCTTCGAGCACATCAAGGTTGACTGCCTTGTACTCGACGCGGTTGATGTTCTTGAAGCCGAACTTAGGAAGACGACGTTGCAGAGGCATCTGACCGCCCTCGAAGCCAATCTTGTGCGAGTAGCCCGAACGCGACTTGGCGCCTTTGTGACCACGTGTGGAAGTACCACCGTAACCCGAACCTGTACCACGTCCTACGCGTTTGTTCTTCTTATTGCTGCCTACAGCCGGTTTGAGATTATGAAGTTCCATATTCTTTCTTGAAATTCGCTTTAGAGGTTTGTGACTTCTACCAGGTGGCTTACGGCTTTGACCATACCGCGTATCGAGGCATTGTCTTCCTTAACCACTGTGTGGTTCATCTTGCGCAGGCCGAGTGCGTCAAGGGTGCGCTTCTGCACCTTGGGGCAGTTGATACGGCTCTTTATCTGCTTTATCTGAATCTTTGCCATTTCTCTTTTTCTTATTTGCCTGTGAACACTTTTTCAACGCTCACACCACGGTTCTGAGCCACCTCGGCGGGGCTGCGAAGCTCGCTGAGGGCTTCAATAGTAGCCTTAACGAGGTTGTGGGGGTTAGACGAGCCTTTCGACTTGGCCAACACGTCGGTGATACCTACGCTTTCAAGCACAGCACGCATAGCGCCGCCGGCCTTTACACCGGTACCCTCGGAAGCGGGCTTCAGGAAAATACGCGAGCCGCCGAACTTGGCAAACTGCTCGTGGGGTATAGTGCCTTTATAAACGGGCACCTTGATAAGGTTCTTCTTAGCTGTCTCAACGCCCTTGGCGATAGCAGCCTGAACCTCATTGGCCTTACCCAGGCCCCAGCCGATGACACCGTTCTCGTTGCCTACTACCACTATGGCAGCAAAGCTGAAGGCGCGGCCACCTTTGGTCACCTTAGTAACGCGGTTGATGGCCACCAGACGGTCTTTCAATTCTAAATCGTTGGTAGATTTTACTCTGTTGTTCTTCTTAGCCATGACTTCTGTTAAAATTTAAGACCGGCCTCGCGAGCTGCGTCGGCCAATGATTTTACTCGTCCGTGGAAAAGGTAGCCGTTACGGTCGAACACTACGCTGTCGATACCTGCCTCAAGGGCCTTACGGGCTATCTCCTGGCCTACCTTGGCCGAAACCTCGCTCTTGGTGCCTTCGGTAATACCCTTCGACGAAGCTGATACCAGTGTGCGGCCAGCCAAATCGTCGATGAGCTGTACGTAAATGGCTTTATTGCTGCGGAACACGCTCATGCGGGGACGCTGGGCGGTACCTGAAATCTTACCGCGGATGCGGGTCTTGATTTTATTTCTTCTTGCTATTTTAGATACCATGATTTCCTAATTTAATTATTTAGCGTTGGCCGACTTACCCGACTTACGACGGATGATCTCGCCTACGAACTTGATACCCTTGCCCTTATATGGCTCAGGCTTACGCAGCGAGCGGATTTTGGCGCATACCTGACCAAGAAGCTGCTTATCGCTTGATTCGAGGATAATCAGCGGGTTCTTGTTACGCTCTGTTTTGGCTTCTACCTTAATCTCCTTAGGAAGCTTGATGTAGATGGCATGTGAGAAACCGAGTGAAAGCTCAAGCACCTGGCCGGTTGATGTGGCACGATAGCCCACACCTACGAGCTCCATCTCCTTCTTATAGCCTTCTGACACACCCACTACCATGTTGTGGATAAGGGCGCGATAGAGGCCGTGCAGAGCACGATGCTCACGGTCGTCGGTAGGACGTGTTACGTGTACGTGGTTGCCTTCTACTTCTACTTTGATATCGGGATTGACTTCCTGGACAAGTTCTCCCTTGGGACCTTTAACTGTTACTACGTCGCCTGCAACTGTCACAGTCACTCCGGCGGGTATCTCGATGGGTGTTTTACCTATTCTTGACATGTCTTAATACCTCCTTTGTGATTAGTAAACATAGCATAATACTTCGCCGCCGATCTTACGATCTTTAGCTTCCTTGTTGGTCATCACTCCGTGTGATGTCGACAGAATGGCAATACCCAGGCCATTGAGCACGCGGGGCATGTCCTTGTAGCCGGTGTACTGACGCAGACCCGGACGCGACACACGGTGGAGGTTCTTGATGGCGCTCACCTTATCTACGGGATCATACTTGAGGGCGATTTTGATAGTGCCCGCAGGAGTAGGACCTTCTACAAACTTGTAGTTAAGGATGTAGCCCTGATCGAAAAGGATCTTGGTGATTTCCCTTTTCATCTTAGACGAGGGGATTTCCACCACGCGGTGGCCCGCACGGATGGCGTTCCTCAGTCTGGTCAAATAATCTGCTATTGGATCAGTCATTTTGGTGTTGGTTAAATTGATTCAGCAGTCCTGAACAATATTTAATTACTCTCATTTTGCCCTTACTTCTTAAGTTTCCCTACCCATAGCGCACAGTGCAGGAAGCAAGGCCACCTACATGCGCGGGCAGTCTTTCAGGGTCATTTTCCAATGCCACCGACTTCAGTAAAGAGTAAGGTGAGACACCAGATTTTGGCCTTAAAAACTGTCAGCTTGGAATACCTCCGAAATAAAAACTCACAAAATTAGCTATTTTCTCCGACAGCACAAAGAGTTACACCAAACTTTCACAAGGATATTGCAGTTTTTTTATGTTTTTAACTCTTTCAGGGGGTCAAATACAGTAATTTTAATAAAAAAGTGGTCCCGCATCGGCTACTGAAGCGATGCGGGACGACCTTCAATTTATGTATCGTGATTCACGGCCTAAGAGCCGCAAACGTTATGCTATTACAACTCAGCTGCACCGGCAAAGCGGTGTTCGACTTACCAGCTGGCTTTCTTTACGCCCGGGATAAGACCAGCTGAAGCCATCTCACGGAACTGAATACGTGAGATACCGAACTGGCGCATGTATCCTTTGGGACGACCGGTGAGCTCGCAACGGTTGTGCAGACGCACACGCGAAGCGTTCTTCGGAAGCTTCTGCAGCTTGGTAAGAGCCTCGTAGTCGATATTGCCCTCGGCATCAGCCAGGGCAGCCTTCTTGAGGGCAGCCTTCTTGGCGGCGTACTTCTCCACCAGGCGCTGGCGCTTAACCTCACGGGCCTTCATTGATTCTTTTGCCATTACGTCTTATTTTTTGAAGGGAAGTCCAAATTTCTTAAGCAGTGCGAAACCTTCCTCGTCGGTGTCGGCCGAAGTCACAAAGGTAATGTTCATACCCTGCAGCTTAGGCACGTTATCGATGTTGATTTCAGGGAAGATAATCTGCTCAGTGATACCCAGTGTATAGTTGCCACGGCCGTCAAGCTTAGCGTTGATGCCCTTGAAGTCGCGGATACGGGGCAGAGCCACACGAATCAGACGCTCCAGGAACTCATACATCTTCTCACGACGCAGTGTCACCATAGCGCCGATAGGCATTTTCTTACGCAGTTTGAAGTTGGAGATATCCTTCTTCGAGAGAGTAGGCACGGCTTTCTGACCAGTGATGGCTGTAAGCTCGTTGATAGCAGTCTCGATGAGCTTCTTATCCTGGGTGGCACCGCCGAGGCCCTGGTTGATGACGATCTTCTCCAGACGGGGCACCTGCATAACAGTGCTGTAGTTGAACTCCTTGGTGAGTTCAGGGACTATACGTTCCTTATAGTCTTTGGCTAATGTCGTCTCGCTCATTATTTAATCTCCTCTTTTGACTGTTTGGAATAACGTACGGTTTTGCCCTCCTCATTTTTACGACGTCCTACACGGCAGGGTTTACCGGTCTTAGGGTCGAGGGGGTTGATGTTCGAGATAGAGATAGGAGCCTCCATCTTGATAATACCGCCCTGGGGATATTTGGCAGTGGGCTTAGTGCTCTTAGACACTATATTGACTCCCTCTACGAGAGCGCGGCCCTTCTTTGCAATCACTTCAAGCACACGACCGGTTTTACCCTTATCGTCGCCGGCGTTGACATAGACGATGTCGCCCTTTTTGATATGGAATTTTGCCATTTTTCTAAATCTTTAAGACATTAAAGCACCTCGGGTGCAAGCGACACAATCTTCATGTTAGTGGCACGCAGCTCACGAGCCACAGGGCCGAAGATACGTGTGCCACGTATCTCACCGGCGTTGTTGAGCAGCACGCATGCGTTGTCGTCAAAGCGGATATAGCTACCGTCAGGACGGCGTATTTCCTTCTTTGTGCGTACTACGACAGCCTTGGTGACTGTACCTTTCTTTACATCCGACGAAGGGATGGTACTCTTGATAGTGACAACGATAATGTCACCTACCGAAGCGTATCTGCGACCTGTACCGCCAAGTACATGGATACAGAGGGCTTCTTTTGCGCCGCTGTTGTCGGCTACTGTCAAACGTGATTCGGTCTGTATCATGATTACTTAACTTTTTCGATGATTTCTACAAGTCTCCATCTCTTGGTCTTGCTCAGAGGACGAGTTTCCATAAGGCGTACGGTATCTCCTACCGAGCACTCGTTGTTCTCATCATGGGCATGATACTTCTTTGTCTTGTTGACAAACTTACCATAAATGGGGTGCTTCTCTTTCCACTTGATTTCGACAGTGATGGTCTTGTCGCACTTGTTGCTAGAAACAACCCCGATTCTTTCTTTTCTCAAATGTCTTTTCTCTTCCATTTTCTTAAAAAATTGTTTGGGGGTTAGTCATTGGCGGGAGCAGCGAGCTCCTTCTGACGCAGCACGGTCTTCAAGCGGGCTATCTCGCGACGATCTTTAGTGATCTTGGCGGGATTGTCGATGGGAGATATCGCGTGCGTTACTTTCAATTCACGATAAGCCTTCTCTGCGGCCTCAATACGGGCCTGCAGCTCCTGAATGCTTAATTCCTTGATTTCTTCCTTTTTCATTTTGTGTTTGTCTATCTCTGTTGTATAACGTAGGCACCGGCCGCTTATTGTATAACCGGCCGGGCCGTCGTGTGTTTCAGATGGGAGATGAGGAGAGGAACAGGGATTTAGATATTCTGCGAGGGATCGTAGTCGCGACGAACGACAAACTTAGTGATCACTGGCAGCTTCTGGGCAGCCAGACGGAGCGCCTCTTTGGCCACGTCGTAGCTTACACCTTCTACCTCGATGAGGATACGTCCCGGAGTCACAGGCGCAACGAATCCTTCAGGATTACCCTTACCTTTACCCATTCGCACCTCAGCGGGCTTCTTGGTGATAGGCTTGTCGGGGAAAATGCGGATCCATATCTGACCCTGACGCTGCATGTAACGTGTTACGGCCACACGAGCAGCCTCAATCTGACGGCCGGTAATCCATTTTGACTCAAGAGTCTTTATGCCAAAGCTGCCGAAGGAGAGTTGGTTGCCACGCTGGGCTTCGCCCTTCATGCGGCCCTTCTGCGACCTGCGGAATTTTGTCTTTTTCGGTTGTAACATTTGGTCTGCGTTGTTTAGTTAACGGACTTGTTTAGCGGTTGTTGTTTCTCTTGTTGCGGAAACCGCCCTTACGGCCACCCTGTGGACGACCGCCGCCCTGGGCCTGCTCCTTGACGCCTACAGCGTAAGAGGGGGTAAGCTCTTTCTTACCGTAGATTTCGCCGCGGCAAATCCACACTTTGATACCGATGATACCTACCTTGGTGAGAGCTTCAACCAGAGCGTAGTCAATATCAGCACGAAGAGTGTGCAGCGGTGTGCGGCCTTCCTTGAACATTTCGCTGCGGGCCATTTCAGCACCGTTGAGACGGCCGCTGACCTGAACCTTGATGCCTTCAGCACCCATGCGCATTGTTGAGGCGATAGCCATCTTAACGGCACGGCGGTAGGCAACTTTGTTCTCTATCTGGCGAGCGATGTTGCTTGCAACGATTTCAGCGTCGAGTTCAGGACGCTTGATTTCATGGATGTTGATTTGAACATCCTTGTCGGTGAGCTTCTTGAGCTCTTCCTTAAGTCCGTCAACCTTCTGACCGCCAGGGCCTATAATCATACCCGGACGCGAAGTGCAGATAGTTACAGTGACCATCTTCAGAGTACGCTCGATGATGATACGTGAAACGCTTGCTTTGGCGTGACGGGTGCGAAGATACTCACGGATTTTCGAGTCCTCGAGCAGTGTGTCACCGTACTTCTTGCCACCATACCAGTTGGAGTCCCAACCGCGGATGACACCGAGACGGTTGCTGATCGGATTAACTTTCTGTCCCATCTTTCAAATTAAGCTTTTTCGTTATTAATCGTATCAACGTAGATAGTCACGTGGTTTGAGCGTTTGCGGATACGGTATCCGCGGCCCTGCGGAGCAGGACGAAGACGCTTCAGCATGGGGGCGGCGTCGACAAATACTGTCTTCACATAGAGCTCGCCGGCCTGTGCCTTGCGCTCATTCTTCTGTTCCCAGTTAGCTATGGCCGAGCGAAGCAGTTTCTCTACCTTGTTCGAGGCCAGCTTGTTCGAGAATTTAAGGATGCCGAGGGCCTTGAAAGCCTCCTGGCCGCGGATCATATCAACCACCAGGCGCATCTTACGGGGCGACGACGACTCATTATGAAGCTTGGCGAAGTACTCGCTCTTGCGAGCATCTTTCAAGCCGTCGGCCATTTTTCTTTTTCTTACACCCATTGTATATGTGTTCTTTTTTTCGTTTGTTAGTGTCGGGATACCGGGAGGCTGAGACACCGGACAGTGCCGGTGTGCGTCTGCCGTCCCTTATCCCGGTCAGGGACTCCTGGTGTTACTTCTTCTTGTTGCCGCCGTGACCACGGAATGTACGTGTGGGAGCAAACTCACCGAGCTTGTGGCCCACCATGTTCTCAGTCACATAGACAGGAATGAACTTATTACCATTGTGTACGGCGAAGGTGTGGCCGACAAAGTCGGGAGAGATCATCGACGCACGGCTCCAGGTCTTGATGACCGATTTCTTGCCTGTGGCGTCCATGGCGGCTACCTTCTTCTCCAGCTTCACGCTGATAAAGGGTCCTTTTTTAAGCGAACGACTCATAGTTGTCTTCTTTTATCAAATTTTATTTTTTCCTTCTTTCAATGATATACTTCGAAGAGTGCTTCTTGGGCGAGCGAGTCTTCAAGCCCTTAGCATACAGACCTGTACGCGAACGGGGATGACCACCCGACTGACGGCCCTCGCCACCACCCATTGGGTGATCGACAGGGTTCATTACCACACCACGGTTGTGAGGGCGACGACCCAGCCAACGGCTACGGCCAGCCTTACCGCTCTGCTCCAGAGCGTGGTCAGAATTTCCTACCACACCTACAGTGGCACGGCAGGCAAGAAGCACCTTACGGGTCTCACCCGAAGGCAATTTGATAATCGCGTAGTCGCCTTCACGCGAAGTCAACTGAGCGAACGTACCGGCTGAACGAGCCATCACGGCTCCCTGTCCGGGACGCAGTTCGATACAATGGATAAGGGTACCGACGGGAATTTTAGCCAGAGGCAGAGTGTTGCCTACCTCGGGAGCGACGTTCTCGCCGCTCATTACTTCCTGACCTACCTCAAGACCGTTGGGGGCGATGATGTAAGCCTTCTGGCCGTCTTTATAGTACAGCAGAGCGATGTGAGCTGAACGGTTAGGATCGTACTCGATGCTCTTTACTATAGCCGGAACGTCGTCAAAATTTCTCTTAAAGTCGATGAGACGAAGTTTTCTCTTGTGACCACCGCCACGATAACGAGTCGAAAGATGACCCGATGAGTTGCGGCCGCCTGTCGAGCGCTTGCCGACCACGAGAGTCTTTTCTGGTGCGTTAGCAGTTGACTTGCGAACCAGCTTGTTGCCGTTGTTATCAACGCCGACAAACTCCTCGCGTTTGAATACACCAATAATCTTATGTCTCTGGCCCGGGGTTGTGGGCTTGAATTTCTTAACTGCCATCGGTTAAATGTTGCTATAATAGTCAATCTTCTGTCCTTCTGCTACAGTCACGTAAGCCTTCTTATAAGCAGGCTTCTGACCACGCAGGATGCCGCTCTTAGTGTAGCGCTGTTTGCGCTTGCCGGCATAGTTGGCTGTGTTAACCCGTACGACGCGCACGTTGTAAAGCTTCTCAACGATGTCCTTAATCTGGAACTTGTTAGCGTCGGGAGACACAGCAAATGTGTAGCAATTTTCCTTCTCGCTATAGGCGTTTGCCTTCTCGGTAACGAGGGGTCTGATATCTATGTTCATTTTCTTTTATCTCCGGTTACTTGGTTAAAACACATCATTGATGACCTTAATGCTGTCCTCGGTTACGACAAGTGCGTCGTTGTTGAGTACGGCGTATGCGTTAAGGTCAATGGCCTGCATCATCAGTGCGTTGGGGACATTGCGTACCGACAGCAGAACGTTGTCATCTACATTGTTAAGTACAAGCAGAACGCGCTTGTCAGCCACTTTGAGATTCTTGGCCAGCTCCATATAGCTCTTAGTGCGGGGAGCGTCGAAGGTAAAGTTTTCAACCACGATTATCTTCTGGTCAGCTGCCTTCGAAGTCAGTGCTATACGACGTGCCAGAGCTTTCATCTTCTTGTTAAGCTTGGTGCGATAGTCACGGGGACGCGGACCAAACACTGTACCACCACCACGGAGCAGGGGTGAGTTGATGTCACCGCGACGTGCGCCACCGCCGCCCTTCTGACGACCGAGCTTGCGGGTAGAGCCGCTGACCTCGCTGCGCTCTTTGCTCTTGTGTGTGCCCTGACGCTGATTGCCAAGATACT
>CAYNUE010000008.1:23596-68906 GCA_964400325.1 uncultured Sangeribacter sp. | reverse complement strand
TTTTTTACTCCGCAATTTATTGTCACACAATGCAATCAATAAATGTTAAAATATGCATATAAATATAAATACATTTCTTTCCTCTTGGTCTCCCACCTGGTCTCCTATGCTATATTGATAATAGAAGCATAAAAAGCAATGGTATGAGGCAAAAATTTGTAGCTAAAAGTTTTTATGTATGAGATAAAACACCTAAATTTGTACACTCGCTTTAACTCTTTGATTATTTATCGGGAGACAGCGAAGAATATAAAGGCTTAAATCTATACATAAACACAATACTAATATCTATTGAACGATTAAGGCAATGACAAAGAAACTTCAAATCAGAGACCTTACTCTTCGCGACGGCCAGCAGTCGCTGTTTGCCACACGTATGAAACAGGAGAACGTGGACAAGCTTCTCCCCCTCTACCGTGATGCTAAGTTTTATATCATGGAGGTATGGGGTGGTGCCGTGCCTGACTCAGTAATGCGTTATTTGGGTGAAAGTCCCTGGAACCGTCTGCGTGAGTGCTCTAAGGCTATGAAAGGCATTTCGCTGCTCTCAGCCCTGTCACGTGGCCGTAACCTCTTTGGTTATGTACCCTACCCCGACTCTGTACTCGAAGGTTTCTATAAGAAAGCCATTGAGAATGGTCTGAATGTAATGCGTATCTTTGATGCCCTCAATGACATCGACAACATCAAGGGCTCGATACGTATGATTAACGAACTCGGTGGTATTGCTGACACAGCAGTATGTTACACTGTAGACCCCAAAGGTACACCTGAAGAGGAAAAGATATTCACAGATGAGTACTTCGTAAACAAGGCTCTTGAAATGGAGGCCCTCGGTGCCAAGATGGTAACCCTGAAAGACATGGCCGGTCTTGTAAGCCCTTCACGTATTTACTCACTGATGCCGAAGCTGAAAGCAGCTCTTAAGGTACCTGTTGACTTCCACACACATTGTACTCCTGGCTACGGCCTGGCTGCTGTATTGACAGCTATTATACAAGGTGTAGATATCGTTGATACCAATATCTGGTGGTTCGGTGGTGGTTCAGCTGCACCCTCAATCGAACTTATTGACATCTTCTGCCGCAAACTTGGCGTAGAAGTAGACGTAAATATGGAGGCTGTAGCCAAGATTCGTCATGAGCTTAAAGATGCTCGCAAAGCGTTGGCAGAATTTGACCTTAATAAGGATAAGTGGCCGCGTGACTTTGACGAGGCTCTCAAGGAAATGCCTGCTGACATCAGCGCAGAATTTGACCGCGCTATCGATGCAGCTCGCGAGAACCGCGAGGACGACCTGCTTGACGCATGTCACAAGATTGAAGCTTACTTCGGTCTGCCCAAGCCCAATGAACTGGTTAAGAATGCTGAGGTTCCCGGTGGTATGTATTCAAACATGGTGGCTAACCTTCGTGCTCTCGGTGCAGAAGATGTGCTTGAAGACGCTATGGCACTTATCCCCAAGGTACGTCGCGATGCCGGCTTAGTACCTCTGGTAACTCCGACCAGCCAGATTGTAGGTTCGCAGGCTGTAGCTCTTGCAGTAGATCGTCGTAAAGGCAATCCCGACTATACCAATAAGAACAACCAGTTTATCGACCTCGTACGTGGTGCTTACGGTAAGACTCCTGTAACAGTAGATCCGAAATTCCGTGAACAGATAACTGGTAGCCCAGAAGAGAAACCTTATGACGTATCATCTTACAAGCGTCCAGCTAATCCGGAACTTGACAAATTCGGTGGTGTGAAGTTAGCTGCCAACGAAGAGGAATTCCTGCTGCTTGAACTTCTTCCTGCCGTAGCCAAAACTTACCTCACCAACCTGCGTAAGGCTGAATACGAGGCTAACAAAGCTAATGCTCCTAAGGCAGAAGCTCCTAAGGCTGCCCCTAGTGCTACTGAGGCCGTTACAGGTCAGGTATTCTGCGCTCCGATGGGTGGTACAGTGATGGAGATTAAGATTAAGGCCGGCGATACAGTTAAACCTGGCGACGTAGTCATCGTTTACGAGGCTATGAAGATGGAGAATGACCTTGCCTGCAATATGGGTGGTGTTGTAAAACGCGTACTTGTAAATGAAGGTGACGTCATGGCTACTGATCAGCCTATTATTGAGTTTGCTGCAGAAGGCCAGGCCGTAGCTGCTCCAGCCGAAGAAGAAGTTGTTGCTAACGGACCTATCATGACAGCTCCAATGGGTGGTACAGTGCTTGAACTCAAGGCTAAGCCAGGCGATGCTGTGAAGGCTGGTGACGTACTTCTTGTTTACGAGGCTATGAAGATGGAGAACAATCTGGTCAGCGACCGTGATGGTATCGTAGCTAAATTCCTCATTGACGAGGGTGAAGTAATGGCTACTGACCAGCCTATTGTACAGTTCGGTACAGCTGCCGCCGCTGCTAAAGCTGCTGCTCCTAAGCCCGCACCGAAGCCTGTTGCCGCTCCCAAGCCTGCTGCTCCTGCTAAGGCTGAAGCTCCTGAGGCTAAAGTAGCTCCGGTTGAAGGTATAGACCAGAACCGTGCTCTTTCACCTATCGAGGGTGGTTCGGCTGCCTCAACTGTGCTGCCTAAGCGTAAGACTACTACTGGCACACCTGAATTGAGACTGGCTGCTGGTACAACACTTGAAATTAATGTTAATCCTGACGGTGGTATCAATATCCGTATCACTACTGGAAATAACTAATTATTGATAACGAGTGAATAACATTGGGGGGTGAGTAGCAATTGCTACTCACCCCCCAATGTTATTCACTCGTTATTCGCGAGCTAAAGCTCGCACACACAACCAGGAGGCAGGCAGGGAGGCACGAAAGCAGGAGGTGGGCTGGGTAGACACGCCAATCAAATTATGACTTTAGCTTGGGCATGAGCGTGTGAACCTGTGGCCGTAATGATGTAAAGGCCGGAAGTAAGTGAGGTAGTAGGGAGAGAAAAGATGCCTGGGGCGGCTGAACGCTGAAGCACTACACGGCCTTGCATATCAGTGAGCGTAATGGTGATGTCAGTCGAGGTAGCATTTGTAATCATAAGCTGGTCAGGTGTAACAGCTATGTGAATTGTAGAGGCTACATCAGTGACACTGCCCGAATCACTACGACGCATGGCTTCCAACAGACCAGCTACCGGATTGAGCCATCCTTGACCTTGACGCATATTTATAGATGACTGAGTTTCTTCAGAAGTCGCCTCATCTGAAGAAATAAACGGAGAAGTAACAGAAGGAGGATAATTAGTAAGAGCGATTATATCTTTGACAGCGGCTATATCCAGCTCAGGATTAGCTTCGAGCCAACAAGCTATAACACCAGCAGTATATGGAGAAGACATTGACGTACCTCCCTCGGCTATCCAGTAGGCTGGCAAACCAGTAAAGTCCGTAAGGGCAGCGGCATAACCGACCAAGTTATCCGGATGACAAGCTGCCCACGGACCACTAAGGGAGGATACAAGGGGTTCGCCGGGAGCTATAGTATGAGGTAGAACAGTACCATCAAGAAGCGTTCCATAGCCAGAGTGACGGCATACTTCACCGGCAATATAGCCTGTTGCAGTCTCCCCTACTCCTAACGAGGGGGCAAAAGTACGATTATTGTACATGCCTATACTCAATACATTGGCGCCTGTACATAAGTCACTGACTGAAAATGATGACCCAGGCACGGGATTACCGGGTAAGTCACGTAACCATGAATATCTACCGTCAGCAAACACATCTACATGCTGAGGCGACTCAGAAATAGGAGAAATCTCCATAACTAAAGTATAACGGGCCCACGCACCACGACTGCTTGGTTCAGGACTGTCAAAGTCAAAAGTAACAGCTACATTATAGCGATTATTGCGTGAATCAACACCGCCTGTAATCATGAAAGCTCCATTAAAATAAGCTCCGAATTCACTCAAGGCGCCTTCTCCTGCCAAGCCACTCCATATTTCGCCATCATGTAGGATAAATTCCGGACTCCATGTAACAATACGTTTGGAATCATCTCCGTCACACACACCAAGTCGAAGACGCACAGGACGCTCGTCTGCGCACCATATATCAGTCATGCCATACATGTCGAAGTTAGACCATGTCATATTGTTCAGACGCCATGCAGCTGATTTCAGACTGGAATCAAAAGTCACACTAAGGGTATTGGAAGAATCACCCTCATTACCTGAGGACATACAGATAATACCTTCCTCACCGAGCAGAGCCATATATTGTGAGAACAGTGAGGTACCATCATGAGGACCGAGATAGTTACCCATCGACAGATTAACCACAGCTGGTTTATTATTAAGACGAGCATATTCCAATACATCTTCTACACCAGCAAGCAGCCCTACATCAGATAATTGTGATACAGTTGCCACCAAAGTAGCTTCAGGTGCAAGACCTACGTATGGACTGCCAGCACCAGCGCCTGTAAGAATACCTGCAACGTGTGTACCGTGCCACTCTTCAATGTTATCTGTGACCCATTCTTCATACTCAGGTACTCCCTCAATCACAAGACGTCCACCCTGCTGTTCCATATATTGAACCACACGTGCCACACGTGATTCATCCGGTGTACCAAAGGTAGGATGCAAAGGGTCAAAACCTATATCACATATTCCCACCACTACTCCCTGGCCAGTATAAGCAGGACGCTGAGGAGTAGACTGATGCAATTTACGAGCATCAAAATAAGTAACTGCCGTATCAAGAGCAGCATGATTATACGCACCCAGTGACATAGCAGAGATAGAAGAACCGTACTGCATGTTTAATACTTCCTGAGCCGGAATGTATGTCAGAGCCATACCGCCGCGAGTACGCAGCACTATAACACCCTGAGCACGCAAAGCATCAAGGTCTGCATCAGATTCATAACAAATTATAGCAGGTATATAAGCTGCCTCAGAAGAAGGCTCATACTCATCACCTCCTACTCCAAGACGCATAGGTTTATCTTGTGAAAGTTCAGCAACACGCAGACGCGATAAAGCATCAGTGTAAACCGTTCCGACAGCTAAAGGTGATAAAACTACAGATATTATAACAAATACACTTAGAGCTAACAGATTTTTATAGAATTTGGAAGGGATTATCATATCTTTGACCTTAATGTTATGAGTAAAGATTCAGGGTCAACACAGTTAACCATGTACTTACGACCGGATTTCATAGTAATAAGTACCAAATTTGAAGTAGAACCCATATAAGCAAAATAGCGACCAATACCACGTGTATAGTACCAGCCGATATTACCGAATAATCCCCCTACCCCACAGACACGTACAATCCCATCGACAGAAACATGCACACGTCGAACCTCAGCTATATCTTCAAGTGGAAGTTGACGGCGACCTACAGTACGTTCGATAGTAAGAGTATTGTCATTCAGAATGAGGCGCCGGGGTGAAAACATAAAAGCTGCCAAAAATATAATCACCATTGCTCCAACAACTATGTAGCATAACACCCGTCCACTACTGTCAGAAGTACGGAAAAACAGACCCCATACAAGAGCCATAACTATTATATACCCTATAGTCCATAACACAGTAGTTTTACTGCGAGGCATAAGCCATTGTTGATAAGACATAAGATGAAAGATTAAGTAGGGAAAATAAGAAGCACAACTATCAGCGTAAACATGCTGCGCAAGAAGAATAGGGAGGAGAAACAAATACTGCACCCGTATCAGGTGCAGTATTATTGACGGTCGGTTGGAAAGTATTATTGGTATGAGAGCGGTAAACGGGGTTCGAACCCGCGACCCTCAGCTTGGGAAGCTGATGCTCTACCAACTGAGCTACTACCGCATTTAGTATTAGCAACCCTAATAATTCGGGGTGCCGCGTTGCACTGTTGGTATTGCAAAGGTAAGTGTTTTTTTATTATTAGCCAAAATGAAGAAGATATTTTTTACCTTTTTGCGTTTTTTTATTTCAACTTAGTACTATAGCGGGACGAGCAATCTGACGCGGACGATGTGCCCTACGCAGGGGTGCAGAAATATAACGAGCCACCAGATAAGCAAGTGATACCGTCAGCACCAATACACACAGAAAAGCTGGCAATTCACCTATACGTTCGGTAAGCCCATAATGACGACACACCTGCACCAAAGGGAAATGAAACAGATAAATCTCGTATGAACAATTCTCAAACATCTCCGCCCAGGCACCCCAACGCCCTATGAAAGCTAACGATACAACACTGCCTGCAAGAGTAAGTGGAAAGAGTACGAACTGAAACAGGTCGGCCTCAGGCCACCATGTACCGCCTATAATAAGTACTGGCACACATATAGCAGCCAACCACCAACGGTGCGCCTTGACACGCTCAAGATAAACATAAAGAAGCACACCTGAGTAAAAGAAAGCTAACTGACCACCGAATTGTTTGCCGAGTATAGCATACATTTCATGACCACTCTGTTCATAAAGAGAGAGGAACACATATTTATATATAATGGAGAAAAGGAATATTACAGCAAACACTTGCCAGAAACGCCATTTGCTGCGACGGGTCCACCATACTACCGGAATAACGATAAAATAAAGTACCCATTCTACTTTCATAGTCCACAACGAGGCATTAACTGCCTCAACTGGGTGACCAGAAAAGACACCTGGAAGAGTAGGCTCTATAAAATTAAGAAAAAGTACATTAGAAACCAGATAACGGACCCAATGAAGCGATGTGAAATAATCACGCCAGTCATAATCACTTACGACTACCAATAACACTGCACAGGCTATAACCGCAATCAAATAAGAAGGGAGTATACGCCAGGCACGGTTAGCCAGATAGGCACGCCAATCAGTTGAGCGGTAATAACTGCCATAAATAAGGAAACCGCTCATCACAAAAAAAGCACATACACGATAATAACCAGTGATGGGGAACCATAAAGAGCTGTCAGTAGCTATATTAAAATGAGAGATAAATATAGCTATGGCCAGAATATAACGGATAGCACCGAAGTTATTCCGGAATTTACGTGCAGGAGATTTAGATGCTGAGGGAGTTTGCATATCCTCTTAACAACGTGCGGAGAGGGGTGATTATTGCGGAGGGAGGCACACAGGCATAGCGGTACAGTTGGACGAAGGAGGCACACGAGCTAAAGCTCGTACACACAACCAGGAGACACACAGGTGGGCGACATAGGAGTACATAGGTATGGCGGCATAGGTGGGTGCGGAGGGAGATGGGAGCGGATTATGGGGGAATGTTGCATGAAAAGAGAAGATTTTATAACTTTGCGGTGCAACACGCACAGGGAACGGGGTGCGAATCCCCGACAGGTTCCGCTGCTGTAAGCCGCCGATTGATGGCTCGACATTTGTATGCTCTATACAGCCACTGGAAGAAATGATATTCCCGAGAGGGAAGCATGGTTCCGGGAAGGTAAGTCGATAGCCGTAGGCGACAAGTCAGAAGACCTCGCGTGCAAGCCGGACACTCCTCCGATTGGAGCGACAACCGTCGGCCGAAGCTTTCGGACCTAAGAGCTATCGACTTTTTATGTTCAGACACTTTTCTTTCAAGGTTATAACCTTGTGTATATTTATCGCTGCTGTATCCTGTGGAACACATCTTATTGCTTCTGCCGGATATTCTGAACCCACATCTACAGTTGAAGATGACAGCCTTTATAACTCTCTACCTGACCTTGAAGTGCTTGCTCCAATGCATGCCAACAGCAGTGTAATAGTACCTCAGACTCTCGGAGGACACGAACTCGAACAACTTAACTCCCACAACGTAGCCGATGCCATACGTTATTTCTCAGGAGTACAGATAAAGGATTACGGTGGCGTCGGAGGCGTCAAGACAGTAGACATACGTTCTATGGGTACGAACCACTTAGGAGTATTTTATGATGGAATACAACTCGGAAACGCCCAAAATGGACAGATAGATTTAGGGAAGTTCTCTCTTGACAATATAGAGGAAATATCACTACACAATGGGCAGAAGAGTGATATTTTTCAGAGTGCTAAAGACTTCGGGGCTGCTGGCACAGTGTATCTGCGCACACGAAGGCCAAAATTTACAGCTGGCCAACGTCTGAATCTTAATGTAACTATGCGTACCGGAAGTTTCGGTTTAGCTAACCCTTCCCTAAGAGCTGAATATAAGGTGTCGGAATATCTCAGTGCAACAGTAAGCACAGAGTATACATACGCTACCGGACGCTACCGATTCCGTTACCGTAAGGTATTCAGCGACGGCACCCTTGCATGGGATACAACCGCCACTCGTCAAAACGGTGATATACATGCTTTGCGTGCCGAAGCGGGATTATTCGGACGTGTCAACGAAGGACATTGGCATGCAAAAGTCTACTATTACCAATCGGAACGAGGTATTCCCGGAGCTATAGTCAATAACGTATGGAAAAACTCACAACGCCAATGGGACCGTAACTTCTTTGTACAAGGCACATGGCAGAAAACTCTGACCCAACGTTATGACCTTATGGTCAATGCAAAATACTCGCGCGATTACATGCGTTACCTCAACCCTGACACTACTCTGATGTATCTGGATAATAGATTTTACCAAAACGAGTATTACTTGTCAGTGGCTAACAAAGTAGAAATAACCCCTCAGTTAGACATAGACATTTCAGTCGATTGGCAACACAATACACTTGACGCTACACTCGCCAACTTCACCCATCCCTCACGGCATACCCTCTTAGGTGCTGTGGCAGCAGCCTGGCATGGTGGTCCCCTACGAGCACAAGCAAGTGTAATGGGAACCTTTGTTACAGACCGCACCCACTTAGGCACAGCAAGCGCCACACGACACTCACATGCTGTCTCTCCCGCAGTGTTTACCAGTTGGCGACCATGGGAAGAACACGATTTTCATCTCAATGCTTTCTATAAACGAGTGATGCGAATGCCAACATTCAATGACCTTTACTATACTGACATAGGTAATGCCAATCTAAAACCAGAATACGCCACTCAATACAATATCGGTGCAAGGTGGAGACGCTACTTTACGACTACCGTTTGGGAATCAGCAGGCGTGACAGCCGATCTCTATCACAACCGTATTACGGATAAAATTATAGCCGTACCCAAAGGAAACGGTCAATACCGCTGGATGATGCTCAATATCGGGCGTGTACGTATATATGGTCTTGACGTAAACGCTGATACCCGACTGACATTCCCGCATGACATGTCACTGGAAGGACGTCTCACCTATACCTGGCAACGGGCACTCGATTACAGCGACCCGACGGACAACCTCGACGAAGCAGGTACCTATAAAGGTCAGATAGCTTATATTCCTATACACAGCGGTTCAGTCACAGGTGCTTTCTACTGGCGTCGTCTTCAGGTGAATTATAGCTTTATCTATGTTGGTGAACGATGGCATAATTCAAGCAACATTTTAGCCAATCACGAAGAACCCTGGTACACTCACGACTGTTCTGTGGCATGGAGACAGCCTATAGGCACAACCACCTTACGAGCAAGTCTCGAAATCAATAATCTTTTTAATCAGCAATACGAAGTTATAGCTAACTATCCTATGCCGGGACGTAATTTCAAATTAATATTACAATATGATTTCTGACTCCAAACGATATAATAATCAGCGTTTCTCCTCGCGATTAACCCTATTAATTACACTTATTATCACCATATTATGCTCAGGAGGGCTTCAGAGCTGCCGTGATGAGAGTGTAATTTTCATACCTGAACGTGTACCGGTCAGCACACCGGAATTTTCAGACATATCCGGCTTTTATCTACTTAATGAAGGCAATATGGGGTCAAACAAAGCTACCCTTGATTATTACGACTACACTACAGGTGATTATATACGTAATATATATGCCGAAGCTAATCCTGATGTACCTATGGAATTAGGTGACGTAGGTAATGACCTTCTTATACATGGTTCACGCCTCTATGCCATAATAAACTGCTCAAACAAAGTAGAAGTTATGGAAGCAGCTTCAGCACGTCGTATAGGTCAGATAGATATTCCCAACTGTAGATACATGAAAGCTCACGGAGGATTTCTATATGTCACTTCTTACGCCGGGCCAGTCGAGATAAGACCTGACTATCGTCAACGAGGTTATGTAGCTAAAATAGATACAGCTACTCTTCAAGAAGTTGATCGATGTCTTGTAGGTTATCAACCTGATGGCATAGAAATCATAGGCGAAAGTATATACGTGGCCAACTCCGGGGGATATATGGTGCCTAATTATGAAAAGACAATATCAGTAATAGATATAGCTACCTTTACAGAAACAGAACGTGTCGAAGTAGGCATCAATCTCTCACGGCTGTTAGCCGACCATGAAGGGAAGCTATGGATAGCTTCACGAGGAGACTATATAGATGTAGAACCACGTCTTTATTGCTACGATACACGTAAGAAACGACTGGTAGCTAATCTGAACGTAGGAGTATCGAACATGTGCTTGAAAGGCGACTCCATAATGGCTGTCAGCACTGACTGGGACGAGCTGACTATGACTCGTACTATCGGTTATGCTCTTATTGATACCCAGAGTATGACTAAGGTGGCAGATAAATTTATAACCGATGGTACCGAAAGTGAGATAAAAGTACCTTTTGGAATAGCTGTCAATTCAGCTAACGGAGACTTCTTCGTTACGGACGCTCGTAATTATGTCACGCCTGGAAGGTTACACTGTTACTCGGCAGCTGGAGTACTACGCTGGAGTGTACGCACTGGAGATATACCGGCTGTGATAGCCTTCACAGGCTCACGGCGGGAGTAAACGGAGCAGAGCTCCGAGCGGGAACCAGCTTCGCGAGGGTAATTGTGATAGCGAAGGCACTGGTGAGCGAGGGTACTAGGAACCGGGCAGAGCTCCGAGCGGGAACCAGCTTCGCGAGGGTAATTGTGATAGCGAATGTACTGGTGAGCGAGAGTGGGAAAAGCTGTAGCGGTATGCGAATAACAAGCGAAGAAAATTAGAGGTAAGAATATTATCAAAATAAAATAATATGCGTGATTTTGTATTGACAGCGTTGTTAGGTATAGGGGCTGTAGCGGCAGCACAGAGTCCTTACATCGCTAAGGTGTATGAATTTTGTCCGGCACCGGGACAATTCGTAAATGAAGTACCTGAGTCGGAAGTCGGACTCACATACGAAGATATGTTGGAGATGGCAACTGAGGCTTTATGTGGCTCAGCTAATGCCGGAATGGTATCATTAGGCTCCTTCGGAGGATATGTCACATTCGGTTTTGACCATCCGATAGTTAACCGTCATGGTTTCTATGATTTCAAAATAAACGGAAATGCCGTTATCTCAGATACACAGGCCGGTGGAGGTTCATGTGAACCTGGTATAGTTATGGTATCAGTAGATACAAACGGTAATGGTCTACCTGATGACGAATGGTATGAACTGGCTGGGTCAGACTACGAAGCCGCTGACACAAAACATAACTATACTGTAACTTATTATCGTCCTGACCCCAATAAAGAGCCGGTCAAAGATCCAAACCGTAAGTATATAACAGATGCTGAGTACATTCTTTGGACCGACAGTGAAGGCAACACAGGTTATGTAACATCTAATAGTTCTCATACACAAAGTTATTGGCCTTTTTGGTTAGCAGAATCCCCTACCCTGACTTTCAGCGGTACCTGTCTTGCACCGAACGGAGAATCACTGAATGAATCTGGCACCAATTACCTCCTACGTATGCTTGCTTGGGGTTATGCTGACAATGAGCCAAATGCTTCAGCCAAAGGTTTCAATTTAGATTGGGCCGTAAATAGCAAAGGGCAACGTGTAGAGCTACAACACGCTGATTTCATACGTGTACATACTGGTACCCTACAACAATGCGGTTGGCTCGGAGAAGCCTCAACCGAAGTGACAGGTGCTGTAGACCTGCATCCAGACTATGTATATTCACCCGATTGGCCTGATAATCCCGAAGACCCACACGCAGTAAAACCCGGTGCTGGTATCAGTACCTTAACAGCGGCTCCTGTGACCTTGAAGGTAAGTAGCGCCAATACAGCAGGCAGCTGTAATATAGAGAGCAGCAAAGACTGCACTGCTACCCTCTTTGATATAACTGGTCGTTCTCTGCGTCGACTTGCTATTAAAGAAGGTAATAATACTTTAGATATTTCACCCCTACCTAACGGAGTCTATATCTTAGCGACTTCCATAGGAACTGTACGTATACTTAAATAATTGTAAGCATACTTAAATAAAAATAAGTAGCTCTTTAAAAATTAAGAAACATATATCGCTTAATTTTTAAAGAGCTACTTATTTTTATTAACTTTGTGCAAACAAAATTAATACGCAAATGAACGACACCCAGTATTACGTGGTTATCGACGGACGGCAGCAAGGTCCGCTTACTGCCGAAGCCTTAAGTACACTTGTCCTTACTCCTGCCACACTCGTGTGGAGGCCAGGTCTTAGTGACTGGGTAAAGATAGCCGACCTCCCAGAACTTGCCTCAATTGTACCACCGGTTACAGAACCTCCTGTCAATATCCCGGAACCACCGGTAGTTACTCAACAGGGCCCAACTGTTATCCCACAAGATAATGGTAGAGAGTATTATGTTATGATTAACGGTAGAAGAGAAGGACCTATGCCACTCTATATACTGATTCAGCGTGGCGTCACACCTGCTACGCCAGTATGGTGCGAAGGTATGCTCGATTGGGCTCCAGCCTCGACACGACCTGAAATAATGCAGGCACTTACAGCCAATTCTTCTCCCTATTCTAATCCTTACTATGACAGCTATGGCAACTCGCGTTTTCAAGACAACGCTTATGCCAGCCATATTGCAAATCAACCATTTGACCAGAAACAAAATCTACCTCCCCAGGCACCACCGACCAATTGGCTGCCTTGGGCTATAGTAGGCACAATAGCTGGCACACTGTTCTCATGCATAGGCCTTATATGCGGTATTATAGCCATAATACAGGCTAATAAGGCAAATACAGCATACGCACAGGGTAACTATCCAGTAGCCGAAGCAGCTAATTCGAGTGCAAAAATAATGACTATAATCACGCTATGCCTTGCAGGTCTGGGTCTGCTGACCATAGGGTCAATCATGAGCACTGGCGTATTAAGCACGCTGGCTAATTTCTAATGAAGTATTTCGCCATGATAAACGGGCGGCGTGTAGGACCCCTCGAACTGTGGGAACTACCGCAAGCCGGTGTAGGGCCTGATACTTATATATGGTATAAAGGGCTTGATGACTGGCAGAAAGCCGGAGATGATGCCGAAATATGCCGTATGATGCGCCGGCGTTTGGCAGGGGTACCCTATTGGCCAGAGCCTGAACAACCTCCACAGCCAGAAGGTCCTTCCGAGGAAGCAGCCGAAAATTACCCATTTATGAGTCGGCGCTATTTGCCACCTGATATAGATCCTTTGCCACCGCCAGGGTCGTTTAATCCCGATACTTCACGGCCTCCAACGCCAATGATACTCATGGCCATACTCACCACTCTATTCTGCTTTCCACCTACGGGTTTTGCAGCCATATATTTTGCTTGGCGCTCACGGCAGATGTGGAATGAAGCTATGCAGGCTGGGGGAGGAACTAAGCAGGACACTCATAATGAAGAAATGCGTCAGCAAGCACACGAATATGCCCGTATGGCAAAGATGTGGACAGGAATTACTTTCTTTCTCGGTCTAATATTTATGGCTTTCCTTATGATGATGAAATAAGGTGGCTTCAAAAATTAATTGTGCGCCCCCATGCTCAGTTGAGCATGGGGGCGCACAATTAATTTTTATCTGGAGTCAGAGGTATCAAGCCTTATCTCGACCATGACAGTTTTTGTATTTCTTACCAGAGCCACAAGGACACGGCTCATTACGTCCTACTACCTTTTCAGATTTTGCAGGCTTATTAGAGGCCTCAGGCTGCTGACGAGAAGAATTCTGCATGGCACGGCGCTGAGCTGACTCACCGGGATAACTATCACGTGTAGTAGAATAGTTAGCATACGGATTAGGCATCGGAGTAGTCGAAGATGATTGCATCATGCTCTGACGTCCACCCATCGACTGAGCAGCATTGGCAGCACGTTTTTGCTCTTGTAAACGAGCCTGTTCCTCAGCGGCTTTTTTAGCCTCCTCATAATCAGGTACAGCTAAACGACCACGCATCAATGTAGCGATAGATTTGGAATTCATATCTTCCACCATCTTTTTCCACAGTTCGTAGGCCTCAAGTTTATAGATTACGAGTGGATCTTTCTGCTCATAGCTGGCATTTTGTACAGATTTGCGAAGTTCATCCATCTCACGCAACTGTTCCTGCCATGCCTTGTCAATAGAAGACAGAAGCACTGTCTTCTCCCAGGCTTTAGTCAAGCTTGCGCAATGATTGTTATAAGCTTCCTCTATATCAGCACGGATATTGAACATGCGACGTCCGTCAGTCACAGGTATTCCTATAGGACCATGTGCATTGCGTTCCTCAACAAATTCCTTTACGTACGGATAAGCACCCTGAGCCATCTTCTCCTTCTTACGATTATATGTCTGCATGGCGCTCTCAGCGATAGCCTCAGTAACACGACCGGCATCCATTTTAGCATATTCCTCAGCTGTAAAAGGCAACTCTATAGCAAGCACCTTGTGAGTCTCTTCAGCAAGAGTATCATAATTTAATGAATCAGCAGCCAAAGCCTGTGAGGTCTCATAAAGCATATTGGCAATATCAGTACCGATACGCTCACCCTTCAGAGCGTTCTGACGACGACCGTACACACCTTTACGCTGAGCGTTCATAACGTCATCATATTCCACCAGACGCTTACGTATACCGAAGTTATTCTCCTCAACACGTTTCTGAGCGTTCTCGATACTGCGTGTCACCATCTTTGATTCAAGCATATCTCCCTCTTCAAAACCGAGTTTGTCAAGAGTCTTAATGATACGCTCGTTTGCAAACAGACGCATAACAGTATCTTCAAAAGATACAAAGAATACAGATGAACCTGGGTCACCCTGACGACCGGCACGACCACGAAGCTGACGGTCAACTCGACGGCTCTCATGACGCTCTGTACCAATGATAGCCAAACCGCCCTTCTCCTTAACTTCAGCGGGCAGCTTGATGTCAGTACCACGACCAGCCATATTGGTAGCGATTGTAACGGTACCAGGCTGACCTGCCTGTGCTACAATCTCAGCCTCACGCTGGTGATACTTGGCGTTAAGTACCTGATGAGGAATCTTGCGAAGCTGAAGCATCTTGGAGAGCAATTCCGAAATCTCGACCGAAGTAGTACCTACCAACACAGGACGACCGATTTTAACCATATCCTCGACTTCCTGTATTACAGCGGCATACTTTTCTTTCTTAGTACGATAGACACGGTCATTCATGTCGTTACGCTGTACAGGACGGTTGGTTGGAATTTCGATTACCTCAAGTTTATAAATGTCGTAGAACTCACCTGCTTCAGTCATAGCAGTACCGGTCATACCGGCGAGTTTACGGTACATACGGAAGTAGTTCTGCAGCGTTATTGTAGCATAAGTCTGGGTAGCAGCCTCAACCTTCACACCCTCCTTAGCCTCGATAGCCTGATGCAGACCGTCAGAATAACGACGACCTTCCATTATACGACCTGTCTGTTCGTCGACAATCTTGATTTTGTTATCGTCAATTACATATTCGACATCTTTATCGAAAAGTGTATAGGCTTTGAGGAGCTGATTGACAGTATGCACACGTTCAGCCTTCTCCGAATAGCTCTGTAGCAGAGTATCTTTGCGTTCCTGACGCTGTTCAACAGATAGGTCTTCGTTTTCGACAGCACTCAACTGTGCAGCTATATCCGGCAGCACAAAGAACTCTGGGTCCTTGGTGGTACCAGTCAAAACTTCTATACCCTTATCGGTAAGCTCAATAGAATGGTTCTTTTCATCAACCACAAAGTAAAGAGGTTCGACAGCCTTAGGCATCTCACGGTTATTATCCTGCATATAATGGCCTTCAACCTTAAGAAGAAGCTGCTTGATACCCTCCTCGCTAAGATAACGTATGAGCTGGTTATGCTTTGGCAGACCCTTATAAGCACGGAACAAAGCGAGGCCACCGTCTTCAAGAAGCTGATCAGCTGTAAGCGGTTTTGAGCCTTCAGGACGATTCTTATCATACTTTGCTATCTTTTCAGGGTCACCACTCTGGGCAGCCGCAATCTTCTCTTTTGCCTCGATAAGAAGACTTTGAGCCAAACGACGCTGAGCCTGTACAACCTTCTCTACATTAGGCTTGAATTCATTGAACATCTGGTCGTCACCCTTAGGCACAGGACCAGAGATGATAAGAGGTGTACGGGCATCATCGATAAGTACTGAGTCAACCTCATCGACTATGGCATAATAGTGTTCATCGCGCTGCACCAGATCTTCTATTTGCGTAGCCATGTTGTCACGCAAGTAATCGAAACCGAACTCATTGTTGGTACCAAATGTAATATCACACTGATAAGCACGACGACGCTGAGGTGAGTTGGGTTGTGTCTTATCTATACAGTCTACCGTAAGGCCATGGAACTGATACAAGGGACCCATCCATTCGGAGTCACGTTTGGCCAGATAGTCATTGACAGTTACCACGTGTACACCTTCGCCAGTAAGAGCATTCAGGAACACCGGCAGAGTAGCTACAAGTGTCTTACCCTCACCCGTTGCCATCTCAGCAATATTGTTGCTCGGCAGAGGATTGTTACCATTCATAATACCATGTAGCACCATACCGCCTATGAGCTGCACATCGTAGTGCTGCATATCCCACTGTACAGTATTACCACCGGCAATCCATGAATTACGATATACAGCCTTATCACCCTGAATAGTTACAAAATCCTTTCCCTGTCCTGCCAATTCACGGTCAGACTCAGAAGCAGTAACTTCAATCAGTTCATTATCTTTAAATCGACGAGCTGTTTCTTTGACTACAGCGAAAACTTCAGGCAGTGCCTCATCGAGCTTGCGTGCGTACATTTTGAACATGTCCTCACGCAGGTCATCAATTTTACGCCACAGAGGTTCACGTTTGTCATAGTCCAGAGTTTCGATTTCGGCACGAATCTGGGCCATCTGGTCTTTGTAAGTCTTTGCCTCACCACGGATATCGTCACGAATGACGTTGATACGTTCACGCAACTCATCATTACTGAGTGTCTGAAGCTGTTCGAAAATAGGATTTATTTCCTTCTGAAGACGATTCCATAAAGGGCGCACGGCACGCTCGCTCTGGTCGCCGAATATCTTCTTTAATATACTATTTAATCCCATGGGATAAGAAAAATCTGAATTGAATGAAAAATATTAAAAATTAATCTCTATAAGGTAGGCGATTATCGCACTGCCTTCGAAATTGTGCCATTTGGCGACCGTATACGCAGCCGGCCCGTTACAGTTGGGGCCAGCGCCGTGGCGTCGACAGGTGCGCCGATGACACGTGGCTCTATACCGGGTCCCATCAGGAATGCCGGCGAAGTTATGGCTGATTGTCTTATATCTTTTGTCTCGACTGGAAAGCGGAGATCATCACTTATGGTCCAACCGGGACTGAATTCCAGGATTATATCACCACCGTTACGTGGGTCTATGAGGCGACGTTGCCGTTCTGCTTCTTCAGTCTGGCCATTGAGAATATCGGCTATACTACGAGCATCAGCCACACCACTCATACGCACGAGAAAATCACGTGCGGCTTGTGTTACCTCATGACTATCAAGACCTTTGCGCTCTATTTCAGTATGGTCAAGATATATGCGACCATTCCAATAGGTATCAACATAATCACCGTTACCATAACGAGCAGCAAGATAAGAATTGAGCAAGGACGTGGCACGTTTTACCGAGAATGTTCCAGCATACAAGCGATAACGCTCGTCCACAGGAGTTGCATCATCATAATACCCTGTTCCTGACAGATAGACTAAGGTATTATTAAGCCCCACATAACGGTCAATAGCCTCAAATAGACGTTCAAGTTGAGCATCAAGACGCACGTAGGTATCTTCAAGCTCAATTCGAAAATCACCATCACGAGCACCCTTGTAAGGACGGGCGGTATAAGCAATATTGAGCATATCGATGGCATCGCCACGCTGCCCCATATTCAACTGACTAAGATAATCTATCGCTAAGTCTGTAACTTCACGGTTAATCAGTGGAGTGTTGACAAAATTACGGTACACATCGCGATCTGACTTAGGGAAAGTGTACCGGAACGGATACATGCGTTTCTGCGCCGGAAGTCCAGGATAACGATCTAAGGGCAGAGACGGCTTCCACTGCATGGTATCAAGACGCACGGACAACGGCATATCATAATTACGCCGTGTCATAGCCGAAGGTACATCTTTATAGTAAGTAGTGGTAGCCCAATTGCCGGTGTGTTCATCAAGCCACACAGCAGAATTTCCTGCATGTCCAGCCATTATAATGGCTTGCTGAGGGTCTGGAGCGATAGAATAAACGTATGCGACACCAGCACCGTCTATAGCCAGTTCGTCACTTATTGTCGAGAGTCTAAGAGATGCAGGCGAATAGGTATCATTAGTAAAATTACCTATAGTGGCAGGGTCACTAAGCGGTGGCACCACACTCTTGGTGGCAGCATCATACGTCTTGTGTCCCGGTACACCCGTAGCATTAGGATAGGCACCGGTATAGAGCATAGCAGTTGCTGTGGCAGCATCGGAAAGGTCAACCTTGAAGTCAACATCCGGCATATACATACCTTGCTCCATAAGACGTCTGAAACCCTTCTCACCGAATAGGTTCTTGAGATATTCCATATAATCGGTGCGCAGCTGGTCTACTACTATACCTACCACCAGACGTGGACGGCTCGGATCAGCCAATACCATGGTGTTGATAGTCACCAGGCCAAAAAGCACCGATGTTATAAGTCGGTTCATTGAGATTGGTTATACGCGTTTTCGTTTGCCTCCTTTCCGTACCGGAGTTTTACGGCCAACGGACAAAGGAGACGTATTTTTATAACTGTAAGTAGTGTAGATTATTGCATAAGTACTGGCCGATACCAGTGTGGCAGCCATAAGTGGGAAGAAAGCCGCATTGCCACTCTGACTCTGAAAAGGCCAACCCAAAAGGAGGCAAATTATCACTACTATATTACATATTGCCATAGCTAATACAGCAGGACGCATACAGCGCCACCATACACCTATGGCTATTATTAGCTGCAACGGATTAAGCCATAACAACAATATATTAGGACTCGTGGCTTCATGACTTGAGCCAAAGACCAAAAATGCTACCAGACAACCAGCCAGACCAAGCAGACCGAACCATACACTATACCACCAACGGCTCGGACGATGTCGCCGATAATCAACGACCGACAGCACAATACTGATTAATAATACTACCACACTCCATAGAAGTGGCGTAACCCACCATGGTGTAGGAGGAAGCACAGCATCATCACGGCCTGCCAGCAATTCACGTTCTGCCTTCACCACATAGCGTCCGTCACTCCAACGGGCACTGTCAAGACGCTCTTTCATTTCGACAGGTACAAACATTTCATTGCCGACGCCTATCTTTACATCAAGACCTGACCCAAGTGCCACATCTATACCTAACTGATACCATGGGTAATTACGGTTATAGTAACGCATTTCGTCACGATATGAGCCGTAACGTTTCTCTCCCCGTAGCAAAAGCACTTTACCGGTAGCCTCAGACATACGGTCAGTAAGCCGAGTGGCGCAGTTATCTTTTATATAATTGTAGCGGTATTTACGGTTCTGAGGCAACGACGCAATCTGTAAGCAACGAAGTAGCTTCTGTACCTCTTCTGGAGTCAGATTGAGGTCCTGCTCCACTACCCTGGAACCTCGGTGTTTGTATTCCGGCAAAAACCAAGCGAAAGGATAGCCCATTACCATATAATCGGTTTGTCCACTTACAAAACGCCCTACAAAATTAGGCTCTCGAAAGTCAAACACACCGTAATTCCATACAGAGTCGATTCCTTCACCACGTATACGAAGAGCCGAATGTCCGTAAAGTTCATATATCTCCGGACCGGGCCAGCAGGTTATAAGGCTGGCTGTCAGCGGGCCGTCGCTACCTCGTACGGTATCGGCAGCCTTTACAGAATTGGCCCCAAGTGTCAATATAATCAGCAGACACAGCTGTAATATGGCGTAGCATCGTTTCACGGCTGCAAAGTTAGTTAAAAATCCCCATACAGTGAAGCGTTCCGAACGCTAATTCACTGTATGGGGATAGAAAAGGTAGGTGTATTTGTGGATATTACATCAATAATCGCAATTTCCCGGATAACGTGGGAAAGGTATGACGTCACGTATGTTCTGCATACCTGTCACAAACAGTACCAGACGCTCGAAGCCCAGACCGAAACCTGAATGAGGCACTGTACCGAAGCGACGTGTATCAAGATACCAGTCCATACCGGTCAGACCTAGTTCATCAATGCGAGCCTGCAACTTATCAAAGTTTTCCTCTCGTTGTGAACCACCGATGATTTCACCGATTTTCGGGAACAATACGTCCATAGCACGTACTGTTTTACCATCGTCATTAAGCTTCATATAGAAAGCTTTTATCTCCTTAGGATAGTCAGTCAGTATGACAGGCTTCTTAAAGTGTTCCTCTACAAGATAACGTTCATGCTCTGAGGCCAAATCGACACCCCAATAAACCGGGAACTCAAATTTCTTGCCGCTTGCTTCAAGTATCTTTATACCTTCTGTATAAGGCAAGCGTACGAAATCATTGTCAACTACGAAGCGTAGACGGTCTACAAGTTCGGGGTCAAAGTGCTCAGCAAGGAACTCTATGTCATCTTTGCAGTGCTCAAGAGCGTAACTGATGCAGTATTTGATAAACTCTTCAGCGAGATCCATGTTGTCTGCAATCTCGTAGAAGGCCATCTCTGGCTCAATCATCCAAAATTCCGACAAGTGACGCGGTGTATTGGAATTCTCAGCACGGAACGTAGGACCAAACGTATATATGCAACCAAGTGCAGTGGCACCTAACTCACCTTCAAGCTGACCTGATACTGTCAGACAGGCCTGCTTTCCGAAGAAGTCGTTGCTATAATCTACACTGCCGTCCTCTGTACGAGGCACATCATTGAGGTCCATTGTAGTAACCTGGAACTGCGCACCGGCTCCTTCAGCGTCTGAAGCTGTGATAAGTGGTGTGTGGAAGTAGTAGAAACCACGGTCATTAAAGAACTTATGCACAGCGTAAGCCAACGCATGGCGAATACGCAATATAGCACCAAACGTATTGGTACGTGGACGCAGATGCGCCTTCTCACGCAGGAATTCCAGACTATGACCCTTTTTCTGCAAGGGATAGCTGTCGGCCGGTGCAGTACCGTATATCTCAAGCTCGTCAGCCTGTACCTCTACACTCTGACCTTTACCCTGTGAAGCCACCAGACGGCCTTGCACATGTATGCTCGAACCAGTAGTGACAGGACGTAACAGTTCCTCACCGATAACACCGAGATCGAATACTATCTGTAAATTCTTTATAGTCGAACCGTCATTGAGGGCTACAAACTGTACATTCTTGTTACCACGACGTGTACGTACCCAGCCCTTAACATCGACTACCTGACCGATATACTTGTCAGGGTCAGCGAAAATAGCGGCTACTGTAAGTCTTTTTATATCTTTCATTGTGTGATATTTGCTTTATTGTCTTTAGGACATACGGCATCACTCGAAAGCACCCATACGCAGGAAGTTAACCTCTTCCTGTGTCAGATAACGCCAACGACCGCGTGGCAGATTCTTCTTTGTGAGACCGGCGAAGTAAACACGGTCAAGTTTTGTAACGCGATAGCCGAGGCTTTCGAATATACGGCGAACAATACGATTACGTCCACTGTGAATCTCAATGCCAGCCTGATTACGGTCAGTATCGCTCACATAGCTTATGGCATCGGCATGTATCTCACCATCTTCAAGTTCAATACCGTCAGCTATACGCTGCATATCGTCTTCAGTAATGTCCTTATCTGTCCAAACGTGATAAATCTTTTTCTTCACGAATTTAGGATGAGTGAGCTTCGAGGCGAGGTCACCGTCGTTGGTGAGCAACAACACACCTGTAGTATTACGATCAAGACGACCTACAGGATATATACGTTCCTGACAAGCATTCTTAACAAGGTCAAGCACTGTAGTGCGTCCATTAGGATCATCGCTTGTAGTCACACAGTCTTTAGGCTTGTTGAGCAGCACATAGCACTTACGCTCAGGAGTAACTACTTTGTCGTCATATTCCACAACATCGTTGCGGGTAATCTTGGTACCCAATTCGGTAACAACCTCACCGTTTACCTTAACTTTTCCGTTGGTGATATACTCATCAGCCTCACGACGTGAACAGATGCCGGCATTAGCCATAAATTTGTTCAGACGGATGCTCTCGTTCGGATCTATATCCTCCAGAACATAATCTATCTGTTTAGGACGCGGAGTGAATTTCATGCCGCTCTGTTGAGGCTTACGGAAACCGCCTTGCTGCTTGCGGAAACCACCCTGCTGATAACCACCCTGCTGACGAGGCTGGTAGCCGCCCTGCTGACGGGGTTGGTAACCGCCCTGCTGACGAGGCTGGTAACCCTGCTGACGAGGCTGGTAACCCTGCTGACGAGGCTGGTATCCGCCCTGCTGACGGGGCTGGTAACCCTGCTGACGAGGCTGATAACCGGGCTGCGGCTGATAAGCCTGTCCCTCAGTATGTTCACTACTATTATCACCAGTGGTTATATCCTTAGCTTTATCGGCATCAGCACTTGTGTCGGCAGTACGTGGCTGATAGCCACCGGGATTGTACTGAGTATTATAACGGTTCTGTCCATAACCCTGCTGACGAGGTTGGTAGCCCTGTGTGCGTGGCTGGTAACCACCCTGCTGACGGGGCTGGTAGCCCTGTGTACGTGGCTGATATCCACCCGGACGAGGCTGGTAACCTTGGGGACGCTCACTGCCGTCTCCCGACGGTTGTGCACCGGCCGAAGGATAATTCACTTTTTCATAACGATTTTCTGTGTCCCCGACTTCCGAAGCTGACGAGCTCATGGTCGCCCCAATTCTCGGACGTTTAGGTTTCTTTTCTGTGTCCATTTGTTTATTTTTCTTTATTATTAGCCCATGCCGATCCAGCTGGCCATCACGGCCCGCCAGCATGTCAATGGGCAACGTCTATATTTTTATTAATTTAATGAGTTACTTCGCAAAGTTATAAATAAATGTCCTGCTACACAAATAAATTAAGCTTTTTTTACCACGCTCACAAGACAGTGCTAATCACCTATACTTATAGAGTAGAACTGAAAGCGCACACTAACTCCTCGAGAGAAATAACTCAGGCAAAAATGCTATCAGAAGAATGTGTAGGAGAACTTAACCGCCACTGTAGGATAAACCTTCAGTGCCTTCATATTACGAATATAGCGTCCCACCTTGCCGGGAATATCGACAAGGTCCTTGCTCATATTTACACCCTCATGACTGATAATGTCAGGCGTACCACCCCAGAACTGCATACCAGCATCTACCGATACCTGCCAGCGCTTATCCGGAGACATAGCCCCCATATACCCTAAGCCAAGATAAGGTCTCACAGCATTGACATAAGCCGTAGCCTTAACCTGACCATCGCGGCCGGGTTCCATTATATAAGGAGTGCCATCTTTAAAATCACCCATGTGTACACCAAGACGTCCGAGACGTTCAAACTTCTCTTTCATCTGGTCACCAACTTCCGGGTCTATATAGATATCACCGTAAACAGGCTCGTCAAGATAAGCTGATGAAGTAAAAAACTCATACATCTTATTATAGTAACCTAAAAATACCAACGATGGAGCCTCGTCAATATTATTACGTGCTTTAGCTACTTTACGTGACCCAGCATAGAACCCAGTTGTCACACGCCAATGAGGATTGTTAGGTATAGGATAAATATCAATCAAGAATTTAAAAGCTGTCATTTGTGGCTTAGCATCAACTTTTACCCTTTCATCGATATCAAAACCAAATTCCGACATAAGTTCCTTAATCTTATCGAAGTTGCCTTCAGTAAGGCCACCATGCTGATAAGCATGAATCATAAAATTCATGGGTATGTTAACCGGAGGCATCCAGTCGAGACCAGCACGTACCTTTACCCAGTTGGTTATAGGAGCAGCCACTTCAATACCAAGACCGGTAGTACCTATCACACCACCTACCTCCAGCTGATTGAAGATACCGGGACGTCCGAGCGGAGAATAGGGACGACATGGAATAGTAACAGATGCAGTTACCTCCTCGGAGGCAGTCTCAGATGTAGAGACGTGCTGTGCCCTCGCGGCAGTGACACATCCTAAAGCCATTACCAAAGTTAATAGAATCGTTTTCATGCTAACCGTGTTACGGCAGTCCGGCTCAGTTCCGGATACCAAAGTGGATTTATTATATATTAATATGGAGTAGCTACCTCAGTGCAAGAGGCAGATTTATGGTCGCAAAGTTACAATTTTTTTACTATAATATTAAAAATGAGCATACATTTTTTAAGACTCAGCATGAAAAGAACAAGTGATATTGATTTTTTTTAAAAATTTCCATGTCAATTTTTTTTATTCTGAAAAGATTATTACCTTTGTGGCTTGAAACTATAATCGACCACATTGCTGTGCCTGCTTGTCTCTTGCCCTGACCTCAGGTTTAGCCTTATCAGAGGATATTGAAGGCCGATATTTTTCGATAGGCGTAGCCTTTGGCGCACTTACACCAAGTGCCCATGTTCTACCAATACTATAGACATAAATAACACAAATTTCATAATATTTTCATTATTAAACAGAGATGAATAGAAAACTACTCAACGGTTTGCTGCTTGTGGCTGCCTCTTGCGCCGCCGTGGGCACCTTCACCTCATGTAAGGATAACGTTAGCGATCTGGAAAAGCAGGTGGCTAATGAGTACTCTTCTCTTGAGAAGCGGGTTGCCAAACTCGAGGGCGATGTTGTCGAGCTCAACAACGCACTTACCAAAGCCAAGGAAGAACTTAACAAAAAGATTGATGACCTCGGCACTAAATTAGGTCAGGATCTCACCAAACTTGAGGACAAGCTCCAGAAGCAGATTGATGAACTTGCCAAGAAGCCTCATCTCTCTGAACAGGACGTACGCGACATCTTCAATGACATGTTCACTCCTCTCACCGCTGAGGATATTAAGAATATGGGCTTTGTCACTTCTGAAGAACTTGAAGAAGCTCTGCGCGACATCACGAGCTGTGCTGTTGACTGCGTTCAGCTTGAAAAAGATGTAAAGGCCCTCCAGACTTTGACTGAAAGCCTTGAAGGTCGTATCAAGGCTCTCGAAGACGCAGGTCTTAACGAAGATGCTATCAACCAGCTTATTGATGCAGCTCTTGTAAATATCAAAGCTGACTTAATTCAGCTACAGGGTGATATGCTTACTGTACAAGGTGATGTTGAGACTATTAATGGAACCATTGAGACCATCAATAGCTCTATTGAGACCATTAACGGAAGCATAGAGTCTCTTAATGAAGATGTACAGAAAGCTCTCGAGGCTTATAACTACATTGAAACTAATAAGCTCAAACTCGAAGTACTTCTTGGTCTCGCCGATGATTTATCAGATAAACTCGGCCAGATAGATTCTCTTCAGGAAGGTCTTGATAAGCTTACAGACGAGACTATCCCAGGTATGCTTGCTGATATCAACGACCTGAGTGAGAAAATTGATACTGTTGAGTCTAACCTTACCGAGAAACTCAATGAACTTGAGACTGGCTTGGGCGATAGAATTGAAGCACTCAACAGCACTCTGACAGCTAATTATGATGAACTGACTCGAAAGGTAAACGCTAACGCAGCTGCCATCGAAGCTCTTGAGAGCAAAGTTGACAAGCTATTTAGCCAGCTCAACAAACGTATTAACTCTCTGATCGGTAGCATCATAACACAAGGCACTTACAACCCGCTGTTCGGTACCTTCTCACTGCCTATCGGTGTTCAGTCAAACATGCTTGTTAACTACACCGGTCAGAATGACCACAGCGCATATAGCTTCCCAAGCTACAATACCTTCGCTTCGTATGATAACGAGCCGATGCTGACTCAGGCTGACGAGAACATGTTGAAACTGTCAGGCAACTTCGAGGATATGGTAATCGAAGAAGGTGCTCTGCTGTACAACGGTCTCGATTATGCTCCTGACAAACTCTATTTAGGTAAGATATTCACTACTATCAACCCCAACAATATCAACTTCGCTGGCCAGTACCTGCCTTTGGTTAACAGCCGCGACGAAGCTGCTCCGGTTGAACTGTATGTGAAGAAATCAAACGAACTTCTTGACTTCGGTTATACTCGTGCCAACAACGGTTTCTATGAGGCTGATGCCCTTGTACCCGCTACACGAGATAACTTTGACAAGATTATGCTTCGTATAGACGACAACTTGAAAGAAGCCGGTAAGAAACTTCTTAAGGACCGCAGCCGCTCTTCAGTACTCGGTCTGATGAAGGGTCTTTACGAGCAGCTTAGCGGTATTCTTCCTGCTTACGGTCTGAAGGCTGCATGGGAAGTAGACGGTGTAGAGTATGCTACTTACTCAAGCTACAACATCGCTGCCACTACCTTCCGTCCTTTGTCTTATAGCTTCCTCCATGATAAGAGCATTGATCGTCGTCTCCCGATTATCGACGCTCTGAATGAGAGCCTTATCGACATTGATCCTTCGAAGTATAAATTCGAGTTCGGCACTATCAACCTTGACGGTGTGACTGTAGAACTTGGCTTCACGTTTGGTGACTTCAGCCTGGATTATACTGGCAACCTCGAAGTTGAAGGTGATGTTTATGATGTAAATGATCCTACTAAGGTCATTGGACATGTTAAGGCTACGGTAACCAACATGGACGACTTCCTTGCTCAACTTAATAGTCAGCTTAACGATAAGGTAGAAGGTTGGGACGCAGAACTTACTGAGAAATTCGATGCAGCTATAACTAACCTTATAGGTCAGATTCAGGAGCGTATCGATGATATGATGGCCGATATGGAAGCTGAAATCAATGGTAAGCTTGAGGACATGATCACTGATATTGAAAACGAGGTTAACAACCGCGTAGGTCATTATCTTGACAAGTTCAACAAGTTCATCAGCAAGTATAATACTCTCGCTGAGAAGATCAACCATGTGCTGGCTAATCCTAACCACTATCTGCAGCTGACTATGGCTTACAACAATGGTTATGGTAGCATCCACTTCCTCAGCAACAACATCAACCGTCCTACTGTATTCAAGATGGCTGGCGGTAGTGTAGCTGAACTCTATCCTACTAGCTATACCGGTGAGGTTCTCGCTCCGGCTTATTGCAAGTTCATCGGCTGTACCAACGTCATCAAAGACGGTAAGAGCGCACAGGAAGGTGATGCTGAGATGCAGGCTGCACTGAAGAGAATCAATAGCCTCGGCAATATGAACAAGGTATTCAAGGGCGTACAGCGTCGTTATGGTCTCCCAATCCCAACAGATGTTGTTAAGGGTGCTACCTACGAACTCGTTTACACCGCTGTCGATTACCACGGCACAACTTCTACTGCCAAGTTCTACTTCACTGTAAAATAATCTCCTCACCCTGCGGATACTACGGGACAGTCCCGTAACAGTTTCTGACGAAACTAAACGGGACAGTCCCAGACACTAAACAGAATAAAACCAAATTACAATGAAATTGAATAAATTCTTGGTTTCCGCAGCTCTTCTGCTCGGCGGCATCACAGCCGCTTCAGCACAAGAGGAGGTGACGGAATACACCTTCCAGCCTCACTGGTACATGCAGGCTCAGATAGGTGGTCAGGAGACCCTCGGTGAGGGTTCATTCGGCGACCTGCTCTGTCCTAATGCCCAGCTGACCGTAGGCTACAACTTCAATCCCTACATCGGTGCCCGCTTAGTGTTCAACGGCTGGCAGAGCAAAGGTGTAAGCGAAGTAGACGACCACACCTACCGTTGGAAATGGAACTACATCGCTCCTACTATCAACGCAGTGTTCAACATGACCAACGTGCTTGGCGGTTATAACCCCAACCGTATGGTAGAAGCCAATATCTTCGGTGGTATCGGTGCCAACATAGCATGGCACAACAAAGATGCCAACAACATTCAGGATGCTTACATGGCATCTCACGATGGTCGTGAGCTCCTTGAATACAACTGGAGTGGCACACATGGTCGTTTTGTAGCTCAGTTCGGTGCCGACGTTCAGTTTAATGTAAGCAAGCGAGTAGCTATCGGTCTTGAACTCCAAGCTAACGTACTTCCTGACCAGTACAATTCAAAGAATGCTAAGAATGCGGACTGGTATTTCAACGCTCTCGTAGGCGTACGTTATACATTCGGTCCTAAATTCAACACTACTACCCGCGTTATCGAGCCCGTTCCCTGCGAGCCTGTTATCGTAGAAAAGATTGTTGAAAAGATTGTAGAAGTACCTGTTGAGAAGGTTGTTGAGAAGAAGCCTGAGGTTAAAGAACCTATGCGTCGCGACATATTCTTCACTATCTCGAATACTGTTGTTTCTAACACCGAGATGAAGAAAGTGGCTGAAATCGCTGAGTATCTGAAATCTCACCCCAACACTAAGGTTGAGATTACAGGTTACGCCGACAAGGGTACCGGTACAATGGCTATCAACCTGCGTCTTTCTAAGCAACGTGCCAATGCAGTATCAAAAGCTCTTCAGAGCAAATATGGTATTCCTGCAAGCCGTATCGTTGTTAAGAGTATGGGCGAAGAGAACTATCAGCCTTATCCCGATCCTGTACAGAACCGTGTTGCTATCTGTATCATCGAGGATTAAGCACATAGCTTAATTATCTCATAAAGAACGTTAAGGAGTGAGTCTCAAGTCGAGACTTGCTCCTTAACTTTATTACTTTAGAATACACATAGTTTTTAAGCAACTGGCGGCAATATCCATGCTGCAGACACGTTATAAATTCACTGCGACTCTCATCTGTCCGCGTTGATATCGCAACATTTATTCCATTATCTATATGAAATATTTTCTACCGACCCTTTTTCTTGCAGCGGCAGCTGTGACTCCAGCTGCGGCTCAATTGCCGGGGAACGGCTACTACCGGGTGCAGAATGATGTCACCGAACGTTATGCCTTCCTGACTGATAACACCGGTAAAATCAACGCATCGGCCACCACAGCCGATGTGCGTGCCATTGAACTTTGGAAAGGCTTTGACAAGGCTTGCTGTGATCCTGCTACGGTACTTTATTTTGCCAACAGTAGCGGCAACCAGTGGAACATTACTGCCCAAGGCACAAACTTACACGACATAATAGGTTATTATGTAAATCTTCGTGAAGTTTCAGCAGGTGTTTACTATGCTTACGGTACGACAAGTGGCGTAACCAAATATCTTGGTGATGCTGATGCCACTGACAGTGAGCGTGGGGAGATGTCAACCGAGGCTAAAGGCAATTACCGCAAATGGCGTATCACACCCATAGCAGCTGATGGCTCAAATTATTTCGGTGTGAAACCGACAATAACTGCCGGAGACAAGTACTACCAGCCTTTCTTCGCTGATTTTCCTTTCTCAGCTTCATCGACCGGCTTGAAATTCTATTATATCTCTAAGGTAGAATATGGTATGGCCGTAATGCAGGAAATAACAGGTACCGTACCGGCTAAGACTCCTGTATATATAGAATGTTCTCATGCTCTGCCCACTGACAACCGTCTTAACCTTGGTGGCTCAGCCTCAGCTATAAATGGTAATCTGCTCGGAGGCGTTTATTTCAAGAACGAGAGTACTTCGCACCGTAACGTTACTCCTTACGACGCTGCTACCATGCGTCTGCTTGGTAACGACGCTGACGGTAACCTTGCTTTCGTAACTGCCAACGTACAGTATCTACCGGCTAATCAATCTTACCTAAAAGTTCCGACTGGTACCGAATCTACAGTGCGTATAGTGACTCAGGCTGAGTTTGATGCTCACCTCTCAAAGTTACCGGCTTCAGTTACTGTCACTCCGACTACTTTGACTCTCTATGCCGAAGAGAGTGCTACGTTGTCAGCTACAGTGTTGCCAGCTGACTGTTCAGATAAAACCATAACTTGGACTTCATCAAATACCGCCGTAGCTACCGTTTCAGCCTCAGGTGCTGTTAAAGCTGTAGCAGCTGGCACTGCTACTGTGACAGCTACTACCGTAAATGGTCTCAAAGCTACATGTACAGTAACTGTTAATCCAAAATATCCTACCTCCGTTACAATTGCTCCTGCTACAGCTTCACTCTATGAAACTGAGACAGTACAGCTGACTGCAACCTTAGCACCTGCTAATGTAAAAGACAAGACTCTAACATGGAGTTCATCAGATGCAGCTTTAGCTACCGTTGATGCCAACGGACTCGTTACAGCTGTCAAAAGCGGAACAGTAACCATTACTGCAAAGGCTGGTAACGGTGTTTCGGGTACAGCTACTCTGACTGTTAAGTCATACTATCCTACCGCTATCACCATGAGTGATCCTACAGCTCGTATTCGCAAATATGAGTCACTCCGTTTAGGTTACAATACAACTCCCGCTGATGTAAAAGATCGCTCAGTTTCGTGGACTTCTTCTAACCAATCAGTAGCTATAGTTAGCGAAGATGGTACTGTGACTGGTGTAAATCAAGGTACAGCTACCGTTACAGCCACTACGCCTAACGGTCTTTCAACTTCCTGCGAAGTAACTATAGTGGACCCACTGGCACAGAGTGTGACTCTTGATGTCGAAGAGGCGTACATGCAGATTGATGAGCGTCGCTATTTCAATGCTACCGTATTGCCCGAAGACGCTTCAAACAAGACAATCACCTGGAGTTCAAGTGATGAGAATGTAGCTACCGTCAACCTTCTTGGTCAGGTACGTGCCCGCGCTGTAGGTGAGTGCGAAATTACTGCCGCTACCTCAAACGGTATCGAAGCCAAACTTCATCTTACTGTAGTTGACAAGACAGTAGCTGTCAAAGGTGTTACTGTGGTACCAGGTGCCGTTTCGCTGCGTGAAGGTGATACTTATACTTTAGAAGCTGTAGTAATACCTGCCGATGCTACTGACAAACGTGTCAGCTGGACCTCGGATAATGACAACGTAGCTACTGTTAATGCTGAAGGAGTTGTAACAGCCCATAGTGAAGGCACAGCCACAATCACTGCTACTTCTGGTAATTATAGTGGTCTATGTTACGTAACTGTAGTTAACGAAGGTGAATTAGTACCTCCGACTTCTATCATTCTTTCAAGTGAAGAAGCTACACTCGGCAAGGGCGAAACTCTTCAGCTCACCGCAACCATCGAACCTGATAACGCCACTGACAAGACAGTATTCTGGTCGTCATCAGCTCTCGATGTAGCACAAGTATCAGAAGAAGGTCTTGTGACAGCTCTCTCAGGCGGCCGCACCGTAATTATCGCCACTACTATCAATGGTGTGGCAGCAGCTTGTTCTGTTACTGTAGATGTGCCTGTTGAAGTTATCGAACTCGACATAGAAGACATAGAGATAATCGAAGGTACTACCTTCACGGTGTTAGCTACTATACTGCCCGCTGATGCTACCGACAAGAGTCTCGAATGGACTTCTGACAATCCGAATGTAGCCACCGTTGATGCTGACGGCGATGTCACTGTACATGCTATCGGTACAGCTTCAATAACTGCCCGTGCTCTTGACGGAAGCGGTGTTTGGGCATCATGCACTATTCGCGGCATATCAGGTATCGATACAATACTTGGAGAAGACGGAGTATGTGATGTCTACACCACCGACGGCCTGTTACTGCATCGTGGTGCAGATGAAGCTACTCTAAACCAACTTCCCAAAGGCTTATACATCATTGGTGGCCGTAAGGTACTTATCCACTAATTGATAAAATCGTCTTAATTCTGCCTTGGCAGAAAGTATAAATAACCGTGCCTCCTATTGGTTAATAATAGGAGGCACGGTTATTTTATAGTTACACATAGTTGTCAATAAAAATTACACAATCATCAAGGTGCTACGGCAAAAATGAAGAAATTAAAAAGTCCGCACAGACCCTACAGTAGGCCTGTACAGACATAAAAAAAATTGATTGTCATCCCGACAACCAATCTTCCTGTTAACCTTAAAATCTAATACCATGAAAAACTCAATGCAAAGGTACAAACTTTTTTTGAAAGTAGGTTATATAACATATAAAAAAATTTGCCTTTTCAATCTATTTAACAATGTAATTAATCTAAAGAATTAATTTTAACATTTATTAATTCTTAAAAAAATAATAGATGTGCCTCCTGGTTCTGTGCCCGACCTTTAGCTCGCTGTCCCCCCTCCGTGCCTCCTGGTTCTGTGCCCGACCTTTAGCTCGATGTCCCCCCTCCGTGCCTCCTGGTTCTGTGTACGAGCTTTAGCTCGATGTCCCCCTCCGTGCCTCCTGGTTCTGTGTACGAGCTTTAGCTCGATGTCCCCCTCCGTGCCTCCTGGTTCTGTGTCCGAGCTTTGGCTCGATGTCCGACCCCACCTTAGTTCTGCGCCCGCGCTTTAGCTCGCTGTCCAACCCACAGAGTAAAAAGAGTTAGCAACCTCAATAAGATTTTGCTTGCAGTTTAGTCAAATTATAAGTAACTTTGCGTTTGTAAGCTACTCCAAGGCATCAGGGGCCTCAGTCAGCTTACGCTATTCGGCCCTAAGGGGCTGTCTCACATTAAAACTGATTCTTAAGAAATCATTATGGATAACAAAATCACAGTAGACGGCCTCACTTTCGTGCCTTATATCACCCGTGACCGTATCTTTGAGCAGGTACGTCGTGTGGCTGCAGAACTGCGCCATGATCTTGAGGGCAAACGCCCCTTGTTTGTATGCGTACTCAACGGAGCTTTCATGTTTGCCGCTGACCTTGTGCGTGAAGTAGGTATCAACGAGTGCGAAATCGCTTTCGTAAAGTACACCAGCTATGAAGGCACATCATCAACTGGGAAGGTAAAAGAAATCATGGGTCTGCAGCAGGATATTTCCGGTCGCGATGTTGTGCTCATTGAAGACATAGTCGATACAGGTCTTACCGCCACCCACATGATAGCTGACCTTAAAAAGCGCAATCCAGCCTCAATACGTTTTGCAACCCTACTCTACAAACCCGAAAGTAATAAAACCGGTTTCCAGCCTGACTACGTTGCTTTTGAGATTCCACCGAAATTTATTATCGGTTATGGGCTTGACCTTGATGGTAAAGTACGTAATCTTCCCGACATCTATCAAATCAAAGAGGACTAAGTGCCTGTTCTCTCTTTTTTCCTGTCTTTCCCACTCGGGGAGTAAGACTTTTGTCTTGATTCTTACAAACCTTTATCTCTCCCCTTGCTCATCTCTCCTATAACTTCACCACTCCCACTCTTTAATCTTCTTTATATGCTCAATTTAGTTCTTTTTGGCGGTCCGGGCAGCGGCAAGGGCACCCAGAGCGCAAAACTTATAGATAAGTACGGCCTCTATCATATCTCCACAGGTGAGGTACTGCGCGACCACATAGCACGTGATACGGAACTTGGTCGTATGGCTAATTCTTATATCTCTAAGGGTAATCTTATTCCTGATGACCTTATGATTCAGCTGCTCGATGATGTGCTTGAAAAAGAGGCCAAGGATAAAAACGGCGTCATCTTCGACGGTTTTCCACGCACTCTGCCTCAGGCAAAGGCTTTGGAAGAACTACTGGAAAAACGTGGCACTAAACTACATGCAGTCGTGGGCCTTGAAGTTGATGATGAAGAGTTGATGAAGCGTATGCTAAGTCGTGGCGCCGCTACAGGGCGAGCCGATGATAATCCTGAAACCATCCGCAAACGCCTTGATGTGTACCATAACCAGACTATGCCTTTACGAGAACACTACACCTCAACGGGTCACTATCTTCCCATTGACGGAAGAGGTAGTATCGATGAAATCTTCGACGACATCGTAAATAAGATTGATAACCATACTGCTCCCGGCCATAAGGCAGAATAAAGACACAGAGACAAACTGAAAACAATAGGGTGAACCATTTGATTTGGTTCACCCTATTGTTTTCAGTTTTAATAGAAATCATAAGTTGTGGAAGTAACCTGAAACTCTGTGCGCCGGTTTATCTGGTCAGCAGCTTCTTGGTCTTCTTCACTTAGGCTTTCCACATATTCTTCAGTAAGTACGGTACCTTCCGTAAACTGCGGATATTCACGCGCCAGACGCTTAGTGATAGTCTTAGGTTTAGACTCGCCATAGCCTTGATATGTGAGACGGTCAGGCGCAACCCCATGTGCGACAAGATAGTCGATTACACTCTTGGCACGACGCTCACTCAAAGCCATATTATACTCATCGCTACCTTTACGGTCAGTGTGCGAAGCCATCTCTATAGTGACATGGGGATTGTCAGCCAACATCTGTATGATTTCATCAAGAGCCGTCTCACTCTCAGGGCGTAAAGTGGCTCGGTCGAAGTCATAAAATATATTCTCGACCATCTGAGGTTTATCTATAGAAGCCAAAATAAAATCAACACCATAGTCAGCGTCTTCTTCTTCCATATCACTCTCAAACTCCTGTTTGACATTAAGGTACCCTGGCGCACCGGCCAACATCACATAGCGTACGCCACGTTCAAGACGAAAACGGAAACTACCATCATCACGAGCCACTTCCTTCTGATTGCTGCCGTCATCACCTACTATACGTATGATAGCATTAGGTACAGGTTCTTCATCTTTATCCAGTACCCAACCGGAAATAGTCACTTTAATTTCAGGACATTCAAAACTATAGATATGATCATAGCCACGTCCGTCACCGCGATTACTACTGAAAAAGCCTGTTTCGCCAGGACCGAAAGTAATGCCGAAATCATCTCCGGGACTATTCATCGGCTGTCCCATGTTTTCTATGCTCCAACGGTCTCCAGTAGAGTTAAGACGAGCTACAAAGAGATCAAGACCGCCAAAGCCAGGATGACCATCGCTTGAAAAGTAAAGCACTGAGTCACTACGAACGTAGGGAAACATCTCATCACCTTCAGTATTAATCTGTGGACCGAGATTTTCCAGACTACCGGCACGTTCATTAAGATTTATACGCCATATATCACGTCCGCCATAACCTCCTGGCATATCAGAGGTAAAATATAGATAACGTCCATCAGGCGATACCGCAGGGTGTCCTACTGCCGTAACCGAGTCAGTGACAATCTCGAATTTCTGTGGCGCACTCCATGAAGCGTCACTACGTCGAGAAGTATGTATCTCAACCGTCGTACTCGATGTCGGTGAGCGCAAAGCACGGGTCAGATACATAGTCTGACCATCAGGACTGAAGCTCACTATACCTTCGTCAGCGTCAGAATTAAGTTCGCCTTCAACGGGTTCCGGACGCTGCCACACACCATTCTCATCTTTCTTAGCCACCCAAATATCTCCACGCTTCATACCAGTGATTTCCGACTTATTCTCACCTGTTGCCTTTTCAGTGGTCGTAGTGAAATAGAGTTGATCATAACTCTTGTCAAGATACATCGGTGCAAAGTCGCTTCGACGTGAATTGAAAAGTTTGGCATTCTTGACTATATACCGGTTCTTCTGTCCCTTGGAAGCAAGCGCACGGCGCGCACCGGCTGCACCGTCAAGAGCGAGTTTGTCACCCGGTATATATTCCAAGAAGGTACTGTAAGCATCAAGAGCTGCTGCATATTTTCCTTCAGCTTGCAATGAACGTCCAAGCCAATACCATGCCATTGAGTCAGGATACTCATAACGTATAGCATTCTGATAAGCAGCTGAAGCGCGAGCTGCCATATTCAGTTTACGATAACAAGTAGCCATTTTATAGGCTACCTCGCCACGCAAAGGGCGTTCCTCACGTTTGGTGAGACGGTTGTAGACCTTACGGTAAGTACGTGCGGCATCGTAATACTCACCGCGCCACATCTGTTCGTCAGCCTCACTCAGTTTAGCGCCGCGACAGCCACCGGCACACAACAGCAGGACTACACCGACAACACACAATGTTAAGCGAAATATACTGATAAGTTTTGTCGGCATGTTAGCTGTAATTTTTGAAATTGTTATATGTAGTTATGTTTTAAGAGCTACTTAGATGGAAAGAGTGCGTCAAAGATGATACCCGTAGCACCAGTCTTCTCAGCGATATATTCACCAGCCCAACGGCCGCGCCGTTCGCGTTCGGCGGGATCGAAAAGCAAACGTGAGGCTTGTGATTCAAAGCCTTCGCGCGAAGAAATGGCTATACCGCCTCCAAGTGTCTTGAGTTCTTCTGCCTCAAGAAATTTATCATGCTTAGGACCGAACATAACCGGTATTCCGTGAGCAGCCGCCTCATTGATATTATGTATACCTGTACCGAATCCTCCGCCCACGTATGCCACATCAGCGTATGCGTAAGCTGACGAAAGCAATCCGAAGCAATCAATAATCAACACTTGTGCTTTGTCAAGCAATTCCGGCTGACGTTCTGCCTCACTCAACAGCACCACCCCGTTTTCAAAGCGGCCTTTCAGCACTTTCAAACGCTCTGCATCAAATTCATGTGGTGCTATCACTAATTTTACTGAAGGGTAAGCATTGACCCAAGGCACATATACATCTTCGTCTGCTGGCCAACTGCTACCGGCCATGAGCACAGGAGTGCTGTGAGTGCCCTCCCCTTTCCAACCTGCAAACCGGTCAAGCAAAGGATGACGTCTGGCTGAATCGCGTATATCGGCAACACGGTCGAAACGGGTATCTCCAGCCACCGTTACACGATTTATACCTACTGAGGCAAGCAAATCAGCACTACGGCGGTCCTGCACAAAAAGACGGTCAAACCATCTTAACCATGCACGATACCAGCTGCCACCACGCTTAAAGAAGCGCTGCTGAGGCAGAAAAATACCACTTATGAGATAAGTGGGTATATTATGAACGTTAAGCTGACGCAAATAATTGCGCCAGAACTCATACTTTACGAAAACAGCCTTCTCCGGACGTACCATCTCTACAAATCGCCGAGCGTTAGATGCCGTATCTATAGGCAGATAGCAAATCAAATCAGCCTTGTCATAATTTTTACGGATTTCATAACCCGATGGCGAAAAGAAGGTCAGCAACACCTTGTATTCAGGCCGCTCACGCTTTATACGCTCAATCAACGGACGTCCCTGTTCAAACTCGCCCAACGAGGCGGCATGAATCCATATATAACGTGCTCCTGGCTGCAGTCCTTCTTGCAAGCGACGCCACACCTCACGGTGACCAGCAGTCATCTGAGCAGCTTTATGATTGCGTACTGAGGCCACTTTTATACCGAGACCGTAAGCACCCATCGAGACGTTATAGAAGGGGCCTTCAAACGACTGCCTACAGGCTTCGTTGACAAAGGCCCCTACTTCTTTCAGTTTGCGTGTCAGACGGCTCATGCCTCAGGTGCAGGTATTTGCTCTATGGCACGGCGCACACGGGCTACGACCTCCTCGCGAGGCATAAGCTCGGTTATATCAAACATGTGGGGTCCACGACAGGCACCCACAACAGCCAGACGGAAAGCGTTCATCACGTTACCAAGATGATAACCCTTCGAAGCTATCCAGTCAAGCACAATCTTTTCGGCATTGGCCGAACTCATATCGTCTATACCTTCGAGCACTTCGATAAGCTCGCCCATGATACGTGGGGTTTCAGCACTCCAGCGTTTTTTCACATCTTTGGCAGCATATTCTGTCGGTGCCTTAAAGAAGAAATCAGCCTGATCCCAAAGTTCACCGGCAAAATTGACACGCCCCTTTACCAATGAAGCTGCACGAGCTACATATTCAGGGTCAAAGTCCTTACCAGTCTTTTCGCGTACTATAGGCATAAGTAGTTCGCCAAGACGCTCATCAGGCAGACGCATCATGTACTCATGGTTGAACCATGTGCCCTTTTGATAGTCAAATTTGGCACCACTCTTTGAGCAGTGTTCAAGGTCAAACTTATCAATAAGCTGCTGCATATCCATCAGCTCGCTGTCATCACCTGGATTCCAACCTAACAGAGCAAGGAAGTTAATCACTGCCTCAGGCAGGTAGCCTTTCTCACGATAGCCAGATGATATTTCACCCGATGCGGGGTCATGCCATTCAAGCGGGAAGACAGGGAAACCTAATTTGTCACCGTCACGTTTTGACAGCTTGCCGTTGCCTACAGGTTTGAGTAGCAACGGAAGGTGAGCAAAACGGGGCATGGTGTCAGCCCAACCGAAAGCTTCGTAGAGAAGCACATGGAGAGGAGCTGAAGGCAACCATTCTTCGCCACGTATCACGTGAGTCACTTCCATCAGATGGTCATCGACTATGTTGGCAAGGTGATAGGTAGGCAGCCCATCAACACTTTTATAAAGCACCTTATCGTCAAGTACAGACGAATTGATGACTACCTCGCCACGGATAAGGTCATTGACTCTGACTTCACGACCCGGGTCTATCTTGAAACGTACCACATATTGCTCACCGGCATCTATAAGACGCTGCACCTCATCGGCTGGCATAGTGAGAGAATTACGCATACGGCCACGTGTCGAAGCATCATACTGGAAATTGGGTGTCTCAGCACGAGCCGTAGCCAGTTCCTCAGGAGTATCGAAAGCTATATAAGCCTTACCGTCCTTCAAAAGCTGGTCTACATGACGACGGTATATGTCACGGCGTTCGCTCTGCTTATAAGGACCGTAAGCACCTCCTTCACGCACACCTTCGTCAATACCGATACCGAGCCAGTTAAGGCTCTCGTTGATATAGTCTTCGGCACCGGGCACGAAACGATTACTATCGGTGTCTTCGATGCGGAGAATCATGTCGCCGCCATGTTTGCGGGCAAAGAGATAGTTATAGAGGGCGGTACGCACACCACCGATATGAAGCGGACCGGTGGGCGACGGTGCGAAACGCACCCTGACTTTTTTGTTCATGAGTTTTGAAGTTGAGATTAATGAGATTTATCCAAACGAAAACGCGAGCCATCCCAGCGGTAAGTGACCGGGCCGGTAAGGTACGGCTCAAGACGCTGATAACTTTCGATGTCCATGTACTTGCCCACTGTCAAGCGTCCTGTAAGGTTGGTATTCTCCGGCGAGGCAAGATACTCTACTGTCGGAAAAGGCACCAGGGATTCAATATCACGCTTCGTAAGTGGTGCTTCTTGGGTATTACTCTTTTCTTTAGGTGCTTTAGGCACTTCTACAAAGTCAAAGAGCACAGCCGGTTTAAAAAGCTTTGAAGCATCGAGAGGTCGAAGAGCAGCATCATAGAACTGTACTTCGCTGTCCGCAGCCTGTGTACCACCGCCTATAGTATAGATTGTCATTACTGTATCACCGCGTTTACCACCTGGCAGAATCTTAATTTCAAGCGTGCTGACAGAGGTCATGACCACCTTTAAGTAGTCAGGCGTCACTGTCTCAAGCCACGAACGGCCGTCCATAGTGTTGGGGGCACGGTAGATACTATCGACATCAAAATAGTCGAGCATGTCAAGCCGTGTGTCACGCGACAGCAGGTCAATGGTTGTGGCCGACAGCTCGACAAAAGCTCGGCGTGCGGATATGGTATCAACACGTGAGGCTCCGACGGAAGACCGCGGAGCTTCAGCATTTACAGCAGCGACTCCGGGTGCCAGCATTGCCAGCACCCAGGTTATAGTCACAGCAGCGAACAGTGGGATTGGTCGCATTATTTATTTCTTTTTCATAAATATGTCGTAGTTGCCGTTATATTCCGGTTTCTTCGACTCTTTCTTTGATTTTTTATCTTTCTTTTCCTTTTTGTCTTTTTTGTCGCTCTTACGGCTGCGCGAGCTGTCAGCATGTTTGTCCTCTTTGCGACGTTTCTTCTCACGACGGTCACGTGCTTCAAGGGCATAGTTACGGTCAGTAGCTACTTCAGCACGAATACGTGTACCAAAGAAGTCAGCATTGCGCAAAGCGTCTATGACACGATGGGCATCTTCTTTACGGACATCGAAGAGTGTGTAATCTGGCAGCAAGTCGATACGACCTATTTCGGGTTTCGGACCTACGACACCACGGTTGACAAGTTCCATAAGGTTACCGGGGAAGAAGCCCTGAGCCTTACCGACATTGACCATAAGACGTTCCATACCTTCTTCGGCCACACGGCGGTCTTTATCCTTCTTATCGCGACGCTCGCCTTTCTCACCCTTACGGTCACGCTTATCGCCCTTGCGGTCAGTCTCGTTAAGGTCAATATCAGGCATATTCTGATAATAACGCAACAGACGGTTGAACTCAAGCGAGAGCACACGTTTCAGAAGGTCTTCTTCCGAAAGCCACTCCAGTTTCTTGCGCACACCAGGCAGATACTTATCCATCTCAGCATCGTCAACCTGCACACGTTCCAGACGGTCGGCCAGGTTGTAAAGCTGCTTCTCGATGATATGGTCAGGAGTCGGCACTTTCTTATACTCAAAAGTAGTACCGATTATTTTCTCTATCTCACGCAGACGGCTCTTCTCACGTGAATGTATTATAGCCACTGACACACCGGTCTTGTTGGCACGACCGGTACGACCCGAACGGTGGGTGTACACAGCCACATCATCAGGCAGACCGTAATTGATTACGTGCGTCAAATCGTCCACGTCAAGACCACGGGCAGCCACATCGGTGCAGACAAGCAACTGTGTCACATGGTCGCGGAATTTCTTCATCGCCAGGTCACGCTGTGCCTGTGACAAGTCGCCATGCAGACAGTCAGCATTATAACCGTCAGCTATCAGTTTATCGGCTATTTCTTGTGTATCTTTACGTGTACGACAGAAGATTATTGCGTATATATCGGGATTATTGTCTGCCACACGTTTCAGGGCTAAGTATTTGTCATGAGCCTTGACCATGTAGTAGATGTGCTTCACGTTCTTGGTGCCTTCGTTCTTATTGCCGGCCACAAACTCTACCGGGTCGTGCATGAACTGTTTGGCTATGCCGTCTATCTCTTTCGGCATAGTGGCGGAGAACATAAGCATCTTGCGCTCTTCTGGCACATGCTGAAGTATCTCTTTGATGTCGTCGAGGAAGCCCATGTTAAGCATCTCATCAGCTTCGTCAAGTATGACTGTGTGTACATCACCGAGCTTAACTTCACCACGCTTGATAAGGTCAATCAGACGTCCCGGGGTAGCTACAATCACCTGTACGCCTTTACGCAGCGAACGTATCTGACTTTCGATACTTGAACCGCCGTACACAGGCAATATACGAAGATTGTCGACATATTTTGCAAAGTCAGCGAGGTCGCCGGCTATCTGGAGACACAGTTCTCGCGTAGGGGCTATGATGAGAGCCTGAGGTACATTCTTAGCTGTGTCTATACGTTGCAGCACCGGCAGACCAAAGGCGGCTGTCTTTCCTGTACCGGTCTGAGCCAAGCCTACGACATCACCGTCTTTTTCGAGAAGATGGGGTATGACCATCTCCTGTATGGGCATCGGGTATTCAAAACCTAACTCGTTTATAGCCTTCAGCAGGCGGGGTTCAACACCTAATTGCTCGAATGTTCTCATCTCTTTATTCTCGTCCATAAGGATTATGCTGTTTATAAGGGTTAATATTCTTTAGTTTTAGAGATGATATAAATTATATCACCCACCAATTATTAACGTATGAACAGCATATATTTCTTATTTTAACGCGAAATTAATCATTTGCCGGCGTTTTTCAGCTCCCTGCGAGATGTTTTTTCACCTCTTTTTATTACTTTTGCCCCCATACATAATAACCTGACCAACTTATGAAACTGAATCCTATTGGCGCTGCCTTGACATTGGCTGCGCTTTTGGCCGCTTCGGGCAGCGATGCTTTGGCCTGTACCAATCTCATTGCCGGCAAGAAAGCTACCGCAGACGGCTCGGTGATGATAACATACGCGGCCGACTCACACAATCTCTACGGTATGCTGACACACACTCCAGCTGCCAGACACCGTCCCGGTGAGGTGCGTAAAGTAATCGAGTGGGACACCAACAAACCTCTCGGCGAAATTCCACAGCCGGCCGAAACCTACAACGTCGTAGGTAATATGAACGAGTGGCAAGTGGCTATTGGTGAGACCACATGGGGTGGACGCGAGGAATTGCGTGACACCACCGGCAATTCCATCATAGACTACGGTTCGCTGATACAGATTGCTCTCGAACGTTCCAAATCAGCTTCTGAAGCCATAGATATAATGACCGACCTTGTTGATAAATACGGATATGCCAGCGAAGGAGAATCATTCTCAATAGCTGATAAAGATGAGGTATGGGTGCTCGAAATGATTGGCAAGGGTGCCGAAAAGGGTGCTGTATGGATTGCTGTCCGTATACCTGACGATGCCATAGCTGCTCATGCCAACGAACCGCGTATACGCCGCGTAGACCTGAAGGATAAGAAGAATGTACGCTATGCTAAGGATATGATTTCTTTCGCACGTAAACGCGGATATTTCAACGGCAAGGACGAGGATTTCTCTTTTGCTGACGTCTATGGCGAACATGATGCTGCCACACGTCGTAGCTGCGATGCTCGCGCATGGTCATATCTGCGACGCTTCAACGACAGCATGGACCCATATTATGCGTGGTGTGCTGGCGAGAGCGACGAACCGTTCCCTCTCTATGTAGTGCCTGACCGTAAAGTTTCGCTTGAGGATATGCAGCTCAGTATGCGCGACCACTTCGAGGGCACACCGTTTGAAATGACTTCTGACCCGGGAGCAGGTCCTTTCCATGTGCCCTACCGTTGGCGTCCTATGTCGTTCGAGGTTGATGGCAAAGAATATTGCATGGAGCGTGCCATAGGCACACAGCAGACCGGCTGGAGCTTCGTCAGCCAAAGCCGCGACTGGCTGCCTGACCCTGTAGGCGGTATAATCTGGTTCGGTACAGATGATACCAATACTTCGGTCTATATGCCTTTCTATTGTTCCATGACACAAGTGCCTTTACAGTTGGGCCCCGGTGACATAAACAACTTTTCGATGGATTCCAATTTCTGGATGACTAACTGGGTAGCAAATCAGGCTTATAACCGCTATGACCTGATGATTGACGATATTCGCAAAGTGCAGGGTGGTCTGGAGTCGAAATACATTGCCTCACGTGCTGCACGCGATGCCGAACTTGCCGCTCTTGACCAAGCAGGTGACCTTGCTGCTCTCCGTGCCTCAGTCAATGCCGAAGGCGCCGAGATAGCACGCGAAGCTACCGATGCCTATCGTGACCTCGCACAATATCTTCTCGTGAAGTACATGGACGGCAACCGCAAAAAGACCAACGAAGACGGCTCTTTCAAATACACCGAATACGGCATACCCACCTCACCTGAATGGCCCGGCTACGACAAACGCTACTACGAAGACATTGTCAAGGCCACAGGCGACCACTTCCTAATTAAAAAATAACAAGGTTATAATAGCATAACTCCCTATAAACTAAGTTTATAGGGAGTTATGCTATTATAACCTATAAAAATATCTCCATAAATATTTGTGAAGATAGATTAAAAAACCTAACTTTGTCATCGCCTGTTCAGAATCCCTTCAACATATTTACATAAACTAATTTAACTCTATGAACTATTTTAAATTTCTTAGAAGATTACGGATAGGAGCAGTAGCTATTATAGCGCTCCTAACCTCTACAGTATTTGTAGCCTGTAGTGACAGTCAACAGCCTGACGAGCCTGAGGGTATAATAAGTGGCTACAATGTAATCGGTTATTATTTTGATGGATTTAGCCACCATTATCATCCTGATAGTATAGTTTCTGCAGATGCTCATGAACTTACTTTTTATACTAAAGTAAGCCGAGCTCCTTATCATTGGGACAAGGCAGAGACATATATAAGCCTTTGGGATTATGAAGAAATAGAAGGTTACGGTATCAAAGGTGGTAATGCCGGTGCCTGGAAAACATGTGACTTCACAAGAGATGGCAACACCATCTCGTATGATTGGATTTCTGTCGAATTAGTCATAGAAGGAGATGAATATTGGGCAAATGTGAGTGTCAAACCAAATGATACCGGCAAGGAGAGATGTGCACAATTTGAAATCATAGAAGATCCTTATGCAGGTGTGACATGGTGTACCTATCTTATAGTTACTCAGAAACCGGTAATCGATGATACTCCTTTTGAAATAAAGGCACGCTACAAAGAAAACATATACTCTACACAGGCACATCTGGATAATTTAGAAAACCTGGTATTTGAAAATGCTGAGTTCAGTGAGATGATGACCATGCTGCAGAACCGTGATGATATCGAATGTGTGATTCTCGAAGATGGTATCGTCGATTACTTCGACAAGAATGACATGAAAAGCACTCCCATTCTTAATGCTATAACCACACCTATCTCGACAGGAGACACTCCTGAAGTGACACGTTCTGTTTGTCCGAATCATTTAGAAAATCTGCACAATGGCTACCGCTTTATGACTTTGGGAGCAGCAGGATATTTCGGGCTCTTTGAAGGTGTCAATTTCGAAGATAATTGTCTTGCCAAAAATGCACTAAGTAAATATACTGTTTTCGAGTTATGCAACACCGAGCCTATGAAGATGGAAAATAACATCAGTTCTATCGCGCTTGCTTACGAAGCCACTGATACCGATGTCTGTGCTGTGCTTACTCTGAGCGACCAAAGGAGCTATAATTACGGTTACACCCCTCACCGTATGTTTATGATAGCCACCCCGAGCAATCCTCACGTATGGTGTTCTGACCTTAAAAAGGTGCCATGCTTAAACACTTCCAAATCCTGGAATGACCGCATTTGTGCCTATTCATTCCACTTCGGTGTTTTAGGCACATCTAATCAATGAGTATAGGGAGACGCACTTGATACGTGGCTACTAAGGGCGAACATGACCTCGCACAATATTTTCTCGGGAAAGATATAGAGGCCAGCTAAAGATATTGGCAAGGCTATAGGCGACGACTTCCTCAGTAAAAAATAGTAAGATTTTAATGGCATAAATTTCTATAAACCAAAATTATAGAAATTTATGCCATTAAAATCTATAAAATATTTCTATAAATATTTGTAAAAATAGATTAAAAACTCTAACTTTGTTGCCAACATATAATCTCTTTACCTAAACT
>CAYNUE010000008.1:0-23496 GCA_964400325.1 uncultured Sangeribacter sp. | reverse complement strand
AAAGTATTATACGGTTACTAAAGTATTATACGGTTACTAAAGTATTATACGGTTACTAAAGTATTATACGGTTAAGATAAAAATCCGTTTTATCTTATACCCTAACATAAACATCTAATTATGAATCTTAATCCAAAAAAGCTAAAACTTTTCGCCTGTCTCTCTCTATTGGTAGGATGTTTTGGTTGTACCAGTAATGAAGCCTTATCTTCAATAGAAGATAAGGAGCCTCAGAATGAACTGTATCGCCGAGTACAACAGTTTTATAACCTCTTCAGCGAGAAAACAACAAGAGGAGGAGAAATAAGTATCCTTGACACAGATACAAAATACTACACTATTATAGGTGATAGTGTGGCAGAAATAGAAGCTGTGACACGCTCGGTAGAAAATGAGTTTTCTATCACTCGTATTTCATTTGAAGCAGACAACACTCAAGGTTTTGCCATTCTTACCGATGACCCTCGCATTGATAAAGTGTACTTCTTTACCGATAATGGTTGTATCGCTGATACTGCTAAAATAGGTAGTTTGAAATGGGTGATAGGTGTGATAATAAGGAAATGCGCAGACACAATCCTATTGGCTGTGTAGCTATTGCTACAGCACAATTCATAGCTACGATTGGTAAATTTAAGGGAACTTATTTTGGAAGCCGAGATCTTGATTTTTCTAATCTCCCTACCGATAGTGCCACCTCCTCTATGAACGGTCAAAGATTAGGTCACTTCCTTCATGAAATTGCAGTTGGCTGTCAAACGAAATTCGGATGTAAAGAAAGTCTATCTTATATGCTTTGTGCATACAGATACCTCAAAGATCTTGACTATGACTGTACATATTCAGAGGGGGCATTAGACGTAACTAAATTTCTTTCTAATCTACGAAATGGTTACCCTCATATTATGGGTGGTATCGAAAAAGGTGCAACAACTGGTCATGCGTGGTTAGTAGATGGCTACAGAGAAGATAATTTGGGTTATTATTTTCACTCCAATTGGGGTTGGTATGGAAAGGATGAAGGCTGGGTATATGGCAACCCTTATACTACATGCCCAAGTGCCTATACTCCTGAAAGAAAAAAAAGATTTTTTTCAGAATCCCTTCAACATATTTACATAAACTAATTTAACTCTATGAACTATTTTAAATTCCTTAGAAAATTTTGGATAGGAGCAGTAGCTATTATATCGCTCCTAACCTCTACAGTATTTGTAGGCTGTGGTGACAGTCAACAGACTGACGAACCTGATACTATACCAAGTGGATACCGTGTATCCGGCTATTATTTTGATGGATTTAACCGCTTTTCTCATCCTGATAGTATAGTTTCTGCAGATGCCCACGAACTTACTTTTTATACAAAAGAGATGCGTCATCCCTATCATTGGGATAAAGCAGAGACATATATAAGCCTTTGGGATTATGAAGAAATAGAAGGTTACGGTATCAAAGGTGGTAATGCCGGTGCCTGGAAAACATGTGACTTCACAAGAGATGGCAACACCATCTCGTATGATTGGATTTCTGTCGAATTAGTCATAGAAGGAGATGAATATTGGGCAAATGTGAGTGTCAAACCAAATGATACCGGCAAGGAGAGATGTGCACAATTTGAAATCATAGAAGATCCTTATGCAGGTGTGACATGGTGTACCTATCTTATAGTTACTCAGAAACCGGTAATCGATGATACTCCTTTTGAAATAAAGGCACGCTACAAAGAAAACATATACTCTACACAGGCACATCTGGATAATTTAGAAAACCTGATATTTGAAGATGTCGAGTTCAGTGAGATGATGACCGTGCTCAAGAACCGTGATGATATCGAATGTGTGATTCTCGAAGATGGCATTGTCGATTACTTTGATAAAGCGGACATGGAAAGTAACCCGATTCTTAATGCTCTTACCACACGTGCTTCAACAGTAAATGCTCCTGAATTGACACGTGCCGGCTGTCCGAATCATTCAGAAAATCTGCACAATGGCTATCGCTTTATGGCGGCTGATGCAGTAGGATATTTCGGGCTCTTTGATGATGTCAATTTCAAGGATACTTATTTTGCCAAAAGTGTAACAAGCAAATATACTGTTTTTGATCTTCCCCATACCGAGTCCGCAGGACTGGAAAATAAAATTAGTTCTGTAGCTCTTGCCTACGAAGCTACTGATAAAGATGTGTGTGCGGTACTTACTCTATGGGAAGATGGAAGCTATAATTACGGTGATATTTATCATAAATCACATCGTATTTCTCTTATAGCTACTCCAAGTCATCCTCATGTATGGCATTCTAACCTTAAAAAAGTGCCCTGTCTAAACTCTTCCAAATCATGGAATGACCGTATTTCCTCATGCTCGTTCCACTTCGGTATTTTAGGGAGATCATTAAAGGATTATTAAGCAACATTAATCAGATTTCTATTTATGTATGAACTCTGATTAATGAGTGTAAAGGAAGCGCTTGATGCTGCGTTTGGGCGTTTTCTCAAACTCGTTGGGCATAAGCTTAATGCGTGAAATCTGTTCGTAAGGCGCAAGGAGCTTGTTGAGGTCTTTACGAGTTGTCTCCATCGTGGCTTCAAGGTCTGCAAGTGCGATGCCGAAACGGTCGGTAGCGTCATAGTCAGGATAAACGAGAGCCATCAAACGTCCGTCATGTTCTATCACAAGGCTTTCGGCCACGAAAGGCATGTTATTAAGCTTGGCCTCTATCTCCTCAGGATAAATATTCTGTCCCGAAGCGGTAAGAATCATTGTCTTTGAGCGACCACGCAAGAACAAGGTACCATCGGCAGAACGTGTGCCCATGTCACCAGTCTTAAGCCAACCGTCTTTGTCAAGAACAAGCTCTGTAGCTTCCGGATTCTTGTAATAACCCTTCATGACATTGACGCCGCGTACGCATATCTCACCGGGTACATTCTCCGGGTCAGACGAAAGCACCATCGATTCCATAGTAGGCAGCGTACGTCCAGATGAACCGACCTGAAACTCACGCCACGGCGTATAAGAAATCAGAGGACCACACTCGGTCATACCATAGCCGACAGTAAAGGGGAACTTAATCTTGTTAAGAAACTCCTCAACTTCATGATTGAGCGGTGCACCACCTACAATCACCTCTTCAAACTCACCTCCGAAGGCATCTATAAGCTTCTTGCGAATCTTAGAGTATATAATCGTATCAAGCAGAGGCACGGCAAGAGTCCAACGCATACTACCCTTACTGATAAGCGGCAGAATCTGATTCTTGTAAATCTTCTCCAGAATGAGCGGTACACATATCACCAGATGCGGACGAACTTCGGCCAGAGCTTTCAGCAGCACACGAGGCGACGGAGTCTTGCAGAGCAAGGTGATGTGCGAGCCTACAGCCAACGGTGTAAGCATATCAAACGCACATCCGTAGGCATGAGCCAACGGCAGGAAGGCCAAGGCACGCGAGCCACGGAAGTGAAGCACCTGCTCCATACCGAAACATACATTGCCCGCGAGGTTCTCACCCGTAAGCATCACACCCTTCGAAAAACCGGTAGTGCCCGAAGTGTAATTTATCTCAGCTACCTCTTCGTTACTGCGGTCAACATAATTCACATGTAACGAAGTGTAACCGCCTTTATAACGACGGTTGAACCGACGACGCAGATTTGGAATATCGCTCTGAATCTGCTCATGACGACTGTCATAAAGCACACACTTGCGGTCAAGCGAGTTTACCGCCTTAACCTCAAGCAAAGCCTCCGGTTCTATATGTTCCCACACCGATTCAGAGACATAGAACAACTGTGCCTCCGAATGATTTACAATATGGGTTATATCTACAGGATTGAAATCAGAGAGTATAGGCACTATCACAGCTCCGTAGGTAATGGTAGCCATGTAGACCTCTACCCAGCGGATAGAATCGCGTCCGCACAGTGCAACCTTATCACCCGGTTTCAAACCGAGAGATTCATAATAAGTATGTATGAAGGCTATGTCACGTGCCAGATCGCCGTATGTAAGTGTCTCGCGGGTTGTGTACTCAGTGAGTGCCGGGAGATCCCAGTTCTCGATGAAGCTGCGTTCGTATATCTTGATGAAGTTCTGTATTTCCACGTTGTTCAGGTTTTATAGTGAAAGGGTGTTATAGTATAATCATCATTATAAAGTTATAACGCCGCTACACCGGGGTTTGGTTGACTTACTCAAATTCCTTAGCCACAGCGTCAGCTATTTCCTTCATGCGCGCCGGGTCAGGATTGTCGATTTTATGACGGAAATCCATGTCACCCTCTTTCTGCAGCGGCACAAGATGTATGTGCGCATGAGGCACTTCAAGTCCAAGCACTGTCACTCCGACCTTACGGCAAGGCATAACCTTGCGCAGAGCCTTGGCAACACGCTTGGCGAACACCATCATACGACCCAAACGGTCATCATCGATATCGAATATATAATCTACCTCCTGCTTAGGCACTACGAGAGTATGTCCCCAGTTGACCGGATTGATATCCAGAAAGGCATAAAACTCATCGTTCTCAGCTACCTTGTACGAAGGTATCTCACCAGCTATGATTTTTGAAAATATAGTCATGACAGCAGCCAATTATCAGATTTCAATCTTAACTATCTCGAAATTGATGATGCCGGCAGGAGCTTTCACCTGTACCACATCGCCTACCTTATGACCGAGCAGACCCTGTGCTATGGGAGTGTTAGAAGCAATCTTAAACTCGCGCAGATTGGCTTCATTCTCGGTAACGATAGTATAGGTCATGGTCATGCCATTGGCTACGTTGCGTATGGTGACTTTATTAAGAATCTGAACCTCTTCGGTGTTAAGTTTACTATCATCAATAATACGTGCTGAAGCTACTAATTCCTTAAGCTTGGCTATCTTCATCTCAAGCATACCTTGTGCCTCCTTAGCAGCGTCATACTCAGCATTTTCCGACAGGTCACCCTTATCGCGTGCCTCGGCGATAGCCTGCTTAATAGCGGGACGCTGTGCTTCAAGCGCCGCTAACTCTTCCATCTTCTTATTGTAGCCCTCTTGGGTCAGATATGTTGCCATTGTTGTAATATATGTTATTGTGTTTTAATCTGAACAAACGATAAAAAATAAGGAATCCTTTGCCGGTCTGTCTACAGTCCGGAACCATAATCCGCACATGACAGACCTGAAAAAGATCCTCGTAAGTCAAAGGCGGCTGCCTCACGCAAGCCGCCTTTATATTTCTCTGCAAAGTTAATGAGTTATTTCCGCTATTCCAAATTTTCCATAAAAAAACCTCTCTATACCGTCCGAAATAACTAACTTTGCTATCGCTTTGCACTCTCCAAAAACACTGCATACCCTGCCTCCTCAAAGGTATAGCAGCATAACCATAATATCTTTCAACTACTCAATACATTGAAACTCTTTATCCCACTATATGAAGCAGCCGGTATCACAGCCTTTGTCGTAGCTGGACAGGACGGCACTGACACACTGCCGGTATCGGTCATCACACCGTCACAGACACATTCTATCAATGTGCGCGTTGCAAGACCGGAAGTGTGGGATTATCCCGATACCGACGCTCTCATATCGTTCGACACTTCACTGCTTATAGGGGTACGCACTGCTGACTGCGTGCCTATTATACTACACGCGCCTGACATCGGTGCTGTGGCGGCAATACATGCCGGCTGGCGTGGCTCACTGCATGGTATAGTTGACCGTACCGTTGAACAACTCTGTGTGCGCGGTGCAGACCCCACACTAATGACGGCTATCTTTGGTCCGTCAATATGCTGCCGGTGTTATGAGGTCTCAAACGAGCTTGCAGCCGAATTTGACCGTGTCGGTTTCGCTCACTGTTTGCATCAAGCTCCACCAACAGACCCACTCACCCACCGGCAGCCCGACCCCTCACGCCCTCATCTTGACCTCGAGGCTGTCAATCGCACACGCCTCCTAAGCCTCGGGTTACAACCTGCCAATATCATTGCTTCGTCGCTCTGCACACGTCATACCATTACCGAAGGCGGAATTGCCTTACCCTCTTACAGGCGCGACGGTACAGAACAGCGCATTGTGACCTGTGTAGCTCTTACAGGTGACTGACAGCTTTTTTTCTTTGAGATATTGAGTTGTTTTGTTACCTTTGCCTTTAATATATGGTATGAGATATAGGTTTTATACCCTGACATGCCCACTTAAAAATATTCAAAACAATGACTATCAACGAAACACAAGACGAAATAATTGAAGAATTCGAAGGTCTAACAGACTGGATGGACCGTTATGCTTACATCATTGACCTTGGCAACACGCTACCGGAATTTCCTGAATCGCTCAAAACACCTGCCAATCTTATCGAAGGCTGTCAGAGCCGTGTATGGATTACCTCCGAGCGTGACCCCCAAGGCGATATGCTCCTGCAGGCTGACTCAGATGCCATGATTGTCAAAGGCATCGTCGCCCTGTTGCTACGTGTGCTCTCCGGCCATACTCCTGCCGAAGTCGCTGATGCTGACCTTTACTTCATTGACCGCATCGGCCTGCGTGAGCACCTATCCCCTACCCGCAGCAACGGCCTCGTCGCCATGGTGAAGCAAATCAAGAACTACGCCCGCGCTTACCGCCTCCTTGACGAAGCCGCCCACTAATCCCACCCTCCCTCAGCGCGAAGCTACCGTCAGGCTATAATTCCCTCGCGAAGCTGGTTTCCGCCGCAGCTCTGCTGCAATCCCCTCGCCGCAGCTCTGCTGCCCTCTCCCCTCCAGCGCGAAGCTGGTTTCCGCCGCAGCTCTGCTGCAATCCCCTCGCCGCAGCTCTGCTGCCCTCTCCCCTCCAGCGCGAAGCTGTTCAGTTCAAAAGCAAAGCTTTTGCACCCATGCGCTAATTAATAACTCCAAATACTCTAACCCAAACCAACACCATGTTTAAAAACCACCCCAAGGGGTTAATCCCCGCAGCGTTAAGCAACATGGGCGAGCGTTTCGGATATTACATCATGAACGCAGTCCTCGTGCTTTTCCTTTGCTCGAAATTCGGACTCTCCGAGGAGACGAGCGCGATAATTTATTCTTTCTTCTACGCCGGTATCTACATACTGGCCCTTGTCGGCGGTACAATCGCCGACCGCACCCAGAACTACAAGGGCACAATTATCTCAGGTCTGCTCGTCATGACCCTCGGTTATATTGTGCTTGCCATTCCAGTACTCGCCACCGAAGGTAACACCACATGGCTTTTGGTGATGACCTGTGGCGCCTTATTCCTCATAGCTTTCGGCAACGGCCTTTTCAAAGGCAATCTACAGGCTATCGTGGGACAGCTGTATGACAATCCCAAATACGCTTCACAGCGTGACGCCGGTTTCCAAATTTTCTATGTATTCATTAATGTCGGCGGTGTAATAGCACCTTTCGTAGCTCCGATGCTGCGTAGCTGGTGGCTCAATACCAACGGCATGACCTACAACGCCAGTTTCCCGGCTCTGTGTCACCAATTCCTGAGTGTTACTGACACCATGACAGAAGAGAACATGGAAAACTTCTACGCACTTCTCTCTCAGGTAGGCGGTCACGCCGATGCTACACGCGAAGCTATATCACAATTCTGTACTCAGTATCTTGACGTCTTCAATACCGGTATCCACTATTCATTCATAGCCTCAGTAGCGGCTATGCTCATCTCACTCTGCATCTTCTTAGCTACTAAGAAAGGTCTTCCCTCTCCTGCTAAGAAAGCAAAAGCTGAAGATGTCAAAATCTCAGCCGAAGAGAAGGCTGCTATGGCCAAAGAAATTAAGCAGCGTATGGGCGCCCTGTTCGCAGTGCTCGGTATCGCCGTGTTCTTCTGGTTCTCATTCCACCAGAACGGTACTTCAATGTCGCTATTCGCCCGTGACTTCGTCATCACCAAATCTATCGCACCTGAAATCTGGCAGGCTGTCAATCCCTTCTTCGTGATTGTACTGACACCGTTTGTCATGATGTTCTTCACTTCGCTCACTCGCAAGGGCCGTGAGATATCCACTCCTAAGAAGATAGCTATCGGTATGGGTCTTGCTTCGATTGCATATCTCTTCATGACTCTTTACTCACTCTTCATGGGTTATCCTTCAGGCACAGAATTCCGCGAAATGCCAGAAGCAGCACGCACAGCTATGCTTTCCGGTCCGTGGGTACTGATACTCTACTACTTCTTCATGACTGTAGCCGAGCTCTTCATCTCACCCCTTGGTCTTTCATTCGTATCGAAAGTAGCTCCCAGCCACATGCAAGGTCTCTGCCAGGGTCTCTGGTTAGGCGCCACAGCTGTCGGCAACCTCATGCTCTGGATAGGTCCACTTATCTACAACGCCGCTCCGATTTGGGTAGCATGGGTAGTATTCATGAGCGTCTGCCTCATCTCTATGGGTGCTATGTTTGCTATGCTGAAATGGCTTGAACGCGTCACTGCCTAAGCTAATTATACCCTCTTATAGCTTTATTTTATAGTCCGGGCTTCCATCCTCACGCTGTGAAGATGGAAGCCCGGACTATAAAATAGTATTTAAGAGCAGAAATTAGTGATAAATAAGAAATTTTGGCTAATTTTGCAGCGTAATCTGACCTATGCCATGGACTTATTATGAACCAACCTACTACTAACCCCGAGCCTGATTGTCAGGACAGCTGCCATAGACGCACATTGTCGGCTCTGGCACTCGCAACTATAGGCATATACCTTACCGGAGTGCTATGTATGTGTACCAACGCAACGGCAAGTCATAGTGATGCGGACATAGCTGACGAGGAAAGTGAGACCTATCATGCTGATAATGATATAGCCATGACCGTACGTAGCCTGACTGACGCTATTACGGTCGGCCAGCCTCTTGATACAGCTGAATACAATTTCCGGGGTGTGCTCACTGACGGCGAAGGGGCACCGCTCTATACAGACATACAAGGTAGTCCCGGTCAATGGGTGGTAGATGTAGCTTCAGACAGACATGCGATAATCCGTAATCTTTATCTCGGCGACCTGTTGCCCGACGACCTTCAAGCCTACATCACATCGACTCTGCAGTTAGACAATACTGACATCATTGAGAGCAACGAATTTGACAATGATGATGAAGCCGAGCTCACCATATACCGCTTCCAAGGAGGACACATACGCTTTGAACAACGTGCCGGTATCGCTCCAAATGGCCTCGAAGGCCCCCTACTCAGCATCGTCGTAATAGGCGATTGAAGCCCAAGACTTAATACTGAACATACACTGTAATTAAATTATTTAGGGGCGGAAGACGAAGAGACGGGTGGGTTCGAAGCGTGGTAAGGCCATGAGTTGGATATCTGCTGCACGGTCTTCGAGGGTCTCGTTAGCACCGCCAACACGTAAGCCGGCATCACGTAAAGCGGCTTGAGCGGCTGCCAGTGCTTTCTCGGGTGTATTATTATCTTGAGATAGGTGACAAAGAAATATATATTTGAGGTTGGGATTGACTATCTCACGCAGAAAAGCGGCCGTATGGGTATTATCCATGTGGCCGATTTCAGTCTGTATACGTGCTTTGAGATATTCAGGATAAGTGCCCAAACGCAACATTTCAAGGTCATAGTTAGCTTCAATAACAAGATAGGTAGCACGGCTCATGTAATAACGTGCACGAGCAGTGACAGCCCCAAGGTCAGTGGCAAGCACAAACCGGCGCTCATCAAATTCTATTGAGAAGCCCATATTGTCAGAACCATCGTGTGGCACCTCGAAAGCTGTGATTTCAAAATCAAATATCTTGAAGGGTATCTCCTTAAATATGGGTACGTGATAGTCGCGCACACGTCGCGAGACGTTGTGGCGTTGTAACAGACCGTTGAGCACACGGTTGGTACAGAAAAGCTTCAGATGCTTATGGTTACGCAACAAACCATAAGCATAACGTATATGGTCAGAATGGTCATGGGTCAAGAGTATACCATGCACCTTCGACATGGGCACACCGCTGTCACGCAAGGTTTTCTCAACTACATCTTCCTTAACACCGGCATCAATTATGACTCCTCCTTGAGAAGTGCCTATATAACAGCTGTTACCACTTGAGCCTGACCCAAGTGAGATGTAGTATAAAAGACGCTGATGTGGTTCTTTCGGCGTGTTAGACTGAGAGGCTACAGGTTTGGCATAGTGCGAAGCAGGCGTAGGACGTGATTGTACAGGAGGAGGTGGGGTTTCACTTTGCCACTCATCAAATGGAAGCTGTGGAACATCAAAGCGTATCTTATTTCTATTCATAATGTTATTGTCGAACCACTGTATATCAAAAATATAGCCGGACGTTTATCATAATTGACCTTTACACTACGCCAATTCGATGCGGGACGACTGATTACACTTTCGTGTTCAGGATCAGTAATATCACAGGCTACACACAGCATCGTGTCACCACGCAGTGTAGCAGCAAGTGTGGCCAGCATCTTATTATTACGATATGGAGCTTCAATAAATATCTGGGTCATGTTCTTACGTGCCGATTCAGCTTCAAGCTCTTTTATAGCTTTGGCGCGTGCAGTCGGCTCGATAGGTAAATAACCGTGAAAAGCAAAGCCCTGTCCGTTGAAACCAGAAGCCATAAGTGACATAAGGATACTTGACGGGCCGACAAGAGGAACAACTTTCAGGCCTTCACGTTGTGCGATACCTACCACTATAGCACCAGGATCGGCTACCGCAGGACAACCGGCCTCACTCATAAGCCCGACAGGTTCACCACGACGCAAGGGCTCAAGAAAAGCCGATACCTCACGTGGTTCAGTGTGACGGTTAAGCTCGCAAAATGTGAGAGTGTCTATATCAATAGTACGATCACATTTCTTAATAAAACGACGTGCAGTACGAATATTCTCGACTATATAATGGCGTATGTTACGCACTATGCCAACTGTGGCTGCCGGTAACGTGTCGGACAAAGGCGCATCGCTGATACCGACCGGGATAAGGTATAAGGCTGTTGTAATTTCCATGTCTCTGTGTGAGGAGAGACGCAGGAGTAGTTGTAACAAGGTAGCAAACTTTCCGGCGAAATTAACTTCGCGAGTATAAAAGTCACAGCCACATAAGTAGCTATTAAAAATTAATGAACATATAAAACGCAGTGATTTTTAAAACTAATGGTGACTTCTATTCTGCAAATTTAATGTTTTATGGCGATTTTACACTATTTTTGCAGTTGTTTTATGTTAAATTTTCCTATATTCCTAAGTTATGACCTTACCCGAAGGCTTCGTAGAGATGATGCAACGTCTTGATAACGTTGACACTAATGCCCTGATTGAGGCTTTGGGAGAACCGCCTGCCATATCAATACGCTACAATAGACGTAAAGCACCGGCAGCACCACCATATAATGATAGCCTACCGGTCAAATGGTGTGAGGACGGAGTATATCTGCCTTCACGTCCGATATTTACTCTCAATCCCCTTATGCATGCCGGCAGTTTCTATGTGCAGGACGCCTCGTCAATGATATATCAAACCATAGCTGCTACCCTCACAGCCAAACTAAGATACGACGACCGACCACTACGTATACTCGACCTTTGCGCTGCTCCCGGCGGCAAAACAACAGCGATAATCAATGCCCTTGCAGATAATGACCTTATCGTTGCTAACGAGTATGTGCCGACACGTGCTGCAATATTGCGTGAGAATATAGCGAAATGGGGATTTACGGGGGTAGCTGTTACCAATGCTTCAGCTGATGCCTTCGGAAAGTGTGGAGAACAATTCGATATAGTTGCTGTCGATGCTCCCTGCTCTGGTGAAGGTATGATGCGTAAAGAGCCTGTAGCTGCAGAACAGTGGAATGAAGGTCTTGTACGACAATGTGCAACTATGCAACGTGAAATAGTCAGCCATGCCGTAAAGTGTCTACGACCTGGGGGATTCCTGATATATTCTACCTGCACATTTAACTCTACCGAGAATGAAGAGAATGTTGCTATGATGGCTGAAGCTCACGGACTGGAGTTAATTACCTTACCTATCCCTTCTGAATGGGGTATCGCTCCATCATGTAGACCCGATATACCGGCTCTACGCTTTATGCCACACGTCACACGTGGTGAAGGACTGTTTGTATGCGTGATGCGCAAACCCAACGAAATTAATGAGGCACAGACAAGAGCTATATCACCACAAGATACAGCTATAAATACAAAGTATATGCGTAATGGCGGCAATACTAAGGCCCAATATAGCAAAGACAGCCGTAAAACGGGTAAAGTACAAATGCCTCCTATACCGGAAAACTGGCTAATAAGACAAAACGATTATCGGAGTCGCTTCGATGGTAAAACCTTGTCTATGCTGCCAACACCTCTCGATGAACTGACAGAACAGTTAAAAGGCATAAAAATTTTGAGCGCAGGAGTTACGGCAGCCGAACTGAAAGGACGTGAATGGGCACCCACTTCACAGTTAGCCCTTTCAACTGCCTTCAACCCAGAGGCCTTCGAAATTGTTGATGTCAATGAGGAGACAGCCTTATCATATCTTCGTCACGAGGCACTACGTTTGCCTGAAGATACCCCACGTGGCTTTATAGTTATCGCCTTCAAGGGGCAACCACTTGGTATGGTCAAGAATATTGGTAATCGAGCTAATAACCTTTATCCTACCGCTTGGAAAATCAGACATCTTTGATACTGTCTGTAGTTATCTAAAAGCTGTCTCTACACTCTCTCCTATCTTTCCCACTCTATAACTCTCACCACAATATGAAAACCTTTCCTGTAACAGGTATGATGTGTGCTGTGTGTGCCGGTACTGTCGAACAGACCGTCAAACAGTTGCCAGGCGTAAACGAGGCATCAGTCAATTTTGCCACTTCATCACTGTCAGTAAGCTGGAATCCATCGGTGACTTCACCACAAGCTATAGCAGAAGCCGTACGTAAGGCCGGATACGATATGATTGTCGAAAGTTCGCAGGCAGCTGCTGATGAAGAGCAGGCACGACGCGAAGCACGTCATTACCGTTATATGCGCATTATGGTCTGGCTGGCCTGGATTCTTACCATTCCCTTAGCAGTCATCTGTATGGTACACATACACTTCCCAGGCGAACAATGGGTAATGGCTGGGTTAGCACTTGCTGTCATGGGTATATGTGGTAATAAGTTCTACATCAATGGCTTTCGTGCATTAGCTAAACTACACCCTACCATGGACAGCCTTGTGGCGGTGTCTACATTGGTAAGTTTCCTTTACAGTCTGTTCAATACCTTGTGGCCTAATGTGGCATACGCTCATGGCCTACCTGCCGACCTGTATTACGAAGCCTCCGCCATGATTATAGCTTTCGTGCTGACCGGCAAATTAATGGAATTGAGGGCACGACATTCCACAGGTTCAGCATTACGTGCGCTAATGGGACTTCAACCGGCCGAAGCGGTATTAGTGGAGCCTGACGGTAAGACCCGTACGGTAAAAATAGCTGACATCAAACCTGGAGACCTTATTTCTGTACGTCCCGGCGAACGTGTACCTGTAGACGGTACCGTAACTGAAGGTCATGCAGCTGTAGACGAAAGTATGCTTACCGGTGAACCTATAGCAGTAGAGAAAACTCCTGGCTCGACAGTAAGTGCCGGTACAATGATAGACAACGGTTCAATAACCATCAATGCCACACAAGTAGGTGCTACGACACGCTTGGCCCATATCATTGATGCTGTAAGACGTGCACAGGGTTCGAAAGCTCCTGTGCAGAAACTTGTCGACAAAGTGGCAATGGTATTTGTGCCGGCCGTTATACTGATAGCCATCATTACTTTCGGCGTATGGCTCACCGTGGGCTATGGCAATCTGCCTGTGGCTGTAATCACAGCAGTATCAGTTCTGGTGATTGCCTGTCCATGCGCTTTAGGTCTTGCTACTCCTACTGCTATAATGGTAGGTATGGGGCGTGGGGCACGTCATGGCATATTGGTACGCGATGCTGAAGGTCTTCAAAATTTGGGTCGTGTCAATGTATTGGCAATTGACAAAACCGGTACGCTCACCGAGGGTCATCCTGCAGTCAGTGACACCTATATCTCAGCCGGTAATGAGTCATTACCCGATATATTAAGTGCCATAGCTGCTTTAGAACGTAAAAGTGCGCACCCCTTGGCAGATGCAATAGCAAAATGGTGTGACGAACACGGAGCTACTCCGATTGACAACGTGACATTCGAGTATATCCCCGGTATGGGTATTACAGGCTCAGTCAACGAACGTAACTATTGGATAGGCTCAGCACCGTTGGCAGAGCGTGAACATGCTGCCATACCGGCGGCTATGTCGGCTGCCGCAGCTCAATGGGGCAAAGAAGGAGCCGGAATAGTATTTGCAGGCTCAGGAACAGAAACATTGGCAGCCTTCAAGGTGTCAGACACCATAAAACCGGAAGCCGCAGAGACAGTAGCCCAACTCAAAAAACGAGGCGTGAAAGTAGTGCTCCTTACTGGTGACCGCAAAGATACGGCCGAATATTTTGCTCGTCTGGCAGGTATTGATAAAGTTATAGCTGAAGTGCTGCCAGCAGGTAAACAGGAAGCTATAAAGTCATTAAAAGGCAAAGGTAAGATTGTGGCTATGGCCGGTGACGGTATCAACGATTCGCAGGCTATGGCTGAGGCTGATGTCGCTATCGCTATGGGTACCGGTTCAGATATAGCTATAGATGTAGCCCAGGTAACACTTGTAGCCGGTCGGCTAACTGACATTCCCAAGGCTATGCAATTGTCACGTGACACTCTTAGGATAATACGTGAAAACCTATTCTGGGCGTTCATATATAATGTTATCGGCATACCAATCGCTGCCGGTGTCTTTTATCCGATATGGGGCTGGCTCCTCTCACCCATGTTTGCCAGCGCAGCAATGGCGATGTCGTCAGTATGCGTAGTACTTAACTCACTACGCCTCGGTAAAGAAAAAAATCAAACCAATAAAATAAAATAACGACTATGAAATTCAAGACTAATGCACGTTGCCAAGGTTGCAGCGCCGCAATACTCAAAGCCATGAGTGATAAATTTCCTAATGCACGCTGGAGCATGGACCTCGAAAGTACTGACAAGATACTTGAAGGCCACGGCCTACCGGAAAATGCTGAAACAGCTGCTCAAGTAGAAAAGACTCTTGCTGAGACCGGTTTCAAAGGAAGCTGGATAGAGCGTGGTGACAACAACCTCTGATAACGAAAGGGAGGCATCTATCATCGATAGTATAACTACTCCCTCCTGGGACGACCGCACCGTGCGGCTGCTCGGCAGTGAAGCTGTCGGACGGCTCGCGCGGTCGCGTATACTCGTAGTTGGTGTAGGTGGTGTCGGTGGATACGCAGCTGAGATGCTGGCACGCGCCGGTGTAGGTAATCTGTGTCTTATAGATGCTGACAATGTTGACCTCACTAATGTCAACCGTCAATTAATAGCTACATTATCAGTAGTTGGACAGCCGAAAGTATCTTTATTGGCTGAACGTTTCCGAGATATAAATCCTAAAATTAACGTAGAGCCTCTAAAAGAATTTTTGACTCCCGATAACGTAAGTACAATTCTTGATAACGGTTTCGACTTTGTGCTTGACGCCATAGACACGGTAGCCCCCAAAATAGCTCTTCTTAGTCATTGCCTAAGACATAACATACCCGTTATTTCTTCTATGGGAGCAGGCGGACGAACAGACCCAACAAAAGTAGGCTATGCTGATCTTTGGGAAACTCGTGAGGATGGTCTGGCACGTGCGGTACGACAACGTCTACGCAAAGCCGGCCTACGTCATCCACTAAAGGTAGTGGCAAGCTCAGAGACTCCTCATACTGCATCACTTGTAGAAGTGAATACAGCTAACAAGCGTACTTCATACGGCACTTTAGCTACAATTCCAGCACTATTCGGTATATTTATGGCCAATTATGCCATAATGCGTATAGCGAAGTAAGCTCTCACAATACATAAGACGTGATAACACTCAACAACATCACAAAGACCTATGGCACTCTGACAGTGCTACATAACATATCGCTGACTGTCGGCGAAGGGGAACTCATGGCTATAGTAGGCCCAAGCGGTGCTGGTAAAACCACTTTATTACAAATAGCCGGCTCTCTTGACCGTCCCGATTCGGGCACAGTAAGCTATGATGGTACAGACTTGACAAGTCTGTCAGACCGTAAGCTGTCGGAGTTCCGCAATCGTAATATCGGTTTCGTATTCCAATTTCATCAGCTCTTACCTGAGTTTACGGCTGTTGAGAATGTAGCTATGCCAGCTCTTATAGCCGGCATAGGACGTCGTGAAGCCGAGGCCGAGGCACGTCGATTGCTTGATATGCTTGGCCTGGGCGAAAGACTACAACACCGGCCGTCACAACTGTCGGGCGGAGAGAAACAACGTTGCGCCATAGCCCGTGCTCTAATCAACAAACCACGTGTAGTACTGGCTGACGAACCTACCGGTAGTCTCGACTCACACAACCGTCAAGAAATACAAGATACATTCCGACGTCTGCGTGATGAACTGCATCAGACATTTGTCATCGTTACCCATGATCCTTCTATGGAAGCAGTAGCAGACCGTGTAGTACACATGGCTGACGGACGTATAGAAGCAGATACAATTGACCTAAAGGCAGACCCCGAAGAAGATATACACGGTGTTAACACGGTGTTAACATAGCCGTGATAATTGGCCATGTCGTTTTTTTTATCTATCTTCGCATTCGATTTCGGCACAATTTGTGCTGTATAAGCTGGCAGATACCGCTTCTACAAGCTTGTCAGCTACGATAATAGAGATATATTTTCAACATAAACAACTTTAAACACTAATAACACTATGGCAGCTAACGAACAGAACAAACAGCAGCTTCAGATTCAGCTCCGTCCCGAAATGGCTGACGGCAAGTACAGCAACCTCGCTATGATCGGTCACGGTCCCAACGAGTTCCTCATTGACTTCATTTTCGCTGCACCCGGTATGCCTCAGGCACCCGTTGTAGGACGCATCGTAATGAGCCCTGAAAACGCTAAGCAGCTTCTCTATGCTCTGTCTGACAATGTACAGAAGTATGAGAACCAGTTCGGCGAAATCAAGCCCCGTGGCAACCAGCCCAGCAACAACTGATAAACCTACTTATAAGTGAACAGGGTATGATGGACAACAATCTGACCCTATACAATTCACTTACACGTATCAAACAGCCTTTCAAGCCCCTCCATGAGGGGCTTGTGGGTATGTACGTGTGTGGTCCGACGGTGTATGGAGATGCCCACTTGGGCCATGCCCGGCCGGCCATAACATTCGACATTCTGTTCCGCTATCTGCGTCATCTTGGATATAAGGTACGCTATGTACGTAATATAACTGATGTCGGACACCTTGAGCATGATGCTGACGAAGGTGAGGATAAAATAGCAAAAAAGGCAAGACTCGAACAGCTCGAACCTATGGAGGTGGTGCAGATGTATCTCAATCGCTACCACCGCGATATGGATGCACTTAATGTGCTGCCACCCAGTATAGAACCTCACGCTTCGGGTCACATCATTGAACAGATAGAATATATCAAGAAGATTCTTGATGCCGGTTACGCTTACGAGAGTGAAGGGTCGGTATATTTTGATGTTGAGAAGTATAACCGCGATCATCACTATGGCAAACTGTCAGGCCGCAATATCGAGGAATTGCAGAACAATACACGCACACTCGATGGCCAGCAGGAAAAACGTAATCCGCTTGATTTCGCATTGTGGAAGAAAGCAGCACCAGAACACATAATGCACTGGCCTTCGCCATGGAGTGAAGGCTTCCCAGGTTGGCATCTTGAGTGTTCAACTATGGGCGAGAAGTATCTGGGTGAGACCTTCGATATTCACGGTGGTGGCATGGACCTTATGTTCCCGCATCACGAATGTGAGATAGCTCAGAGTGTGGCTGCGCAGGGACATGAAGCCGTACGCTATTGGATGCATAATAATATGATTACCATCAATGGTAAGAAGATGGGCAAGTCATACAACAACTTCATAACGCTTGAACAGTTCTATGACGGCTCACATCCACTGCTTACACAGCCATACTCGCCGATGGTAATACGCTTCTTTATCCTTCAAGCACAGTATCGTTCGACAGTCGATTTCTCGAATGAAGCACTTCAAGCTGCTGAAAAGGCTTTACAGAAGATGCTTGATGGTTACCGACGCTTACAGAGTCTGTTACCGGCTGAAAAATCAACGATAGAAGTACCGGATTTCGCAACGCAATGTTACGAGGCACTTGACGATGACCTCAACACACCGATGGTTATTGCCACACTTTTCGAAGCCTGCAAACTCATCAATCAGGCCGCTGACGGTACTATCCGTCTCAATGCCGAAGATTTGAGCCGTCTGCGTCATCTGTTTGATGTCTTCCTTGTGGAACTGCTTGGCGTACGTGTGACAGCTGATAACGAAAGTAGCGATGCAGTCAAGGCCTACGAAGGCGCTGTAGACCTGCTTATGGATATACGTAAAAATGCCAAGGCTGCCAAAGACTGGGCAACCTCTGATCTTATCCGCAACAAACTTACAGCTCTCGGCTTTGACATCAAAGATACTAAGAACGGTGTCGAATGGTCAGTCAAATCATAAGCGTTTCTTGTTAATAAAGAGTATACTAAAAAGCACGGATTTTTTTAATCCGTGCTTTTTAGTATATATGGAATTTTGATAAAGTTGCTTTAGTTTTCTGTTTGGGAGGGTTCATGCCAATCGCCGTTAGCCTTTATAAGTTCGATAAGGGCTGGAAGAGCTTCCGCACGTGTGACATTTTTAAGTACAAGCTCCTTACCCTTGTAAAGACTTACACGGTCAGGACCGGCACCTACATATCCATAATCAGCATCTGCCATCTCACCCGGACCATTAACTATACAGCCCATTACTCCTATTTTCAATCCAGTCAGATGTGATGTAGCGGCCTTCACCTCAGCCAAAGTAGCTATGAGGTCAAATAAAGTTCGTCCACAACTTGGACAAGCTATAAACTCGGTATGGGATATGCGTAGGCGAGCCGCCTGAAGTATGCCTAAAGCCATACGCTGAAGCATTTCTTCCTCAAAAGCTGGCGCCTCGATATCAATACCTGAAGCGTAACCATTAAGGAGCAATGCGCCGAAATCGGCACCTGCCTGTACCTGTAGCAATTCAGGGTCAGTAGTATCGAAAGTCAGACGCACCACAATCGGGTTACGTCCTCCCATAGCTACAAAACGATCTATCCAAGAGGCAATCTCGCCTACCCTATTCACATGCCCCGAGGATAATATAACAGGTAAAGTGTCATTATAAAGCAAGGGTTCTTCAGAGGCGTCGACATGATGCCAAGTATTGGTATCAGTACGTGCATAATCCAATCCTGCCACTATAGGATAAGGATGAGCTAATATACCGGAGAGTATGGCATAATTACGTGCCGGACCCGGTTTGACTGATTCAGGTTCTTTAATGGCAGCATGAGTATTACGAAGAGATATGTAATCACGTAAAGCCTGTGCAACTGGTATCTCCGCTTCCGGAGCCTCGCTCAGAGATACTCGGATAGTATCACCAATACCTTCTGCCAACAGAGTTCCTATACCTACAGCACTCTTTATACGTCCGTCTTCACCGTCACCTGCCTCAGTGACACCGAGATGTAACGGGAAAGCCATATTTTCATGTTCCATCTCAGCCACAAGCAATTTAACCGTTTCAACCATGACAGTCACATTTGAGGCTTTGATAGATATTACAATATTATCGAAATTCTCTTCGCGGCATATACGCAAATATTCCATAACGGATTCAACCATACCTGCTGGGGTATCACCATAGCGACTCATGATACGGTCACTGAGAGAACCGTGATTGACCCCAAGACGTACGCACGTATCGTGCTCGCGACAAAGTTCAAGAAACGGTTTTAGTTGCTTACGTATACGTTCTATTTCAGCTGCATATTCCTCATCTGTAAATTCCAGCTTACGGAACGTACGTGCAGCATCTACAAAGTTACCGGGATTGATACGTACTTTCTGCGCTGTGGTAGCAGCGGCAAAAGCTGCTCGCGGATTAAAATGCACATCAGCTACAAGAGGCACATCGCAACCTACTGCATCAAGTTCACGACGTATATTTGCCATATTCTCGGCCTCGCGAACACCTTGAGTAGTAAAACGCACAAGTTCGCCACCAACATTACTTATACGCAGAGCTTGAGCTGCACTGGCAGCGGTATCCATAGTCGAGGTGTTGGCCATCGACTGTACAACCACAGGATTTTCACCGCCTATCTTTATTTTACCGGCATGGGTAACGGTACTATGACGGCGTTTATAATTGTAAAGACTCATTATCGATAAAGCTATATCAGTGTATCAAAGTAATGAAAAACACGCTGCAGAAGCCAACGGCATAGCCAGCTAATACTTGCCACACAGTATGACGTCCGAGCCATACACGTGCGGCCCCAAGCAATCCAGCTAACAATATAACCGCTATCAACCACGAAAACGTAGAAGGTTCGGGAAAACCATCACGCATTATACGTAGCAGCATAGCCACTATACCGGCTATACCGGCAGAGTGGGCACTTATTTTCCAATAAAAATTGACAACAAGATTAATAACTCCAGCTATGGCACCGCCAATGAAGAACATTGACATCCATAATGGTGCTCCCTTGAGTGACATAAACCAGGCAGTAGCACCAAGACACAATATAGTGATAATGTAAGGTAACAGACGTTCTTTTCGGCCATTAAGTCCTATATCATTGACCAAACCGGCTTTCTTCAGAAGCATCACCATACCCATAGGTATAAGTACATTGAATACAAACACTATGATTGTAAACAGTACGCGAGTTGGCATTGGGGCTATGTCGAGTATGGAAAGCCCGAATATCAACATAACACCATAAACTGGCATCAACAAAGGAACCAGTACCCACGAAAGTATATTACATACTAATGTAAGCCATTTCGGTCCATCTGGTTCTTCTGGTTGACTCACAGGTTCGGGTACCTGTTCTGGCTCAGGCAAGGACGATTCAGGCTTCTCAGGTTCGACACGTGGCTGACCAGCGCGTCCAGCCTCAGGCTCAGACGAAGGCACGTCGGGATAATATGAGGTTGTGTCTAAAGGCATAATGTATAACTTTAGCGGATATAGTTTCAGTCAGTAATGTCCTCAGCATCTGAGGCCAGAACACGTGGAGTGTGACCTCCACGCACTACAGAGAGAAATTTTGGAGGTATTGGTTGCTCAAAGTTCATATCCTTGCGAGTTATGGGATGAGCAAATCTCAACGTGCGGGCATGCAGGCACAGACGGTTAATAGGACTGGTTTTAGCACCATATTTACGGTCGCCAGCAATCGGATGACCTAAATCCTTAGCATGCACCCTTATCTGATTTTTACGTCCTGTATCGAGTGAAAATTCAGCAAGTGTATAACCACCTCCGCGTTTCAACACTTTATAGTGTGTAACTGCTAACTTTCCTTCACCTTCAACATCAGTAGTATATACCTCAAAACGGCTATTTTCAGTCAAACGACTCTTGACGTATCCTTGGTCCTGATCCAAATAACCTTCGAGCACGGCTACGTACAATCGTTCGAGTACCATATTATTCCAATTGTGACGTAATACCTCCTGTGCTTCCTGAGTCTTAGCAAACATCATCAGACCAGAGGTGTGACGATCAAGACGATGCACAATGAAGAGCTTATTAGAAGGATGTACCTTTTTCACATAGTCTTTAAGTATATCGTAGGCAGTTTCCTCCTTTTTAGTTGAATTGGTACCCACAGATAGCAGACCATAGCCTTTATTGATAACTATAACATCATCATCTTCATATACAATATCTATACGAGGATGTTTAAATACCACGAACGGGCGTGTAAGATTAAGTTCTACCCATTGCCCCGGCAAGACTGTAGTGTGTACACCCGTACTCACCACACCATCTACCATAAGATGACCGAATTTGAGCCAACGTTTAGCCTCCGGCTTCTTTAGGCCAGGGCGCATTAACATTAAGGCATCGTAGAGTTCTATAGCTTCGTCGCCTGTATTCTGCCAAGCCTGAATCTTATCGGCCTCAAAATTAGGACGTCCGTTACGTGTGTTTCTTATCATATCTTTATATGCTTTTCTTTGGGTTGCATCAATATAATAACAACTATTTCAATACAAAGTTAGTATTTTTTTCCGATTTGACAGACGCATACCCAATAAGTGACCTATTGTTCCCCTACACCCTAACTGTTGGCAAGACTAATACTTCATTAATTTCGAAGTAAAGAATCTAAAAATATTAGGAAATAAGCAAACTATTATATAGGAATAGATGTTAGATTATTGTAGCTTCCGGCTATCAAAGGCATAACTAATCTGGTAACTCGAAAGCTTGTGAATACGTTTAACCCATTAAAATTATAGATAAACTATGTCAGACACCACAACCCCTCCTAAAAGCATCAAGGGTACACGTACAGAAGTGAATTTGGCAAACGCTTATATGAGCGAGTCAGCAGCTTATACACGTTACACTTTCTACGGCCAGCAGGCTCAGAAAGAACAGTATTTCCAATATGCCAATCTCTTTGCAGAGACAGCTGATAACGAATTGCACCATGCTAAGATATTCCTGAAATATCTTGTTGACGGCGCTGTTGAGAGTACTCCTCTTGGTGTAGATACTGGCGTTATCGGTACTACTGCCGATAATTTGGTCATCGCTGCTGAAGAAGAACAGCAAGAAGGTGTGAACCAGTATACCGAATCAGCAAAGGTCGCTGCTGAGGAAGGCTTCCCCGAGATAGCTGCTCGTTTCCGTGCCATAGCTACTATTGAAGCTCATCACGAAGCTCGCTTCAAAAAGATGCGTGAACGTATTGAGACCGGTACAGTATGGAAACGTGATACCCCTATCAAATGGCAGTGTCTCGTATGTGGTTACATCTATGAAGGTACTGAGCCACCAACAAAATGCCCTGCTTGCTATCACCCATATCAGCACTTCATGCCAATGGAGGATACAGATTTATTGGCGTCCGTTTGCGCGGTATCAAAAGCAAACTCGTCGGTTTTGACCATTTGAGCACGCGGGTTATGATAATAAAACGCCGTTATACTTGTTTGCTCTCCTTGCGTCAAGCTTTGCGGCCCGTGCTCAACCGTAGCGTAAATGCCGTCGCGGAAATTAATTTGGTTAAATATATACCATGCGTACATGGTGTTCATACCCTTATTGCCGTTGTCGGCGCGTCCAACCGTAGGGGCGCCGTGGAACGCTTGCGTAAACGAGCCCGCTACAAAGTACCATGCCGAATTAATTATATCCTCCGTGCCGGTGCCGTAGACGATGTGACTTTTGTTGCCGTCTACGCACACAATCTCGTCGCCGTCCAAATATTCGTAGCTTTTGGCGCCTATAATAGAC
>CAYNUE010000007.1:0-69126 GCA_964400325.1 uncultured Sangeribacter sp. | reverse complement strand
CTCTTTCTAAGATTGGATAATATTTAACCCGTCCAACTTTTGGGGGTCACTTCAGTTCCGATACTCCCTCTGATTATCAATCTAAGGTTTAGGTATCATCAAAAACCTGCGATTCTGGCCGGAATGAAACCTTCGGATTTCTTATCTACACGACTGAAAATATAGGGTATAGCCATGGTACCATTGGGACGTAGTAATGCTATTTTTTCATCTTGCTTTACCTCGGTGAGTGAACCGAAAAGGCTGATTTGTTCGTTGTAGACAGGACCATATCTTCCTTCGCGGTCGATGAATGTCCATACAGGCTGTTTATCGACTTTAAGACTTACTTGTGCCCAGCCATCAGAGAAATCTTCAGCCTCATCGAATGTCGGTTTGATTGCTACTTTGCCATCATCAGTCAAATAACCGAACTTGCGGCCGACCTTAATAAGCCTCATACCGTCTTTTGCATCGTATAGCCTAACAGTGGATGCAGGTTTTGTAAGTGCTTTACCGGTGCGGTCTATTATTACAGATTTGGCAGACTCATCGACAGCCACGGCTACTCCGTTTGTGAATTTATCACCTTCTATACCTTTCCATGTTGGCTCAATCACCCATTCGCCTTGTAGATTGACAAAACCCCATTTGTTATCCTTACGTGCGGCAGCCAGTCCTTCAGCGGGCACCTCTATACCCTCGAATTCCGGTTTGATAATCCACTCACCTTTATTGGATAGTACTCCGTATTTACCGTCTTTTCTTGCTGTAGTCATACTACTGTTGTAAAAAGACCCTATCTGTTCAAGACTGCACGGAAAAATTTCGTTACCCTCTAAATCCAATAGTCCTTTCAAGTTATCCTTCTCCACAGTGATGACATCGGAATATACATAACAGCGGGTGTAGACAGGAGGTACTATCCACTTCCCTTCAGCATTAATAGCTCCCTCGTTAGTTCCCCAGTCTTCACCTATTTCGGCTAACGGCTTATCTTCTCTCACCGCATTAAATTGTTTGTATTTAATGGGTAATATTTCTTTACCATTTTTATCTATAAGACCATACTTACCGTCTTTTTCTACTTCAATCAGTTCTGTTGGACCCCAGAGTTCCATAGAGTCAAATTCAACAGGTAGTATCTCTGTTAAGTTACCATCAAAAAGACCCCATTTGCCATTTCTTGCTATGACATAGCGGTCAGGTATAACGTAATCTTTACCATTTAGGTTATTGGCTAAGATTTTAAATTTATCTCCGACTTCCTTACCTTCCTTATTGATGACATACTTACGGTCTTTGCTTCTCACAAGTGCCAACTCACCTTTGAAATCAGAAATACCGTCATATTGCGGAGCAAGAGCCCACTCTCCGTCCAGATTTATATAGCCACATTTTCCAGAAGCCTCCTGGGCAGCTGCAAGTCCATTGCTAAATTTAAATATCTTTTTGAATACCGGCTGTGCCACAATTCTACCGTTCTGTGAAATCAGGCCACATCCACCGGGAAGAACCTCAAATTCGGCCAATACTTCTCCGTCAACTTCTTGACGTGAACTTGCCATGTTTAAGAAGAGACGTACTTCAGAGTATTTCGGAGGTAACACCCAACGGCCTGTAACATCAATTATGCCTTGGGCTCCATTTAAAGTAGCTACTGCAAAATCTTTTTGCCATGCTCCATTATACAGCGCTGATGATTTGACAGCTTCAAGTTCAGGAGCTATGACCATTTCTCCACGGGCATTGATAAAGCCATATTTACCGTTAAGCTTAATCATGCCCAGACCATTCTTAAACGCTTGTGCATATTCGTATGCAGGTTCAATAACAGTATTGCCAGCTAAGTCAATATAACCATATTTGTTATTTTTCTTGATTACTGCCAGGCCTTCGGAGAAATAAGTGCGTTCATCATATTGCGGAGCGATAACAACCTTGCCACTCTCATCGATAAAGCCCCATTTCCCATTTACTTCTATAGGTGCTAATCCATCATCGAAAGACCATGCCTTTTCAAACGAAGGTTCTGCAATAATACTGCCATCTGTACGCACATATCCATATTTTCCGTCTTTCTGTATCAGGCAGATACCATTCACAGGTGCTCCTATGAAGTCATAAATGGGTGGTATCACCAGGTTGCCCTCTTCATCAAGCAGGACGAATTTACCAGGGTGATTTTTGGCTATTTCTCTCATCTCTTCCAGTCGTGGATCTTCAGGGAGGACATTTGATTTCTTTGCCATATAAGTATATAGTTAGGTTAGAAATTAGTTTCTGTCGTGACTTTCAGAATAAAGTCACGACAGAAACCGGTTTTTATATTTCAGTCGAGTGTCTGCACTCCGCCACCGTTTACCATAAGGGTCTGTCCGCTGACCCATGCGGATATAGGGGCTGCGAAATAGAGCACGGCACCTGCAATATCCGACACCTCACCGAGACGGTGAATAGGAGTATGAGCAAGCATTTTTGCTTCAATTTCAGGTGTAAGCACCGTAGCAAGGGCATGTGTGCGTGTAGCACCAGGCCCAACATTATTGATACGTATACCCATCGGACCGTAATCAAAAGCGAGATTTGAAGCCAGATGGTTGAGAGCAGCCTTCGATGAACCGTAAATAGCCATGTCTGGACTATTGTTGATACTGCTCATTGAGGTTATGTTGACTATGCTGCCGTAACCGGATTTCTGCATATGCGGGGCAGCGAGTTTACATAGCTGCCAAGGTGCAAAGACGTTGATGGCATAGATACGTTCCACATACGCACGATCAATCTTGAAGGGATTCTCACGGCCACCTCCGCCGAGACCGGCGTTGTTGACAAGGATATTGACTGTGCCGAAGGTTTCTACCGTGAAATCTATAAGATGTGTAAGGTCATCAGTGTTAAGCACATTGCAGACTACGGCTGCACTTTTGCCACCGGCGGCCTTGATACTGTCAGCTACACTCTGCGCTTTTTCAAGCGAAATATCGCTTACCACAACTGCTGCACCGGCAGCTGCAAGAATCTCGCACGAAGCTTTGCCGATACCGTCACCTCCGCCTGTTACAACGGCTACCTTTCCCGTAAGATCAAACAATGATTCATTATTATTCATAACAATAGCTTTTTATATGTAAAACATAACCTTAATCATTAGGGTTCATTTAAAAGCTGCTTACGTTTACTTAGGGCTACGTGTGTAAAGATAATAAAAAGACGGTAGAAATTTAGCTTACATTCTAAATTTCTACCGTCTTTTTATTATCTTTTTTACTTCTTAAGTGTCTTTTACCTTAACTGAAAGTTTATTACTTCTTTTTGAAGAAATTTGAAGAGAATCTTTTACGCTCTTTTACACGTTCCTCACGTGACATGTTGGGATTCTCAAGCTCAAAATCCATGCGGCTGGCAAAACATTCGGATACAGAGTCGTTGAAGCCTGCCCACATATTTTTGGTACCTTCCTGGTTAGCCTCGAAAGCGAGAGTATTATCAATCTCCATTTTGTGTGCCATTTCATTTACGTCGATGTTGGCACCGATAAGATTGATTGTCCACCCCTGCTCTTTCAGCTCACTGATTAGAGAGGCTACTTGTGCCCAGTTGTAATGGGTCGAAGCATTCTCCATACCATCAGTAATGATAGTAACTATACCTGTTGCGTCTTCGTGAGTTGATGCTACAGCTTTGAGATCTATCAATGTAGAACCTACAGCGTCGAGAAGTGGGGTTCCACCCCACGGCTTATACTGTTCAGCAGTAAGATCTTTTACCTCGCTGATAGGCACATTCTTCACCAGATAACGTGAAGGAATATCTGGGTTACTCTGAAACAGGTAGATGCTCACAAGGTTGCGTTGTGTGTCACCATACTTCTCCTGTAGAGAGCGTATGACGTTGAGGTTCTCGTTGCAGCCCGACACTGTCTGATTCCGTAACGATGACATCGAACCGCTCTCATCGAGGATAATAAGGTGAAACACTGTTGTCTTTTCCATAATTTTGCTGTTTAGATGAATGTTTTTCTAATGAATGTTTTTTGTTTTGGCGTGGAAGAGAGAAAAAATAGAAGAGAGGAAGAATAGGATAACGCAGAGGAGAGACAAAAACAGGATACATAGTCTGTAAGCCGTGGCGGCGGGAAGCCGTTATGTGTCAAAGGCGTATATGAAGAGAATATAATATCAGAAATTAAAAAGACCCTTGGTTGAGTCTTTAGGTTGGTCCTTAGTGTTGTCCTCATCAGAAGCATTTTCTTCAAACATCTCTGGTGCTTGTGGCTTCTTATGAGGCGTAAGCACTCCGAAACTCTGAAAAAAACTCCTGCGCTCTTCTCTGACAGATAGGGAAATCTTAGAACAAGCGAAAGAGGCACTACGGGTGAATAGCTTTGCCATACGTCCGCCTGTACGTACACGTTGACCTTCAACCTCGGTAATGACTTTTGATTCAAGTGCTGTTCGCATGAAGTTACGTCTGTCGTAGCTGGCACGATTTATAACTTCATACACAGTCTGAAGTTCATTGATAGTGAATACTTTGTTCAGTAGTTCGAAAGCTACTGGCCGAAGTTTCAATATTTCCTTCAGATGTTCGCGAGCCTCACGTATGATGTCGGCGTGGTCAAATGCCAGAGGGGGTAGCATCGACTCGTCGAACCATAGTGCTCGCACAGCATCGTCACCGCCTACGACATGATAGTCATCGGGACGCACCAGAGCGATAAAGGCTACTGTCACCACTCTCTCTCTCGGATCGCGGTCAGGACGACTGTAGACTTTGAACTGTTTGAGATAGATGTTGCGCAAACCTGTCTCCTCACGCAGTTCCCGCTGGGCTGTATGCTCTATGCTCTCATCAATCCTCATAAATCCGCCTGGGAGTGCCCAACATCCTTTGTAGGGAGGTAGGCCACGTTCCACAAGAAGCAATTTCAGCTTCTGGCCGTCGAAACCAAATATTACGCAATCAGCTGTCATGGCCGGATGCGGATACTGGTAACAGTAACGGTTTTTGTCTTGTGGACCAGTCTGGGAATTCATGGAAGATATGCTCTTTTCGTTAATTTGACGCAAAGTTAAAAATTAATTTTTAGCCTACCAAATATTTTTGCGTAAAAATGACGCAAACTATATACTTTTTTATTTATGATAAAATTATATACTTGGTAATCAAGGAACTAAAATATTGTGTGGGATGTCTATGTTATTCATAAAGTAATTGAAGTGTTCAGCTCCATTTCCAATTGCGAATACCGGCACAGGATTAGAGGTGTGTGACCCAGTAATCCACCCGATACCCATAGCTTCGTTGATGATACGGAATACACGGCCTACGAAATCGCTATAGGAGTTGTATATGGTCTGTTCAGTACCGGCTGTTCCACTCATCGTCGCAGCGAACATGGCGCTTAGTTCCGCTTCGTCCTCCTCGCTAAGAGGTATGGCATCGCCAAGTGAGAAGAGTTCGCGTAGTTGTGTTTTCATTTCGGGCCATGACATCGAGCCACTGTCGGCTATGTCACGGCACATCTCGTTGAATTTGTCCTTAGACATTTTCTGTAGGTCTACCAAATCAAAACGTGCGTTTCCTTTGGCTGCCATACCACCTGTATCATGGTCAGCGGTCACGATTATCAGGGTCTCTTCAGGATGTTCGAGATAGAAATTATAGGCGTGACGTATGGCGTCTTGAAAGGCCAATACTTCGCGTATTACCGTAGCACCATCGTTGCTGTGTGCAGCATGATCGATATTGCCACCTTCACACATTAAGAAGAAGCGGTCGGGGTGTGTCACACTCAGGTGGTTTATGGCTGCTTCGGTCATTTCAGGTAATGTAAGTGAGCCCCAAGGCCCGTCTATCGTATAACCTATGCTCCAAGGGTGTTCAGTATGTGTGTCAAGCAGGAATTTACGGGGTGCATCAGAAGCGTTGAACTCGTCGAGTCCGTACACTACATCGAAGCCTCCACGACGCAATACATCGGCAGCATCAGCACTGCCGCGCAGTCCGGCACCGGCTATAAGGTCATAACCTGACGCAGCGGCATCAGCGGTTATGTCGTCAAAAAGTTTACGGTCGCGTACATGAGCATAGAAAGCACCTGGTGTGGCATCGTCGGGTGCTACTGAAGTGATGATACCTATGCCATAGTCAAGGTCTTTCAAATCTACAGCTATTGATGTGACCGGTATTGTGTCTGGCAAAACACCGAGCATATAGTTGGTGGTCTTGTGGCCTGTGGATAGTGCTGTGCCGGCAGCTGCAGAATCAGTAGTGGTAGACGAGAAAGAGTATGTCTGTACAGGTGATGCTACCGGGAATGTCATCATCAGCGGTAACGAATCGGGATTATGCACCGTGCGCAGGTAGTTTCGTGTGGCCATGACGTGCCCCATGCCCATGCCATCTCCGATAAAATAGAAAATATACTTAGGAGTTTCAGCTTGGGCTGTCAGCACACATAGGCCAACCATAGCTATAGCAGCCGTTATAAAGTGTTTCTTTTTCATAAGGGGGGAAAGATATTTCTGTTTTGAAGTTACCGGTAAGTAAGAACAGGAGCAGATTCCTTATTCAAGGTCATCGTCTGACGGCTGCATAAGAGCTGTTCCCATCATCTCGATGGGTTCGGCAAAAGCATTAAGCATTTCGTTATGACGTATCAGTCCGGCTAAGGCTTCAGCTGCCTTTACGGCGATAGCCTTCTCTGTCGGAGTAGTGGCCATAGCAGTATATTTGCATACTGCAAGGGCTATGACGTCGATACCTTCAAGCGGATTCAGGTGTTGACACAGACGAGCAAGACCGGCCAGTACTTCATCTGCTGTTGAATCAGGGTCGAGGTCTCCGGTCGGTGTGGTGGCTACAAGTTGAGGACGGTATTTAGCGAGTTTCTCTGTTAATATATCGTAGTGCATGGTTATCGGTGTTTAGTTCTCTGCAAAAGTAATCATTCGCCCCCATATTGCAAAGTATTAAATCAATAACCTGTACGTGATGTGAGGTTGTATATTCCTAATGAAGTAAGTAGAGTGACACCGGCTGGCAAGAGCCATAGTAGTACGGAAAATTCTGGTGAAGCTACGGATAAAGAAGTATTATGTATCTGTAGAGCTGTCATTAGGGAGGCAAGTGAAGGCATTAACAAACAGCTTGCTACACCTGCTACAAAGCCAGCAATAGCCGCCATGACCACTGCGCGACGATTTTTTCGTCGTATTGAAGCCATCTCACGGTGTAAAAGTTCAATGGTTTCGAGACGCCGGTGCAGATTTATTATAAATCGCTTGTGGGACGAGAGTGTGGGGTCGAAATTACTGAACAAGGCTTTCAATTCGTTGTCCTGAACTGTTGGCTCGGAATCTTTCTTTTGCATGTTATCGGTAAATTTCTGTTGTGGTTGTGATGGTTTAGAGCAGGTCGCGAAGATGACGTCGTCCGCGTGCCAGATGTTGCCTTACCGCCTCGTCAGTTGTCTCTGTTATAGCGGCTATTTCTTTGGTAGCATACCCTTCCATATAATAAAGTAGAACCGACATACGCTCTTTCGGTGGCAGTGAGTCAAGAGCTGTATAGAGGTCTTGATAGCGGAAAAAATCGTCAGCTCTCTGCTCGGCTGCCATGCCGAGCAGAGATGCAGAGTCGTCGGAAGGTCTTTCAGAACGCCTGTAGTTGAGAAACAGATTATAGCCTATACGGTAAAGCCAAGCCTTGAAATTCTCCGGGGTGTTGCCACAGTCGATGGCGATATAGGCTTTTATATAGCTCTCTTGGGCAAGGTCGTCGGCCAGTTGTTTGTCACCACAACATAAGGCTGTCAGAAAACGTCTGAATATCGTTTGTGTATTCTTTACCTGCTCTATGAACTGCTGACGTGTCATAGGTGCTTAGGCTTACAATTATGGCTCTTTAGGGGTATCTGTATCACTATACTCGTCCTGCGGTTTGACTTGGCTACGTGTTATACGGTACACAATCAGATAACTCGCCCCTATTGCTATTAATATGGCACCTATTACCATAATCATGCCTGATATATCTGAATTGAATATTGTTTCAGAGAAAAGCAAGATTATAGAGGTGATTATAAGCACGACACCAATAGAAAGAAACATACAACCACGCAACAGACGAAGGTTGAGTATTTCTTTGGGAGTTCTACGAGGCTGTCGCATTGATTCGGCCAGACCCTTTATATCTACGTCTTTATTGACTTCAATGGCCTTCATAAGTATCTGCGTACGGCTGTTGTTGATACTCATCTTGGTCCAAGACACTATGAGTACTATCGCTACGGGCAACACCACGCAGATGAATATAGGTACTAAAGTAGCTGTCATGATTCGGAATTGGTTTGAGATGATGAAATAAGGTTTAAGAATTCGTTTGTTTCCGGAAACGTCTTCATAAACATGACACATCTCGGCTTCCGAATGTGACGTAAGTATTATCTTTTTTATGCCATCTGTTGCATTTCGACAAGACGTCGGTAGTGACCGCCGAGTGCCATGAGTTCGGCGTGTGAACCTCGCTCTACAATGCGTCCTTCGTGCATGACACAGATTGTGTCAGCATTGGTTATGGTCGAAAGGCGGTGAGCTATGACCAGTGTGGTACGATCGCGCATGAGTCGTTCCAGGGCTTCCTGTACGAGACGTTCGCTCTCGGTGTCGAGCGCAGAGGTGGCTTCGTCGAGTATGAGTATTTGCGGATTCTTCAGTACCGCACGGGCTATACTGAGACGTTGCCGCTGTCCTCCCGACAGGCGGCTGCCTCGGTCGCCTATAGCAGTATCATAGCCTTCTGGCATGTCCATGATAAAGTCATGGGCGTTGGCTATACGGGCGGCTGCTTCAACTTGTTCGCGTGTGGCTCCCTCAGTGCCGAAAGCTATATTATTAAATACTGTGTCGTTGAAAAGGATAGCTTCCTGATTGACATTACCCATGAGCGAACGTAGGTCAGCAACACGATATTCGCGTACATCATGGCCGTCGACTTCGACTGTGCCTTCCTGTACGTCCCAGAAACGTGGGATAAGGTCAACTAATGTAGACTTTCCTGACCCTGATTGGCCTACAAGGGCTACTGTATGTCCGGCAGGAATGTCAAGATCTATGTGGTCAAGTACACGACGCTCTCCATCGTATGAAAACGATACGTCGCGCATACGTATGTGGCCTTTATCTTTACCTGTAGTTGGCAATGCCGTGGGTGCCGTCGGGTCAGTTATGGGATTACCGGCATTGAGAATCATATCGATTCGTTGCATTGAGGCCATACCTTTCTGTACTGCGTATGATGTCTTGGAGAGGTCTTTGGCAGGATTTATAATGCTGTAGAAAAGCACCATAAACAGAATGAAGGCACCTGCGTCAATTGAACTGTCTCCTGATAGAATCAGTGAACCACCGAACCAAAGTACGGCCGATACAGCTATGGTACCTAAAAATTCGCTCATGGGGTGAGCGAGTGCCTGTCGATAATTGAGGCGGTTGCACTGTTTGTAGTATGTTTGCGTCTCTTCACCGAACACCTTTTCCATGTGTCGCTCGGCATTGAAGGCTTTTATGACTCTGAGGCCACCTACGCTCTCTTCAACAGTGGATAGGATTGTTCCCCATGTATTCTGAAGTGACAGCGACTGAGCTTTGAGTTTCTTACCTACAGCACCCATTATCCAGCCGGCTATAGGTAGCAGGACAAGCACAAAGACGGTCAGCTTCCAACTCATGGCAAGCATCATGCCGAGACAAACCAGAATCATGATAGGATATTTAACAAGTGCGAAAAGACTTGCCATGACTGAGGCTTCGACTTCGGTGACATCACCCGATATACGCGCCATTATATCACCCTTTTTCTCATTCGAGAAGAAACCTATTGGCAGTGACAGTATTTTGCGGTACATTGCGTTGCGTATATCACGCACAACTCCATTACGCAATGGCATGGTACACACCTCGCTGAGGTAGGCGGTCATGGTCTTTATCAGCGTAAGCACCACAAGCATTACCGCCAACACAGCAAGAGTGGCACTGCCACCTATATCATCTATAAGGCCTGAAGTATAATAGTAGAAATTATTGGTGAGGACATCGACAAACGAAGCATCGCCAAACTGCATCAGTTTATAATCCGCTGTATCAAGACCGAACAGTATGCGCAGGATCGGCATGATAAAAGCAAATGAAAACACCGTAAACATTGAGGTGAGCAGATTGAAAATTATGCTGACCAGAATGTTCCACTTATACGGACGTGCAAAACGATTCAGAAAACTGAGCAGGTCTTTCATTACACAAATAAATATGGACGAGAAAAAGTGTGAAAAGAAGAATAAGCCGACGGAGAGAGGAATGCAAAATTAGCCAAAATCATCAAAACCTCAAAGAAGCACTCCCCATCTGCACCACCATAGCCAGAAAAATCACTAATTTTGCACCACCACTCCCCTCCCCCCCTCCTCCCACACACAAAAAAAGAATACCTCCGCCTCCCTCCTGTCCCCTCCAGTTACTCCCTGCTGTCCCCTTCTGGTTCTGTGCGCGAGCTTTAGCTCGCCTTCCCTACCTCTCCCCTCCCTGTTCTCACCCCTCCAATATTTCACCAAAAAAATAACACCCCATGTCAGAAAAAAACAAAACTCTTGAGAAAGCCCTCCTCTCAGCCATAACCGAGTATCTTGAACAAGAAGAAGCCTACGGCGACGACGCCATGCTGGTCATCGACCCAGACGCCCTCACAGTAGGCCTTATCGAAGAAGAACCAGCCGACGCCGAAGAATCACCCCTCTACTACGTACGCGTGATGGACCTTGTCCGCATGGATACAGACAAGCCCGGCCGCTGGCTCGCCGATAGCGAAGCCGTAGCCGAGCTTGCCAATGATATTCTGGAGTAAAGGCCACAGCCTTCGCCCCAGTTTCTCTCTAAAATAAGACTTACACACTCGGCGGAAATCAGCTTCACCTTCTATCATCGCGAAGCCGATTTCCGCCGAGTGTATCAGTCTTATAAATCATAGGTCCTCGCGAAGCTGGTTTCCGCTGAGTGTGTGTATCTATTCGTGAATCCAGTTTCCCCTGAGAGTATTATAGGTTCTCGCGAAGCTGGTTCCCGCTGAGTGTGTCTATCTATTCGTGAATCCAGTTTCCCCTGAGAGTATTATAGGTTCTCGCGAAGCTGGTTTCCGCCGGGAGCTTTGCTCCCATTCCCCCCGCGCCACAGCTGCGGATAGACTATCCAGCGCTGCACCACGTAAGCCAACACAAGATAGACGCCGGTCTGAATCCAAAGGTTGATATACTCCGGTCGCACTTGTGCCAATGATGATCCATTAGCATTCATCTTGATAAAGCCTTCGAGGCCCCATGTGGCCGGCACGCAATCACTCATGAAGCGCCATATACCGTGCATGGCATAGCGTGGCCATGTCAGGCCCGACAGGAACAGGAACACCACCGAAGTGATTACCCACAGCACAAACACCGACTCGCGTTCCGAGCAAACACTTTGCAGACAGAAGCCAACACATATACTCGCCAATATCATCGGCATTATAAACGCTAATATCTCCCAGGTCTCTCCCGCCATCGGGAAGGCAAATATCAGCGGTACGTAGTGCACAAGGAATATAGCTGGAAGCATGATGATAGTGAAGTAGCACAGCATCTGTGCCAACATACTGCCCAGCACTGACTCGCCCTGATTGACACCGACATAACCGATAAGACGCGGATTGGCACGTTTCGCACCACCAGCCATACCCACAGCAAGAATGATGCACTGCTGAAGTATGAGGATAACCACACCAGGCATAATGAACGAATCAAAGCCACTGGAGGTGTTACCCATCGGGATATTATTTACAGTCATCAAATCGCCACTCGAAATAGTAGTAGCCAACGGCGCCACCTCATTGATTTTCTCAAGCTGTAGCTCTGCGCTCATCTCCTGAATGACATTGGTCGACGCTACCAGAAAACCACGGTAACGCAACAGCAGACTCATATCGCTGTAGAGAACAGCATTTGCTTGTTCGCCAATACCGGTTTTGCGTCCGAACCCTTCCGGAATCTCAAGAATACCGAAACATTCATGACTGTGCATGGCACGTTTGGCTTCGTTCAGGTCGGCGGCATAGCCTCTGACATAGATTTCCTGACATGCGTCGAGTTTGCGCACCAGTTCGCGGCTTATCTGTGAACGGTCATGGTCCACCACCACCATCTTGACCTCGCGCACTAACTCAGGGTTATAGATAAGCGAATAGATGATAGGATACGCCAGCGGCAAAAAGGCGAAAAACAGTATGATACCCTGGTCGTGCAGCACAAGTTTGAACTCCTTGCAATATACAAGGAAGAACGAGGCTATGGAGTGTTTGAATTTATTCCACATAACATTGACGCCTCAGGGCGTGTAAACGGGTTTGACAAAAGCCTTCTTGATGCGCCAGAGCATTGTGAAGGGTAAAATAAAATATATGAGATAGGCTACAAACCATATACGCGAATAATAAACGGGTATGCCGTTAAGTGCTTGGTCTATGTATATGAGGAAATTGTAGCGTATCGGCATAATCCAGCTGAATATCGAAACAGCACCGTACATGCTCTCAACCGGGAAGGAAAAGGCAGCTATCGAGAACGAAAGTATGCCTAACAGGGCGCATATAGATAACGACAGACGCAGATTTGGCAGAACTCCAAAGAAGAATACACCTAATGACTGTGAGGCCAATACGAACATAACCTGCGAAAGACCAAACCACCACCACGAACCATTCATGGGATAGGAGTTCCAGCCATAGAGCCATGAGGTCATGAATGCTACCATTACAAGCCATATCACTGTCTGAGGTAGTAACTTACCGAAAAGAGCCTTTACAATCGAGCCGCCTGACATCTGCATCAGCTGTATTGAGGTATGATATTTGACTTCCTGTCCTATACTGAAACATGTCATAAGCATTATCATAAGCTGTAGACAGCAGGGTATGAACGAGTTACACAGGTAAATGGCATAGTTCAGCCCTGGATTTCCTAAGCCTCGTGCTGTAATGTTGACCGGTTGTAGCAGACTGGCAGGCGAAGCTACGGCCGATTCTACGCCTAAGGCATCGAGTACTGACATGGCTACTCCAGCCTTAGTGAAGAGCGCTGTGGTCTTGAATGTCTTAAAGAGCAGCGACGCTGGCACGAAATAGGTCATGTTGGTGTAGAAGGTGATGGCCGGTCCGTTGCCTGAGAGTAGTTCGGCTTGGAAATTCTCCGGAATCATGAAGAATCCGTATATTTTCCCCTCCTGCAGCAGATGACGCGCTTCGGTAAAGCTTTCGCAGCTTTCAGAGTATTCTACCATCTGCATACTGGCAAGATTCTGTGATATTTCGCGCGACAGAGCCGTGCCGTCGCGGTCTACTATGGCCGCTGGTACCTTGATGGGCAGACCGTTCTCCATGAGCCCGGCCAGCAGAAAGAAGCAGAACAGAGGCAGCACGAAGAATCCGGCCCAATAGATGGGGCGGCGCACTATCTGAAGCACGCTTCGCTGAATGATGGCTTTGAGTCCGGAATTTTTCATGACAGCCTTATTTTTCTATACCTTCATATATCACCGACATACCGGGACGGAATCCATCTATCTTCTGTGCTGGGCGTGCCTTTATCTGGAAAGTGCGGGCGTCATAGTCACCGGTAGACTTCGTAGCCTGCCAGTTGGCGTATGTGCCGAGGTCACGTATGTAGTAGACGGTCATTGTTGTGTGTATGTCGAGTGCAGGGATATGCACCTTTATTTTTGAACCGTTGCGGAGGTCCTTGAGCATGTTTTCGCGCATGTTAAATACTGCCCAGTGGTCGTCTTTCTGCAGCGACATGATTGGAGCGCCTGTAGCCACCAATTCCGATACCTGTGGATAAACTACAGTTATCTCACCGTCACATGGAGCGATAAGGTACTGGTCCTCTAAGATTGCACCAACCTCTTTGACACTGGCTTTAGATACGTTTACCATAGCTTCAGCAGCTTCCTTATCCTCTTTCTGAGCACCGGCTACAGCAAGTTCATACTGACTCTGTGCGGCAGCCTTTCCAGCTACAGCTGCATCGTAGGCAGCTTTGGCCTCGTCACGTTTCTGCTCGCTTACTACACCCTTTTCGTAGAGGTTCTGCATACGGCGGTAGGTCTTTTCACTGATACCTACGGCAGCCTGAGCTTGGTCTACGAGGTCTTTTGCAGCCGAGATAATCTGCTTGCGTGTGCCGGCGTCTACTTTACGATTTGTAGCGCGTGTCACGTCCTCCATAGCCTGTGCCTGTTCCATACGGGCGTCAAGCAGCGATGAATGTATACGCACCAAGGTGTCACCGGCTTTTACTTTTTGACCCTCTTCGACGTAGAAGTCAGCTATACGCCCCGGCATTTTACCTGATATACGTATCTCGGTAGCATCGCCCTGACCCTGTATTGTATCAGGTCCTTGCTTTATACACAGGAAACCTATTATAGCCATACCGATAAGTATGAGCAGAATTATCACGATGGTGAGTATGAGGCCCCGGTCTTTGGCAGTGACTTGCGCCGGTGTATTGAATGGTGAATTGCTGTCTACGGTCTGTACCGGAACGGCATTGTTGTTAGAAGCGTTATCCATGGGGTGTGATTTTTAATAGTAAGGATTTGTGTTTGTGGTTGGTAGTTAAAACTTCATCGCTCCAGTTACCTTGCTCAGGTACACTTCACATAGGCGTATGGCGATTTCGGCATCTATTTTTTCTGAATTAGCCTGCAGCCATGCTGTCTGAGCTGCTGTCACATCATCAGTAGTGAGCACGCCCTCGCGGAATGCTAACTGTGCCTGACGCAGGTTCTCATCAGCTTTGGTGAGGTTCTTGCGTGTCATGTCGTAAGTCTTGAAGGCCTCCTGGAAGCTATATTGTGCCTGACGTACTTGCAGGTCTACTTTCTCTTCCATATCTTCGAGCAACAGACGCTGTGCATTTGTAGTAGCTTGTGTGGCACGGTAATGGTTGTAACGTCCACCCCAGTGCCATATAGGTATCGTGACGGTTGCACCGACGCTGAAGCCACCGCCAAACCGTTTCTCGAAACCGTCTATTACATTTGGATTGCTGAAACTCCACGCTCCCACTAAAGCAACCTTCGGCAGCATGGTACCCAAAGCGAGTTTTTCACGCCCTTTGAGCATATTGATGCCGTGACGCATTACCTCAAGGTCTTGACGGTTTGCGTACACGTCGTTCATGTTGATGTTGTAATCAGGTGCTTGTGTCGAACGGTCGCGCAGACCTTCGTCTGATAGTTCCATTGGTGTGTCAGCCGGTAGACCACACAGCTGGGCAAGTGCCATACGTGACAACGTCAGACCGTTGTCAACTTTGGTAAGCATAATCTGGGCTTCGTTGAGCTTCACTTCAACCGTAAGCAAGTCGCTTCGTGTAGCCATACCCTCTTCGAGCAGTGCATTGACATTGAAACGTAGCGAATCAACTAAGTTGACGAAACTCTGCGCCAATTTTTTCTTTTCCTTAAGTGATACCACCTGCCAGTAAGCTTCATCGACAGCATACACTATATCCTGTGCTGCGCTATTGCGTGCAGCTATAGCGGCTTGTTCGGCATATTTGGTGATGTCGTTGAGAGCACGTATCATACCACCCATAAATATGGGCTGTGTCAGCGTGAAAGCTCCAGCAAAAACATTGCGGGTATCAAACTTCATGGCCTCCTTGGGTATCACAGCCACTTCCGAAGGAATATAACTACCCGTCTGCGGGTCTTTGATAGGTATTCCGTCAGGGCCCGTAACCAGATTGTAATTATACTTCATCGTCTTGGGGTCAAACGACATAGTAGGCAACTTGGCATCCTCGCCAAGCAACGCAATCTCATGCTGATTGTGCATGTAAGTGCCGTTAAAGTCAATACCCGGCAGATAAGCCGAGAAAGCCGCCTTACGCTCCAAAGCCGCTCCACGTACACCCTCGTCGGCAACGCGTAGCGTCTTATTATTGCGCAGCGCCATACTGCGGCAAGAGTCAAGGCTCACCGTCTGCGCTGTGGCTGAACCGGCCAAAGCAAAGGCCAGCGAAAGCAATAGACATGTTTTCATTATGGTGTGGAATTATAAATTTCGTAGATATAGTACTCTTTTCATGATATAATACTGAGAAGTACTGATACACTACCCTGCATAGTACTCTCCTCATACATATATGCCTCTTTAACAAATACAATCCACCCCCCACATTAGTTTACCCCTAACCCGCTTTTAACACACCTTCCCACTCCTCAACATAACCTTACCCCCTGCCTCTCCTATTTCCCCTAACCCTTACTCCATCTACAACTTACCCCTTAATCTCATCCATATCTCTTCCTTAGAGATACTAAATTACAAACGCAAATTTAGACAAAAATGTATAACTCGCCAAAATATAAGAGATTTTTTTACAATTTTAATTGTCTCAATTGCCTATTAAACACACCTTGTTTAACAAATCCTTATTTTTCTTATTCTTATATATTTGTTTATCTTAACCTTACGTTGCATCACACTCTCTAAGGAAGAGATACCTAATAATCTATTAAGAATATAGCGATGGTAAAAATATAAATCCTCGAAATAGAATTTCAGAGTACTAATTAGTACTAATTAAGGAGTATTAATTAATAGAAATACAAAAAAGTGAAAGTATTAATACTTTATAGACATTTTTTCTACATATAGAGATTAAGAATTATTCTTATTAAATGAATTATATGAATAAAATTAACTTTTTTAGAATTTTTGCTTTTCTTGCCTTTATTACATTGGCAGGATTCAGCTGCTTTTGGACTGCTGAGTCGTTGTTTATATGGCAGCCATCGATTACAATCTATGGTGCATGGCTCATAGCTATTGTGTTCTTTGTAGTTGCATCCATTTGTTTCGGCAAGTTGTTGAAGTCGCTTGATAAGAATGAAGACTTCTACGGAAAACTTTTTGGTAGAACAGGAGCATTGTTGTTGGCTCTTGTTGGTCTTGTGGTATTTTGGCTTGTAGTAAGTCTTCCAACAAACACCCATACATTATTGTATCGTGCTTCTATTAAGAACGTCATTACCGCTGACTTGAATAGGACGCAAGGTTATCTTCAAGGATTAAAGGATAACAATGTTGCTATTAAAGCGATTGATCAAAAATACAAAAGTAAAAATGAAGCTGTCGATGCACTAATAGCACGTTTGGTCGCAGAAATAGATCATCCTGGATTTGAAGGCATTGGTCACCGCTTTGAAACTATACTTGTGGAGCTTGATCGCGTATTGTCTGTTGATGCTAATAACCCGGTTAAAATTAATCGAGTTGAAAATGTTGGAAAATCAAAGACACAATGGCTAGCGACCATAAATTATTATCAACGGCAGGCATATGACCAACTCAGGTTGTATCGTGCGACCTGTGATAAGGAGATTAACGAGGTGAAAACCACAATGGAATCGAAAGCTCTAGATAAACTTATTAAAAACAATAAAAGTGCCTTATCTGATATAAGAAACATGAAAGGTGTGAATAATGAGATTGTCCAAGCTGCAATTAATGATTTAATAGATGATTATGCATACATAAAATCAAATGCTCAGTACATCAACTTTAAAGATGGAGATAAGGAGAGATATACCAGAGAAGGCGCTATGCCTGAAGCAAAAGAAATGCTTAGCGTACCAGATGTCTGGAAAGACTATCTAACTACAGACAAGTATAATGGACACGGATTTATATGGTGGGTGCTAATAGCACTGCTTGTAGACTTGGCTGGATTTATATTTTACAATATATCCTTTAATTCTAAAAACAATAACGCTTTAGCATAAAATGGCAAGCAAATTTGACAACCTCGTTGATAAAGGTGATTCTCAGAATTATGGTGGTAGTTCGGTAAATCCGATTAAACCTGTAACTTCTCAGGATGTAGAGGAAGAAACGTATAGTAAAGAAGAATTGCGAGACGTAAATGCAATATCTATAACTATACCTGATCATAATACACCTATAGTTGTATTCTTTGGCTCTCCTGCATCTGGAAAAACATTGACTTTAATGCGTCTGATTCGCTTTCTTGAATCACATCATCATCAAGTTATTCCAGAGGAAGTATTCAGACCAAAAACTGATCGCCACTATGCTAGAATGTGTTCTGAGTTAAAAAACATGGTGTATAGTAATTATACACCCGGTGGTACTGACATTATAAGCTTTATGCTTGTCAAAGTACTTAATCCTGCTGGGCAACCGGTTTGTCAAATTTTGGAGGCTCCAGGAGAACATTACTTCGATGGTTCACCAAACTTAGATTTCCCGACCTATATTAATGCTATAAGAACATCTCCTAATAGAAAAGTTTGGGTGTTCTTTGTAGAGCAGGGTTGGGGTGAAGATCAGGGAGAACGCAATCTGTATGCACAAAAGATATGTAGTATGCAAGGTCTGCTCTCACCAAACGACAAGGTCGTTTTCCTTTTCAATAAAGCTGATCGTCAGCGCAAAAATGGTCAATATACCAGAACTGGCAAACCGCGTAAAGAGTTATTTTTCAATAATATTGAGAAGGAATATCCTGGGATATTCACTCGTTACCAAAATTCTGGACTGACAAAACTTCTGTACGGAGAATATAACTTCAAAGCAATCTGCTTTTCATCAGGAATCTTTAATGAGACAAACGACGGTAGAGAAGTTTGGACTCCTGAGTCAGATTGGTATTGTTTTGAGTTATGGAATGCAATAAAATAATGATTTCATAAAAACCGATTGATGTTTAATACATATATATACGGTACTCCTCTCGGCTTCGATTTCTATGAAGATATAGTGTCTCTTAAAGAGTACTTTAAGGGACTCTATATCTCATCTAGAAAAGGAAGGCGCTTAATGGTTAATAGGCGTGATAATGGTATAACCTTTTATAATTACTTGAGATATGGACTAGCAGAAAAAGAGGGGCGACCTAATTCTTTTTTTGGTATGTCCATCTCGATGGATAATAATGAATACGCATACAATTTTAAAGAAATATTTGATTGGTTTGATTACCTTTTTGATAGGTTACTCGAAAGAGGCTCTCTATTCTATATTAATCCTGGCAATGTAATTCAATATAAGGTTACCAAATTTAAGGACAATACGGACGAAATTCAATGGTTAAAAAATAATATCCCGAATTTATTTACGAAGGCAGAGGGCGTAAAACTTCTTGAATATGATTCAACATTTTCAGTCTCTTCCTCAGGACAAATTCTCTGTTTCAATGATGAAACCTCTTCAACGAAAATCTTTGATGCTTTTAAGAAGTGTCGATGGATTGCTTTATCACCTAATTTCAAGCCAGAAGAAGAATCAATAGAAATTAATCTGTCTGACATTGAAGCACAGTTAAATAAATACAATCAGCAGTTAGTTCCTATTGCTATTTCACCAAAGAAAGAGAATATAAATGTATTGAATTCAATAGAGTCTAGTTGTATAGATATAATTGGATTAATACAAAAATATTTGTCTGCTGACCATGACGATAGTGAGCAACAATTCTGTGCCCTTCTAATGGAAGGGGCACAGGAAATAGTACATAACGCAAAAACTATTGCCAATAAGATTGACATTTCTGATTCTTCATTAGATCCATATACCCCTAACCAACATCTTAAAAGATGTAAAGGATGTGGACGAGATTTGACATTGTCTAATTATAAGAATGTAAACTCTTTATTTTGTAAGGATTGTGATGAACAAGTTAATCAATCCAAGACAAAGAAATGTTCCAAATGTGGGAAGATAAAGAACATAACAGAATTCTCAAAAGATAGTCAAATATGTTATGATTGTAAAAGTCACAAAAGCATTCTAGATTATATTGATGCCAAAGTGATTGCAGCCTTCACAGTATTGGTATTGATTGTAGGAATTTCAATGTATCTTATTTTGAAAGATGGTAAAGCAGATAAACCATCCGAAAGAGACACAGAAATTTCAGAACATGTCGAGTCTGATAAAGCAGTAGAGAATGAAAATAAGGTCGATGATTCTCGCTTTAAAGACTATCTTAATAACTATGATTTTTTAAGAGCCTATGATGAGATTGAAGGAAAAGATGATTCAAACCATTATCTGGAACTCTTGAAAGCTTCAATTGAATCATATTTGTGGGATTTAATCGATAAGCCTAAGCCTACAGAACAGTCTAGAAGTGTGGCAATTCAACAATTCTTCATTGAAAATAAGAGGATTGTTGAGAAAGTTGATATTGATGAAGAAAGATGGAATAAATGTGTAGATGCATATGAGAAGTTGATGAGTTTGGTTAAAAAAAACTCATTGAGTAGATCTCAAAGAGCCGAGGCCGATCAATTAATTGACTTACTCCCAGCATCTCCTGTTACCATAAAGAATACATTTAAGAATAGAATTAACAATATTCCAGATGACGTAGTTCATAAGGCATCTAATCCTATAATTTCGACTGAACCAAATGATTTGGCAGGAAATAATACGTCTCAGAAATATATAAAAATGACTTCTAGGGGCGTTTCACAAAAGATTACGCAAGACCGTGGATTCGATCGCGTTGAAGGAGAAGAAGTTAAGTTTGAGTCAAATACGAAATTAAATGTATCTGGAGCGAATGATAATGTGAATAGTAGAGAAAATGGTAAAGTAGTTGTTGTCAAGGTAAAAGCCGGGCAACAAATTATAGTATCAGTCGGTAAATTTAGCATAACAATTAATGGAAAAAAGAAGGAAAAGAAGGATTTCAAAAGGGTATAAAAATGTATGAAACGGATATTTCTTTCAGCTTTAATATGTCTATTATGTGTTTCTTGGAATTTTTCCCAGGAACCTATAATCCTATCTTTGTATAAAGTTAAGTCTCCTTCAGAGCGAATGGATTCTTTACTATCTGTGATTAATATTAGAGAAACGGAACTTGAACAAATTAAGAAAGACAAGGCAAGGGCAGATTCGTTAGATGTCTTGGTTGATGACTACGTTCTTCTTGTTGGTATGTGGCAGGATGAATATAAAAATATAAAAGAGACATTCGACTTTTACAATTCATTAGAATACCTAATAACAGAAAGTGATTCGGTTTTCAATATTGAATTACCCAATATTTCTTATGTACCTTCCTCTTTGAAAAATCATTATGATTTAATTAAAAATGTTATCTCAATTCAGAATGATATTCAGAGAGTAGAGAGAGAAATTGAAGAGAAAACAAGGTCATGTATACATATAAAGCAGGATCTAATGGTTATCATACCTAAATTAATATCAGAGGACTTAGATGCTATATATGAAAGAATTGCAGAAATAAAGCAAACGGGCTTACCCACCTTTAGTGTTGTTCAAAAGAAATACTTTGATAAAAATATTAGAGACAAATATAATAATTTTGAAAAATATTTTGCAAATGAATAAAAAAATATTAATTGCAATCTCATTAGTAGTATTGCTAATTACTGCCTGTAGGGAAACTCAAAAACCTTCAGAACGAGCCAATGTATGGGACGATACGGAAAAAGAAGAAGTAGAATTAAGTACTGAAAAGGTATGCGTTCCATTTAAAAGAACCGCTAGCGATTTAGCAGAGATTCAAGTCTCTCTCAATGGTGTACCATTTAATATGTGGTGGGATACTGGTGCATCTATAACTTGTATTTCTGCTTTGGAACTACAAAAGCTTGTAAAAGAAGGCAAAATAGAACTCGACGATTATCAAGGATCAATACTAACTAAAATCGCAGATGGTTCAACAACTGAGGCTCTAGTGTTTAATATTAAAGAGATTTATATCCCTGGTATTGATAACCAATATCTTGTTGTAAGAGATATAGATGCAGCTGTATCCTCAAGTGCAAACGCCCCACTTCTAATAGGGCAGAATGTTATTCAGAATCTTCCAAAGCATTCGTTTGATGAAGCCAAAGGTTTAATCATATTCGATAAGTAATACCGTGAATTTCAATTTATATATATTCAGAATAAATAAGAGGACGTATAATCAGTATCCTGACGATTATACGTCTTCTCTTTTGGCATCCTTTTGTTCTGATGTATCTAGTTCAAAAGCGATGATAGTACGTGATCATAACCTGATACATTATATTTTTGTAGAAAATTTAGGTGAATCAAATGTAATTGGAGTTTGTCTTATATTCAATAAAGCATATATAAAGCACATAAGTAGAATTTTTAATTTTTTGCGTGAGTTAATTGAATCAACCCTATTGAAACAAGGCAAAATAATACAATATAATAATCAGGGTAATATTGAGTTTACAACTGTTAGTCTAAGTGATGATGTAAAATCTTACGATTATATAAAGACTCTCATTAATACCAAACTTGATTCTGACAACAATTATTTTGGGGTATCTGAATTAAGAACTACCTACAATGGACTTCACAATAGCGAAGTTGTGGATGGAGAGACTACAAATTTAGAAATTTTAAGACTTCAACAGAAGTTTAATAAAATCACAATCGATTATAAAAAAGGAATTGAAGAAAATCTGACCAAGAAAGTTATATCAGGTCTTCAAATTCAAATATCTAATTTAAATAAAAAGATTGATAGTCAAGTACAGGAAATATCAAAACTTGAAAAAGCGAAAAAGCAGTATAAGAAGGTGATGTGTTTATTTATCATTCTTCTTTGTAGTTGTGGTGGATTGTATTTTCTATATACTACATTAAATGAAACAGAAAAGACTCTCCAAAATACAACGGAGCAACTGAATATAGCTACAGATTCAATAGGATCTCTTAATAATATACTTACACAGAAGCAAAACACTATAGTTTCATTGAAAAATGAGGTGAGAGAAGAACGTCTTCAAAAAGAAGTAGCACAAAGTACACTTGAGAATATACAATCTAATTGCCCTTTTATATTAATTAGCACATCTTGTAACTTGTCCTCACGAGAATATATCATTAGATATTTTTCGAATGAAACCGATTTTCGCTCCTTTAAGATTAAAGTGATAGAGGAAAAATCTGGTCGTATTTACACTGAAAAAACTGTATCGGAATATTTAGATTCAGGAACTGGTTCCTTTGCTGTTTATTTCAACTGTAGTTTCAATACTTCGGATTGGTATACTTTTGAAATTTGGGATGGAAATAAAATTATAGGTGGTAGTCGTCACTAAATTAATCCATAATATAAGAAAGTATGAATAAAATTTAACTATTTGAACAAGATGAGTATGAAAAGTATGAAATGTTTTATTGATGATAAATACAATTTTGAAACGGTTTGATCTTCGTCTGGAAAATTCTTTAAGAACAAAGAGGTCATGATATTTGGGTTCCTAGGTCAGGTGAGTAGTGTTTAGAGTTTTTGAAAGCTATAAAAAAGTCAATTTTAAATTAACCCTTATGAAGAAACAAATTATATCAATAATAACCAATAAACAGAAAAAACAACATAACCAAGATAATATTACTATTCATGGACTTTCACTATTTATCAGTAATATGTTGAATATTAATAAAATATGTCATATTGTAAATAAGAGAATTGTGGCTTTACCTAAAGGACAAATTGCAATTGCTCGTGATTTTGGTATTGTATTAAATGATGATGGATACCTTACATCTTTTGGGAAAAATGAGAAATTTCATCAGATTATATCTCCATGTAAAATTATTAAAGTAGCAGCTGCATTCGCTGGATACATGATATTAACAGAGAATGGACGAATTTTAACCGGAGGTCCGGCTCGTGAGTTTGAAAGGTATAATGATATCGAGCAATTGTCAAATGTTATAGACATAGTTTCATGTGAAGGTCATACCGTTGCACTCTTTAAAGACAGTACAGTCAAATCAATTGATGAACCCGGTGGCTGGGAAGGTGTACCCAATCATAATCGAATAGTGCAAAATTGGAGAGGTATTAGACAGATTGCCGTAGGATATAATAACATAATGGGACTTACAAAAAATGGAAGAGTTATTTACCATAGTAATAACAGATTTGCTGACTGTTGTTATTACAACAATATATATGATGCTATTCAAATAGATTGTTATAGTCATTATTATGGTACAGATTCCTCAATGGTATTGCGTAAGAATGGAACTGTTGTTTCTGATACTTTTGAAGGGGTAGATAAATGGAAAAACATAGTCCAAATTTCTGTAGGAGCAGATATAGCAATAGGGCTAAAAGCCAATGGAACACTTGAAGTAGTTGATATTCGTGGATCACGTATGGAGATAACAAAATGGCGAAATCTTATATCTGTAGAATGTAAGTTTTTCGGAGTAATTGGAATCACAAGAAAGGGAGAAGTTTTATATTTTTTTATATAATCAAGAATATCTGAAATATTACAGATAGATTTACCTATGAAGGGATTTTGGTATATAGAAATAGGAGAAAACATATAGAAGTATACTATGCGTGGGAATAGTTAATAAAGTTGGATTAAATATTTTGATAATCATTGTGTTATGAAGCGATTATCTTATGGTTGGAGAGTGGTGCTTCTATTAGTGGTGCTTCTGCCTTTTGCTGCAATAGCAGAAAATGCAAAGGAGTCGGATATAGATGCGTACACTTTTCAGGTTGATTATGTTGATACTTTTTCAAAATATAGTTACTTAAAATTTGGACATTTAATAAAATAAATTTCAATTTTTGTCATGTGCTGAACAGGTTCTTAAATCATAAAATTTTGTTTTAGTTTTATTCCTATGACTTGTTACAATAGTATTTTATTTATTCTATTAATATAAATGACGGCCATATTTTAGTTCCCTTTCTTTTTTTATTAGTTTTTTTGTATAGATGTTTTTGGGCAGCTTGATAAGAGTCATAAACAGTTTTCCCTTGACATGCATTTTCATAAAAAACGCTCATAAATTGTGAAGTCCAATAATCATCTACTTTACATAAACTGCAGATTAATGACTTTGTGCCTGCAATTCTAAAAGCTCTTTGTAAGCCCCATACTCCTTCACTATCAATATCTCCAAGTCCAGTTTCACAGGCAGAGAGAACGGTTAGGTTTAGTTTTGGAAACGAAAGAGATTCAATCTCCTTACTCATTAATATGTCATCATATTCTGAGGTAATAGAGTCTGATTTCCATGAAAGATTACCTTGTCTTAAAATAAGACCAGAAAGTGAATACATATTGGCTCCTAAAGCTCGTTTAGCTACATAATGGTCAACATGCAAGGTGTCATTTAATGCCTCTAATAAGGCTTCATGAGGTTTATAAAATCCGTGAGTTGATATATGTAATGTGTTTATATTAATACCGTTCAAGGATTTAATTAATGATTCCCGCGCCATGTCATTCAATATAAATTTAGGATGGTATTTCCTGCCATGAGATTTAAAAATAGCTTCAATATTATCGAATTCAACTTTTACATAAGTTAAATCACTCCAACTTCCTCTATCTCGATAAGAAAAATTCATTATTGGAGAATTATAATCGGAAACTCCAAGTGCTATAAATTGATTGCCAATTTGAACTGGCTTTTCAATATCCGCTAAATGGAAAACTCTATGTATTCTATATTTTTCATTTAAGGATATATCGTTTTTATCAGGAAGTAATTCAATTGCGAGTTGATTCAGTAAGCCATCGCCAGAAAAATATATTTGTTCATAGTGCTTAAAATATGGTAGAAGAGCTTGCCATATTAACTCATAAGCATATCCCTTATATTCTTTATCTCTATAAAATGGTCTTGAGATTTCTGTATCTTTTTCTAATAATTTTATAATACTAGTCTCTTTACAAAGCGGAATAAAAATTGGCTTTAGATTTAAAGAAAATACAAAAGCTCCATATTTTGCAGTATCATTTTCAATATATCGTACAAAATCAATTGCTAAATCCCTACTTTGTAGGCTGGTAAGTACATTCTCCTTACTTGTATTAAGTCCTAATAACATTTTATCTGTATTCAAATACTTGGCAATCAAATCTCTCTCTTTTACTTCATATTTTCTACGAGACTTAATAAGATTTAGGGAGTCTCCTATTTGAATATAGTATGATATGGTATCCCGAAGGATATCCAATTCTTTTATCGCATTCTGTCCATTTTTAGTTTTAGAAATTAAAGTGATAATATGCTTGTTTGTTCTTAAAAGAAGTCCCTTAATAAAGAGTGAGAAATCTAAGGCATTCTCCCATAGATTATCAGTTGAAGCATTTACAATAAAATCACTTTTCAATTTTTCTAATTGTTTAGGCCACTCTGTTCTATCATCTCCAGATATTTCTGTAAAAAGTCTAGCACATAATTTCTTAACTGCATAGTTGTTTCTTACAGATTCTTCAGAATATATTCTTATTGGAAAGGCTTTAGCAAGCTGTTGCTTTAATTCTATAGCTTTAACTCCCACAAAGGCTTCACAACTATCCAAATTTATATTATCAACAATCTCAAAAGCGGTTTTATGGTTACCTAAAATATTTACAATAGCTGCCTCAATGAGTTTATTATCATAATTATTTTTTTCTTTTCCAAATAAATTTACATTATTTTTAAATGAATTATAATGTTTCTGAGCTAAGATAGAATCATTAGTTATAATTGCTAATTTAAGCAATGCTTTAGTGGTTTGAAGATAATCATAATGTTTGGAGCTTAAAAGACTATCCTGTATTACAAGTTGATTTGCTAATATACTCTTGACTCCAACTGTATCACTTAATGCAATTTTATTTAGACAAGTCCACAATGTTAAGTCACATTTTTGTCTATTTCCTTGGGAAAGGTTAGCAAAGAAAGGAGTAGCCTTAAAAAAATAGTCATTAGCCTGTTTATGATCACATATTGAATAATAATATTTTCCGAGGGCTAAATAAATTAAACCAGTAAGTCCATTATTAGGCTGAAAAAGATATATACCTTGTTGAGTTTTTGAAATTATATCTTCTGCCTTAGCTACTAAATTTCTTTTAGCTACTTTATCATTATCTAAAACCTGTGCCCAGCTTAAAAGGTGCCATATTTTATCAAATGGTGATATGTTACTTATTTGTCTATTATTAATTATACTGTCCGCTTTGGCAAAAAAAGTTGAAGCTTTTTGGGGATTGATATAGGCATATACTCTCCCAATATCATCAAGATGTATAATATCTTTAGAGAAGATATCTATTGATGAATTAGAGATTTCCCACATAGGCATTTTCTTTTCTAAGATTTCAAGAGCTTTTTCATACTCTCCTTTATTACCGTAGGCATAGGCAAGATTTGTCATGATATCTTCTTTTTTAATTGGAATAAGAGCACAAGCTGTTGGTTGTGTGCCATTATCAATTAAATTGATGGCTTTATTAAATATCCTAATGGCTGTATCATATTCATGAATAAGTCGGTATCTTAATCCTAAATTATTCCAAAACTCTGGTTTATGATCAGGAAGCACAAAATTAATCCACGTAGTCTCATATTCATATAGCTCTTTAGCAGTATTTAAATCTACTACTCCCTTAACGATGTTCTTTGATAGTTGAAGCGAATCTCCTAGATTCTTTGAAAGAAATAATTTGTCTTCATTTTTAATAGGATCCTCACTAAAAAGAAATGAATCTTTTGATTTAAGCCATTCGACCTCTTTTGAGTCTGCTCCAAACCATTTTATTAAAAGTGGAAGAATTTCGTTTTTATAAGATATTCCTAAGGAGTAGTGATATAAGCTAGTCACAAACCCTCCAAAATTTGTATTTTTAAGATTAAGTTCCTCAAAGAATTCCTTTGAAATATCTGGGATAATTACTTTAGTTATCTTCAACTGTCTACATGAGACTGCATAGCCACATAAACCAAACTTAACTAAATTATTTATTATAGTATCAGGATTATTATCAATAATATAACTCCACTTCTCATAGATGTCATCTCTGCCATTTTCTATAGTACGCAGTATGAAATAGATTATATCTTCTAATTTTGCACCATAGTGTTGATATAGTTGTATATATTGATTATATATATTTAGTCCTAACTCCATGGGAATTTCTTGTAAAATATTCATAATAAGACTTTTTTCACCATATACTGAACTATCATTTAGAATTATAAGTGAAGATGATAAGTTTTTCAACTTTGTTTCTGCCCATTTATTCATCCCTCTCCAAGTTGGTGGATACTTTAAAAAATCTACGATTATTGTAGAATCCTTCTTTTGATGTTTAATCATAAGTTTCTGACTAATCTTAAAAGTTCGTTTATAATCTTTTTTTATAAATCGTAGATATGAAAGATTTAGTAAATTATATAAATAATATTCTGATGAATCTTGAGTAGTAATTTGTTTTCCAATTTTTAAAATTCTTTTGATTTCTAATAAATCTTCTTGTTCTATACTATCTTTTAATTCTATACATTTTAAAGATAACTTAGCCATTTTATTTTTGATATCTTCACTTTTTTGATGATTATCCAAAAGAGGTACATTACCATTAACATATAATGGGTAAAACAAAAAAACTATTATTAATATAAATAGTCTATTTTTAATAAAGTTCATTTTAATAATATTTTTATAATAGGTTAATAGTTTTTGTTTAGGAGATATATCGTAATTGGTGTTTAAAAGGTCATCGGTTGACGATTTATCATAGTTTTAAACCTAAAAATAAAGGTTATGACTAAAATATAGTAGTTTAACCAAATTAAGTTTGATGATTAGCTCACAACTCAAGTAGCCTACAAAATTAAGAAAAAGTTTTCAAAACTTTTTTATCAATCTAATGTCTTTAAGGCTATGTAGAGTCAACTAGCAACTACAAAACTATAGACTCCTTTTAAAGAACTCAATTTTTGGGGTAGACAAACCAAATTTCTTACGAGGTCTTTCATTGATGAGATATTGCACCTTATTGAGTTCTGTCTGAGTGACCGCTTTAAAATCCGTTCCTTTTGGAAAGAATTTCCTGAAGACCTTAATTGGCATTCCCCGCTGCACCTTTCTGTCCTGAGTAATATGGATCAGCAAAATACACTGTATATTCGAGTATTTTTGCGATTGACCTATGCTCCCATACCATTGGCATAGTAGGTTTCGGATCCGCTTGCCGTAGGATCTTATCTACTTCACGCTATTTAGTGGATTTACGACAAAAACAAAAGACCGAAAAATTGGATTGATTGGGTAGAGGAAATACTACTTCTATTATGTACAATAACGAGTGTACTGACTTTATACGGTATAGGTTTGCCAATAGTTATTGGGAAAATAGTCACAGTCATATCTATAGTGCTGCTCTCCACTGCTTGGTAGCCTACGCTACCGTTTTAATTGATTTATCGACGGTGTCAATAGTTGCGGTGTATCTACCTCTTCCCATTCCGAACAGAGAAGTAAAACCCGATAACGCCGATGATACTGCTAACGAGGGAAAGTAGGTTGATGCCCATATCAGTGAGCTGAGGAAACTCAGCTCACTTTTATTTACCTTTTCCGAGAAAGTGGTATATAAAGATATAATACTTAAAATCACTTTGAGATGGATATAAAAAACATTGATAGAACTCATATTATAGTTCTCCAAGAAGTAGATGGTTTACTCCGAAATATGGAGTTGCCAATCACTCGTCCAGAACAGTTCATTGCTGAACTTAATGCGATGACAGATAATCCTAACCGTACAGTATGGGATATGCAGTCTCTCTTTGTAACTCGTTTCTCAAAGAAGACTTCATATCTGGATTATATTCATCCCTACTCATATACTTCGTCGTATGTGGGTGGTATCCGTTATCCGAAACTGTCAGAATATAATGAGCTTAGGGATTTATGGAAAAAAGTTGGTAAAGCGGCTCGTGAATCATATATGGCTTCTTGTAAACATGACGGTAAAAGTCCAGATATAACCATGGCAGCAAAGGCTGAGATAGAGGCTATTGATAGGATTAAGAGACAACAGAAACAAGATTTCTTCAGAGTGGCCATGCGCTGGATTGATGCGTATTGTTATTATGACACGGCTAATCAACTCAATCGTAACAAAAGAGTTAAAATGTTCTCAAAAGAGAATATTGGATGGAATAACTTCATTCATTGTGTAAATGATGATATAAAAGTAGCGTTAAAAACTAATTTTGGGTTCGGTAGTGCTGCTTATTTTCTATTAGCAGTACAATATAAGGGTCTTGATATTCTACCATATAGCTACATTGTGAAATATTATAAAGCTAATATGGCCGACATCGTGCGTTGTACACGCAGTTATAGTTCTTGCCGTGAGAGTTGGTCAGCCTCTTTCGATTTTCTTTCAGATTTTGTAAACAATTCTATTGCTGATCCTGAAGGTTTCGTAGAGTCATATATTATGCGTGAAGTGACCGAGATGATGCAGGGACTTGAAGCAATTGCAAGCAATCCCAAGAGTTTTATGGAACGTATCCGTAATAGAACTGCTGACCCTTGTGTTATCAATGTTCGCCCAATGTTTAGTGAAGAAAAGACTCGGATGCAATCTTATCCTGAAGAGATGCCTATACTGTTCAAAGTAGAGAAAATTATGGGAGCACTTGGTTTCTTAAAGAGTTTGACTAAGATAGCTAAAGAAGTTAGTATGGTACAACCTTATATTGACCGTCTGCTTGAAATTAATCTGGCTCTATATCCTGAAATAAAAGAAGCTATTACCAAAGTTACTGCTAAGATAGATGAACAGAAATCAATTAAAACAAATATTGAAACACAGATTTCTATCTTTTCAGAAAAACTTGTTCCATTTGAATTGGAAATAAAGAAACTCCAGAATAAATCAACAAAAAAGAAACCTTTTAGGATGAGCGATTATGAAACTACTCATTCTGAGTATGTTGAAGTTAGAAACACAAAGAACTCTCTTCGCTCACAATTACATAAGGTAACTAGACGTATCGATGATTTCAAATCATTTCTCAATATATTGAATCGTTCGCTATTAAAACTTGATGAGGTAAAGCAGCTTAAAGAAGCTGCTTAAAATAATTCTGCATTACAACTTGGTGTCATTGAATGATAGTTGTAGGTGTGGTATATCAATAAAATTTCGTAACTTTGAGGTCTGAAAAACAAGATAATGGCACAAGATTACGAAGAAATTGTACGCCAATGGTATAATCGGCTACGTCCGGAATTTCTTCGCCGTCTCACGGCGAAGTATTCCGGTTTGTCACTTTATGATGCCGAAAATCTTTATCAAGACACCTTTATTGCTGTACAGGAAAACCTTATTCTTGGACGTATAAAGGAAGACACGTCATGGAGTAGCTATATTATGACCATAGGTATGAATATGGCAAGCAAGGTATGGCGAAAGATTGGGAAAATAGAGTCAACAGACGATAATTTTGATAATGATGCTGACGATTCAGGGTCTGTAATAGCCCGAAGAGTTGAAGAATTGTTAAAGACTCTTCCTGATGACGAAGAAACGTCTTTGTATACTAATCAGGAGGTTCAATCTCTTTTGGGTAATGAATTAATCCATACTCCGGAACCGTGTGGGTCAATTATCCGGTTATTCTACTATGAAGATTTGTCTATGGACAAGATTGCAGAAGAAATCGGTTACAAAAATGCTACTACAGCAAAAGCTAAGAAAAGCCAGTGTATGACGGATTTGATTAGGAGAGTAACGGAGGCTCTTAATCGTGCTGGTTTCGATGTCAAACCTAAAAAACGCAATCGCAATGGAAAGAATTGATTTGTTTGATAGTTATATAAACAATCAGCTCTCTGACGCGCAGCGCACAGAGTTTGATGCCCGATTGAAGTCCGATGAAAAATTTGCTTCTGACTTTAAAGTTTATCTTTTGACTGTAGACGGTATCTGTCGTGAAGCTCATCAAGATAATCTTGATTTTGGTTTGGCACTGAAACATCTATCAAAAAAGAAGCTTCAAGAAATAATCGGTGTACAAAATGTTGAGAGGCCTCAAGATATATCTATATCCAGTGCTAAAAGTAATAAAAAAAGTAAAGGTTTTGCGATTCGATCTTGGATTTGGCAGGTTGCTTCTATTGCAGCTGTAGTTATTATTGCCTTTACGGTCGTATTTAATATTGAGAGACATGCCCGTAACTCAATTGACAATGCTATTTATATATGTGCTGATATTAGTCCTGACTTAGCAAGATCAGGTGGTGAAGTCTTGGATATTACTTCAATGAATGATGAAGAATTAAGAACTAACCTTCCACTACTTGTTGCTAATTACAATTCTTCTGAATCAACATATGAATTAGCTGATAATGGTTATACCCTTGCAATGGCATATCTGCGTCTTCATGACCGAGATAATGCAAAAGCTATCCTTCAACAATTAGTAACTAAATTTGAGAATAATCCAGATTATGACGGTTATGTAAGCAAATGGAAATCTATTTTAAATATATTGAAATGAAGAAGCTATTTTGTTTATTAGTCGTGAGTTTAATCTTTGGTTACCTATCTGGGTACTCAAAGAATACTGCGCTGCTGATAGGAATAGGAAATTACAATAAGCAAAGCACCGGTTGGAATGTCATCCATGGAAATAATGATATAGTGCTGCTTGAGTCGAAGTTAAAAGCCAAAGGGTTCTCAGTTTCACGTTTAATTGACAGCAATGCTACAAAAGGCAATATAAAGATAGCATTATCTAATTTGGTGGCAGCCACGATAGATGGTGATATTGTATATTTACATTTCTCAGGACATGGCCAACTCTTTAGAGATTTAAATGGCGATGAAAAAGATAATTATGATCAGTCCTTCGTCTGTTATGATGCCTGTTTATCTCCTAAATATCAAATTGCAGGTAAAGCTTACCAAGGACAGAATCATTTTATAGACGATGAACTATTTCCCTATCTTAACGATTTAAAACGGAAGGTTGGAAAAACAGGAAATGTAATTGTAGTTTTTGACGCTTGTTATAGTAGTGGTGCTGACAGAAGTGGTGGAGACGGCGAGCCAGATGCGCAAAGTGATGTTGAATGGGTGGGTGATACTCGTGGGACTGATGATGAATTTACCGCTGACCTTTCAGGTAATACCTATCTGAAAACCATAAAAAAACCTGGACAATATACTCCTGGATATGGAAGTATAACCATTATTAGTGCCTGTGGAAGAGATACAAAGAACTATGAGTGTAAGGATAAGCGCTCAGGCTTCAAATATGGGTCGCTAAGTTTTTGCCTTGGAAAAATGCTTGATAACAATATTCCTATGACTCAATGGGAAGATTATTTTCTAAATCAAAAATATAAATCATTAGGTATATTTCGTCCTTCTCAGATTCCTGTTGTAGAAAGTCATAAATAAACAGCTTTTAATAATTAATGCATTAGTCCATCTCAGGTCGAGATGGACTTTTTTCTATAATATAGATTTACCTTTACTGTATAAAGGGGATATAGAAGCAAGTGAAACTAAATTGAATGGTATGGAGAAGCTTAAACTCAACTTCGATACAGAAATACTTGGAAGACTTAGAACCTATGTAGTGGAGGTACCTTATCAGGCAGGGATTGTTGCAACAAGTGAATTTTGTCCTACCGAACTATTGTCAGGTTCAATTGACCTGATAGCGGCTATACGTGGGGAGTCACTTGACAAATTTATGGTCGATTGTCAGAAACAATTACTCGCTATGTCGAAAATTACTGAAGTCACTACTGAGCTTGACCGTCATATCGGTGGACTTATGGCCGTTATAATGGATCATTTTAGTCGGAACAGCACAATGACTTTTGGCGATCTGCTTATATATATCGATTGTTTCTGTTTATTACTTAATGCCGCTGGGTTTAATAACAAAGAAATTTACGAAATATATCCACGTGTTACAAAAGCAATTGTAGACTTATACTCTGACTATATTGAAAATGTCAAGGCATTCTGAAAAATGTATGTTTACCTTTTTAAGATTATGGTATTATTGATATAGCAAGACCTTATTAAAAAACATCATTATGAATATTAGGACTCTTCTTTCAAATCTGATAAATACATTGCTTGATGGCTCATTCGAGCGTGTAAGGATAATTTCGCAAATGAATGCAGCCTTTAAAGAATATTTCACCACTGGTGAGTTTAATCGATTATGTAAAGTATCGATTTCACAAGGAAACAGTGCATACGCTCATGAAATGAGCTCACTATGGTTTCGCAGCGGTTTTAAAATTACTATAGAAAATGATGGATCTCTTCATGAATCTGAAGTTAACGAGCTTGCGGCTTATGTGACTGCTAATGTAGCCTTTGTTCGTCAGCTTATGGCTATGGGGTTTGATACGCTTACTATTAAAGGGAAAACTTCTGGTATAACAAGGAATTTTGCCTTGAAAAAGTTTGCCAATCTTGATCAATACTACATTCAGTAATACTCTTATGAATTCGATAAAAAGATTTTTTACACGTCTTAAATTTGGTCGGACAATCAAAAGTAATGAAAGTGTAAATGTAGTAGATAGCATGGTTAAGGCGCGTAGACTATATAAAGAACTCACTATAGCCGCTCATCCAGATAAACATCCCACTCAAAGGATGATTGCTGAAGATATTATGCAACGAGTGACTGAAAATAAGCATAATTACTCTATGCTTGTAGCACTAAAAGCAGAACTGGAAGAGAGATTAAGATAACATTTACCTTTTTGATTTTTTGGTATCAATAGATATAAAACTTATAAAATTCAATAACTATGGCAACTATGGTACAATGCCCTTACTGTGGCAGCTATAAGACTTCTAAAACTACTAACGGTAAAGTAAGTAACGCACTCGCTAAAACTGGCGCTATTGTTGGCGGAGCACTTCTCCAAATGGTAACCGGTGTACCCGGAATTCTCGGTGCAAATCTTGGATACGGTAGAACATGGCATCAGTACTGCTGTTCTGATTGTCATGAAGCTTTTAAGGTTCGTCTCAGTGCGGTCGGCAGTGTAAAGGAAATCAGGAAATATAATGAATAACAAAGAACAATGAAGAAATTTATTCTGGTCTTTATTATCGGTCTTACATCTATATTTTCTATAGATGCTCAATACAGTTATTGGGATACTCCTATAACCTCCTCTTATTCCTCTCAACCCTTAGCATTTATCTCCTTTAAAAATTCGTCAGCCTATACGCTGACATTAAGAATAGTATATGTACAGGGTGGGTATTATAACACTGTTGTTCTTAGACCTTATTCTTCATCAAAAGTTACGTTTTCTAAATCAGGTAATTTTAAACTTAAAATTAAAGCAATTTCCTCTGACAATCATGTATCGTACCATGATGGTGGAAAATTCTCTGTTACATGTACAGATAATGAATGGACAGAAGGAGAAATGTCATTTCAAATGTCATCTTATGGAAATGGCTTAGGACCTTCAATTTCGGCAAAGCAATTTGAATCTGACTACTAAACCTCATTTGACTAACTTACAATATTACAATACGCTTCCAAATCTTATTAATAAGATTTGGAAGCGTATTGTAATATTGTAAGTTAGTCCTCTTTATATTAGAACTATTCAGCAAATATCCAACTAATTATTTGTCAGAGTCATAGATATTTTGTAATTTTACAAAGAACCCCCCGATAGTCCCATCACGGGTTAATTCGTGGATATTAACATCTCGAAATTAGTTTAAACAACTTCAATGAATAAAACATATCTTTCTAACTCAATTAGCATCATATTGATTTTGTTTTCTCTTGTTCTAACTTCAGTATGTACGTATGGAAATACTATCGAGAATTCTGAAGAAATTAAATCAAATGCTTATTTTGTAGATAAAAGGATAGAAGAATTAATTGTCAAGGGAGATTTCAGAAAAGCATTTGAATATTGCACTTTGACAATCGAGCAGCATGAAAAAAGTATAGATATGTTAGATTGGTATAGAACTGCAGCATATCTTGAATCAAGACTTGGAGAATATGAACAGGCTTTATGGTGGGGTACGTCAGCTCTTAGTATGGCAGAAGAATATGGGGTGTGTAGGAAAATATACGCTGATATTCTGAATGAACTTGCTACATATAATTCCAGAATTAGTAATTATGATGAAGCTATTAGATTATGCAACAAAGCTTTACTAATGTATGAGGATATGGAAGGTGCAAAAGTTAGTCATGCCATATCCTTGAATAATCTTTCTCATTACATGTATAAGAAAGGTAACATTAGAGAAGCTTTAAAACTATGTCAGCAAGCAGAAATTATAATATCACAGGATACTCCTCAATCCATAAATTATATAAATGTACTTCAGAATATGGCTCGGTATAAATCAAGACTTGGTCAGTATACAGAAGCAGTACAATTTTGTGAGAAAGCTGAAGGGTTACTTTTAAGTAAATTTGAGGAGAGTCATCCTGACCATGCAATTCTATTAAGTGATATGGCTACCTATTGGTCTCGGCTAGGGGAATATATTAAGGCTAAAGAAATAGAAGAGCGAGCTATAAAGATAAGGTATGTCAAGATGGGAGAAATGCATCCTAATTATGCTGTGAGTCTTAATCGTTTGGCTCATTATAATTATAAATTAGGTAATTATCAAGAAGCTGTAGCGCTGTGTTTAAATTGTCGCAAAATACAAGAGCAAATTTTAACTAAAAATCATTTAGACTACATAAGTAATCTGAATGATTTAAGTAAATATTATGCTGCTTTAGATTCAATTGATAAGGCTATCCAGATTAGTATACAAATTAAGGAACTTTATCAACAGTATTATTCGACAGACAACACGGATTATGCCAATGTTTTATCAAATCTTGCTTCATATTACGATTTAAAAGGAGAATGTGATAATGCTCTGAATTTGGAGGAGACGGTATTAAAAATCAGAGAGAATAAATTATCTTCTACTCATCCGGACTATGCGAAGTCTATGGCCTTAATCGCTCTATATAAGAGTCGAAAAGGTGAATTTGAATCAGCTATAGATTATGGACAAAAAGCTTTGACAATTCAGAAAAATACTCTTGGAATGCAGCATCCTGATGTATTGAATAGTTTAATTAATCTTACGTATTTTAATTTTACTTTAGGTAATTATACCGCTGGAGAAAAATTTGCACAATTAACAACAGAAATATACATAAATAAACTGAGAAATTCATTTCAATGTCTAATTGCACAAGAACGTAAAACTTTATGGGATAAGAATAGAAATTGGTTTAGTGATCTGCTTCCGAAGTTTGTAAATCATCATGCTTCTGAGTTTATGAGATCACTTGGATATGATGCTATTTTATTCTCAAAGGGAATACTTCAGAACAGCGTAATAGAATTTAGTAGATTTTTAAATAATACTCAAGATGAGAATCTTATTAATAAATTTGAGGCTATAAGAAGTATGCGTATGGCATTGAATAAGCAATATGAGAAAGCTATTTGTGATAGAAATGTAAATACTGATTCACTGGAGAATTTAATATCAAATATTGAGAAGGAACTAATTAACTCGTCTAAAAAATATGGTGACTATACACGTAATCTATCCGTATCCTGGAGAAAAGTGCAGGAAAACTTAAAAAATAATGATTTGGCTATCGAATTTCTAAGAGTACCTATTACTACAGATAGTATAATATATGTAGCCTATGTACTGAGAGCTGATATGAATGTACCGGAATTAGTAAAACTTTTTAGTGAAAAACAACTCGAAATTATCGAAAGAAGTTCTAAGAAGGCCACTAAGACATCTTTAAAGAAAATTTTTAAGAATGTTGAATTAACTAATTTGATATGGGGTAAACTCCGGACTTATATTGATATTTCTGATGATATCTATTTTGCTGCTGACGGTAAATTACATCAAATTGGTATAGAATACTTCATTAATTTTGATGGTAACGGAATGTTAGCAGATGAACACTCCTTTCATCGTTTGTCTTCCACAAGGCAAATTGTAGTCACTCAAGAGAATCGAGAATTTGAAACCGGTAAGCTCTTTGGTGGGATAATATATGATGTTCTATCGTCAGAAAAATTAGATAGGTCGTTATACTCTATGGAATATTCCAATAATATAGAGCCCTATGAAAGCAATGAAGATAGAGGAATAGAAAGACTGGGAGTTGAATTTCTAAAAAATACAGGTATCGAAGTGGATAATATTAAGGCTCTACTACTGAGCAAGAATATACACGCAATCGTATTATCTGGAATAGATGCTACTGAAGAGTCAGTAAAATCTATGTCTGGAAATGCCCCTGATATAATTCATATAGCTACTCATGGATTTGTGTGGCAAAAGAATGAGGCGGATAAAGAAGCTGAACTAAATAAGAATTTAATATTCTTAAGCCAGACGAATGAAAATGCTCCAAAGTATGAGGAGACAAAGGTATTGAATCGTGCTGCTCTTATTATGGCAGGAGCAAATTATACACTTTCCGGTTTTTCTATTCCGGAAGGTATAGAGGACGGTATATTGACTGCTGCTGAAATTGCGCAACTTGATTTGAGTGGGTCAAATTTAATAGTTCTGTCTGCCTGTCAATCCGGCTTAGGGGAAATCAATAATGATGGAGTATATGGTTTACAACGTGGGTTTAAAATGGCAGGAGCAAATTCGATTCTTATGTCTCTTTGGAAGGTAGATGACGTTGCTACTCAAATGCTTATGACATGCTTTTATCGTAATTTAATTGATGGACAAAGTAAACAACAGGCTCTTTTAAGTGCTCAAAAATCTGTAAAAGAATTTGAAGGGGAGATGGATGTCACTTTAATTTCTCTAATCCGTATTTTTGGGCTGCTTTTATTCTTCTTGATGCTTTAAATTAGGGATATTCGGTAAATAATCAACTGATTATTTGCTACAAAGTAGTCTTTGAGGTACTATTTACCTATGAAGGGATTTTGGTATATACATACAGGAAAGTACGTATAGAAGGATACTATGCGTAGGAAGAGTTAATGAAGTTGGAATGAATGTTTTGATAATCATTGTATTATGAAGCGATTGTCTTATGTTTGGAGAGTGCTGCTTCTATTAGGGACACTTATGCCTTTTGCTGCAATAGCGAAAAATGCAAAGGAGTCGGATACAGATGCGTACACTTCTCAGGTCAATTATGCTCAATTATTTGACCAATCTACACAGAAAAATTCAGAGAATGGAGTATCAACTCGGACAGGTGCCTTTTCTATTGATGAGGCTCCTGTTGAACTGAATTTGCCTGATGGGTTTATGTATCTTGATGCAAATACGACAAAAGAAATTCTTATTAGTTGGGGTAATGAGGCATCGTCTATTGAAAATGTGATTGGGATGATTGTTCCAGAGGATACACCTTATGTTCAAGATGCTGAGAAAGCATGGATTCTATCCTATAATGATATCGGCCATGTTAAAGATAGTAAAGCGTCGAACATGGGGTTTAAATGGATAATAAAGGGGTTACATAATTCCGACAAATATAAAAATACGCGAATTGATTGGGCATGGCAACCAAAGTATGACATACAACATCATCGCTTATCTTTGCCATTGATGTATATCACTGGAACAGACACCTTCTTGAATCATAGTCAGTTCATATTTGGTAACAATGGAATGATTCGGGTTATGCCTATTGTGCCTCTTTCGGATTTGAAATGGCTTTATGACAACGATGAATTAATCAATAATTCCATCGGTTTTACACCAAGAGCCCGTTATGAGGACTTTGATAGTACTACTCAAGCCTATGCATATAATTCTGTTTCTGCATTTCTCAGAGGGATACCAGCAAGTTCCACAGCATCTACTGTTGATACTGCTCAAGTACGCAAAGAATCTCCTTCATTTATCAGTATTATAGGTATAGTCGCTCTCATTCTTGTGGTGATAATGCTTTTATTGATGCTTGCAGTTGCTTTAACTAACAAAAAGAATGAAACCGGCAAGGACATACTTCAATCTGGCATCAATGTACTATTGAGAATCGGAGTGTTCTGGATGGTATATCTTTTGATTTTAACATTCGCCATATTCCTTATATGGGCAGGCGTTTGGTTAACAATTGTGGTATTATCTAATCACGTTTCAATTCGACTTCTGTTGGTTATCCTTGGTGGCTGGCTTATTATTGTTGGTTTTTTATGGGCAATAGTCAAAAGCCTGTTTGTATTTTCACGTTCCGAACGTCCAGACAGACTCGAAATCTTTCAATCTGATGCACCTAAGCTTTTTACCCTTATTGAGGAAATATCTCAAAGTGTAGGCGAAAAAATGCCGAAGCACGTGTATATTTCTCCTGAGGTAAATGCTTGTGTGTTTTACAATAATCCGTCTTTAAGTCTATTCTTCCCAGGAAGGAAGAACCTTGAAATCGGTCTCGGACTTCTGTTCGGACTTAATAAACAAGAGTTCAAAGCGGTAATTGCTCATGAATATGGACATTTTGGCCAGAAAAGTATGTACGTAGGACAAGTAGTATCTACCTGTTATAACATTATTTCTAATCTTGTTAATTCAGAGCAAGCCTCTATTGTACGTCCAATTTTGAAGAAGACATTTGTTTATGTGCAACGTGGCTACATGACATTGTCACGTTCAATGGAGTATGAAGCTGATGGAAAGAGCGTGGTGGTTGCCGGTGCTGAGGCTGCAGTTTCCGCCTTATGCAAGATTGAGATTATTTCAGAACGTTTTAACGCATATAATACTTTTGTTCAAAACATCTATGAGTCAAAAAAGATCTTACCCTCTACTTATTGGAATGGCTATAAGCAATTCTTGACATTAACAGATAATTTAGATGGTATCTTTATAGATGAAACTGTAACGGCCACAGAACGATTATCGAAAGTGCCGAGAAGTCGTGTCCGCTTGAAAAATCCCTGGATTTCTCATCCGCTTTTGGAGCAACGTATTGATAATATTCGTTTGTTGAAATATGATCATGTCAATCAGAATCACGAAAATATTCAAGACCTTGTGACATCAAAAATATATGTCGAATCCTCACGTAAATTGTTTACAGATATTGGGTTCGATTCGGGTGTAGTTTGCACTGATTCTGAATATAGAGACTTACTGGCAGTAGAGTTGGATGAAAATTCTTTTCCTATAAAAGTGAGAGTTTTCTTTAACCGCAATTTGTGTGAGTTTGAAGTTAAGTCACATCATGAAGATGAGGTATCGAAGAACTTAGAAGATGTTTTCTCTGAAACCAAGGCACATATCGTTGAAACGTTCACTACGGCTATATCTGATTATCAGACCATGGTAATGTTTAAGAATAAACAGACAACTGAAAAGCAGATACAGTATGATGGGGTTGTTTACAGCAGAAAAAATGTTCCGGTAGAAACTCAACTGGAAATTGTCAAAAGCTTGGAATCACGTGTTTTGCCCATTGATAGAGACGTTTATCTCTTGGCCTTATCAAAGGCACAGGATAAAAAGCTGATAATGAAAGCATACGATGATATATTCTATTCTCAGGCAATCATTCGTCATATTGCGAATAATATCCTTCCATTAAGAGATTCCGTGGCTAAACAAATAGGTAAAGGCGGAAATAAAGACAATGAAGCTTTCAAACGAATTCAACAGATACTTCTTAATTTCAAAGCAAGTATTATAGAACTAATTGACAGCATTGAGATGGATAGACTTAATCCAATTATGCATGTAGAGACAGCCAAAAACTTTAAACATGTTGAAGATGAATGGCTTCTTGGGGGTATATCAATCAGTGGTGAAGAAATCCAATATATCTTCTCTTTGCCTGATGATATAATCACGCAATTCCGCAGTCTCGCTTATTATTCCAAAAAAATTGTTTCGGATACAATTGAAGGTAAAACGCCACTTATGTTTTGGAATAAATCTGTAGCTGCCCAAGCCGTTGAAACTAAATAGAACTACAATTATATAGCATCTCCAATAAGTTATATAAGAAACTTTATCATAGAGTTAAATTACAATATGCTTCTGAACATAATTAATTATGTTCAGAAGCATATTGTAATTTAACTCTATGTATTAGTGATATTTATCTAGTACTATTAGGGACAGTATTTCTAATTATTTTCGGAGATGTATTCGAGTAGGGCTACGGGGCCGAGGTGCCATAGCTTTGTGCTTTCGTTCTCGAGCTGGTGATAGGTGTGGGAGCGATAGATGGCTTTTAAGGCTTCTTTAGTAGTAATACCTAATTTTTTGGCATAGAGTACAGCAAGCTGACTTACTTTATAGGGTAATATCAGATATAAAGTTTCTGGAGTTATGGCATTTATCATAGGTTTATTCTCTTTACGGTTATATGTTTTAGATAAGATAAAGCTTTCTGACTATGAAATAAGTATTGATCAATTAATCGGTAGGTTTTGAGTTCCTGAATAAGGAGTTCTTTACTTATAGTGCCACCTTCATAGAGTGCGAAAGCAGTATAAACTCTATCATTTGCTACTGGACCTATAACAATGTCGAAGTCATGGGTAAAGTCTGTGATACGACGGTTTGACATTACAAACTCAAGCCATTCATCTGTTGGAGAATCAAAACTTTTTATATTAAGATATTTCTTGGCTTCTGATATTAAGAATTCGTATTCATTTACATAGCCTGTCTTTACGCCAGCACTTTGTAAACGTCTGTTGACCCAATCTTCCGCCTGTTTAGCTGAGGAAGTAAGATAAAATCCTGCTCCGAAATCAAGAGTTCTGTTAGGCTTTCTGATTTCAGGAGCAGTTATAATGTCTTGACCACCGTGATAAAGAGTAATCATGTTGCAGGATGATTTAGAATATAGGCGTCGATTTCCTCGAGGATCCATTGTGGACTTTGGGTATGGAGCACTTCGTAGTTACGTTCGAGGTAGTCGAGGGTACTGGTAGAAGATAATATTTCCATTGCCTGTTGTCCAGATATAGATTTGTGTACTTTATATTGCTCTATACAAAAAGAAAGAAAGAGAGGTATGGTGTCTTCGCTCATAGTTTTAGTATTTTATATACCCGTATTTAACTCCTCTGCCTCCTTCATGGCGGCAAGCGTCACTGCGTTGGGTTCATGATAAGCCGCGTCAAGAAGGAGAGTCTCGACATAATTGTTAAGACTGCGATTCTGTAGTTTTGCGAGTTGTTTTAATTTGTTTATGAGTTCCATTGGAAGACGGAAAGTCTGGTTTTTCTTTCGTACTGTATCCATATCAATATTACTTTATACTACAAAGTTAATGCAAATATAGTGTAAAAATAAGTATTTGTAGTATAAATACAAGTATTTATAGTGTAAATACAAGTATTTTACAGTATATGTTCGGTAGAGTTCCACAGATTTTATAGATAGGGATATAACGAGCGTGACCGCATACTTGGTGGGGCAAGTATGCGGTCATGCTGTGTTTGAGGGGATGGGGTTAGCGGGGGAGGTGGGAGGGGGAAGGGGGTTAGGCGGGTGTTTTTCCTTTCAGCCAGCGGCCGGAGATGAGGCGCCAGAGGAAGAAGATGCCGCGGAGGGTCAGTTCGATGGCCATGGCGGTCCATACACCCGCGAGGCCCATTGTGGGGGCGAACCATGCGGCGAGGGGAAGGCGTATGAGCCAGATGCTTCCGAAGTTGAGGCAGGCCGGGATTACGGTGTCGCCTACGCCAATCATTACACCGTAGGCTACTATGGAGGCGGCAAACATCGGTTCGGCGAAAGCTTCGATGCGGAGGGCATGGGCTCCGAGGTCGACAATGTCGCGGACAGGCGACATGAGTTCCATCATCCACGGAGCACCGAAGTACATCAGTACGCCCATGAGGGTCATCACCACCATGCCGGCGCCGGTAGTTATATAGCCGAAGCGTTTGGCTAAATCAAGGCGTTTGGCTCCGAAACTTTGACCGACAAGTGTTATGGCGGCATCACCTATGCCATATCCGGGCATGTAGCAGATACTTTCGGCGGTAACAGCAAAGGCATTGGCTGCGATGGCCATAACTCCGAGGGGTGCTACGATGACGGTAATGGCTATCTGGGCACCGCAGATGACAGCATGTTCAAGGGTCATAGGAGCAGAAATCTTCAGGGCTTTGCGAAGTACATCACGTCGCAGACGATAAGAACCTGGAATTTTGAAGATAGTCATCTCCGGTTGACGTAGACATAGATAACCCATCATCGAACACGCGGTGACAATCTCAGCTGCCACAGTGCCGAGAGCTGCACCGAGTACTCCAAGACCTGCTCCCGGCAACCAGATATGCAGTCCTAATATGCTGACATCTCGCGAGGGAAAGATAAGCAGACAGTTGAAGATAACGTCCAGCACACACATCATGACGTTCAAGCCACCAGCCACTTTCATATTGCCCACGCAGCGTAACATGCCTCCAGCGAGGTAATTCATGGTTAGCAACGGCAGAGCGAGTACAAAAACGAGAAAGTAGACTGACGCCTTGGGACACACTGTCTCCATGCCTCCAAGCCAGTGAGGAAGCGGCCATGCTATTGCAGCTCCTATTGCGGTAATAATGACGCTGAAGATAAGGCACCCTGTGATGGACTGTCGAAGTATGTCACGTGCCCGTTCATAATCGGCAGCCCCTACGCTGTGGGCCACCTGTACCGAGAATCCTACTGTCACTGCCGAGCATATACCCCAGAAAAGCCATAATGAGGTCGAGACCAGACCGACTGCCGCTGAGTCGTCCGCACCGAGATGACCCACCATCGAGGCGTCGATATACTGCATCATAATGCTCGACAGCTGTGCCATCATGGCGGGCCAGGATAACGAGGCAGTAAGGCGAAGTAGTTCGCTAGTAGATAGGCGACGCCCCGAGCGTATGACTGTGATGTCGGCCATTAGAAGGATAGTGCAGCGTCAATGCGTCTCAGAGCCTCGGCGAGCAGCTCTCGGCTACATGCAATATTGATTCGAAGGTAGCCGTCACGACCGTACATAGTGCCCGAATTGAGCCATACGCTTGCACGGTCGAGCAGTTCTTCCTCAAGCCGGTCAGCGCTCTCGTGAAGTTCCGAAACATCAATCCATGGCAGATAGGTAGCTTCGAGTACGCTTACCGGACACTGTGGAAAGCGTCTGCGCATGAAGTCAACAAGATATTCGTAATTTGACCAAATCTGCTCCCTAACTTCGGTAAGCCACTTCTCTCCATCCTCGGTATAGGCAGCTTTGAGAGCTTCGACACCGAAAGGATTGACATCACATACCTCATTGATATTGATTGCACGGTCAATGAGGTCACGTGTCTCACGGCTGGGACAGATAATGTTGGCTATCTGTAGACCGGCTGTGTTGAAAGACTTCGAGGGTGAAAGGCATACTACAGCCGTTGGGTCAACTTTTCCGTAAGGGTTATATTGTGTTCCGGGTGCAGTAAGTTCGCAATGTATTTCATCGCTGACCACTCTGACTCCGTTGGCCGCACATATAGCAGCGAGACGTTCCAGTTCGTCGCGGCGCCACAGACGTCCAGCCGGATTGTGAGGATTACAGAGCAGAAGCATGGTGTTGGCAGGGTCGCGTGCAACCTGTTCGAGTTGTTCAAAATCCATTTCGTATGTGAATCGACCATCAGGCAGATTGATACGTTTGAGCGGATTTTCGACTATCCGACAGCCATTATTACGAATCGACGAGAAGAAGCAGTTGTAGACCGGTGTCTGTACAATCACTCCCTCGCCGGGTTGGACGAGTGCTTTGATGATAGCCGAGAGAGCAGGTACCACACCCGAAGTGTAAATGACCTGCTTGCGTTTGAAGTGATAGTCGTGGCGTGTGGCGAACCAGTTGATGAGAGCTTCGTAATAGGCGTCGGTAACAAGTGTATAGCCGAATACGCCATGAGCTACTCTTCGTTGCAGAGCCTCGATGATGCAAGGAGCTGTGGCGAAATCCATATCCGCCACCCAAAGAGGTAGGGTATTGGGACGTGAATCCCATTTGTATGAGCCTGTATTGACTCTTGAAGGTGTCTGAAGCATTACTTTATGGTTATCTTGCAGTCGGCTGGCGCGAGAATATTCTCGTCTTCGATAATCTTACATTCAGAAGGCATAGTTATCGAGCCACTGCGTGGATTTTTGATTGAGACAGGCGATGACTTGAGGGTAGCTGTCAGCGTAGAGTCCTCGAAGGCAAGGTCAGCTTCGGGACCGAAGCTGCAGTCTTCGAGTATGAGGTCGTGGCAATAGCATAGTGGCTGTGTACCGTCGATGTGGCAATGTACCAAATGAAGACGGTGTGAATGCCAGCCAAGATATTCGCCTATGAGTCTTGAATCGTAGACGGTGACGTCCTCAGTATTCCAAAAGGCATCTTTCGAGTCGATTTCGGCATTGCGAATGACTGCGTTCTTACAGTATTGGAAAGAATAATTGCCCTGTTGGTGATAATGGTCTATATCAATATTGTCGCAGTGCATGAAAAGATAGTCGGCCTTACGGATGTCACATTTGCGTATCCGAATGTTGCGGCAGTGCCATAGGGTCTCGGCAGCGTCGGGGATATTGACTCTCTCGAGATCGACACCGTCCATCTCGCGGAACATTTTCGGAGCGTTTACCTGAGTGTCACGCATCTTCAATGCTGACGAGTACCAAAGGGCTGCACGTGCCCCCTCAGTGAATAGGCAGTCGGTTATCTCGAAACCTTTGACATGCCAGAAGGGATATTTGCCCTCGAAACGGCAATGGCGTGCTACTATGTCAGAGCAACATTTGAGTGCTGATTCGCCTGCATGTATGGTCACATGATCGAGTAAAAGGTTATGTGAGGCAAAGAGCGGACGTTCGCCGCCAAATTCTGCATTCTTGATTTCTTTTGTGGTTTCCATTTTATAGTGATTTAAGCTTAGGATTAAGTAGCTCTTAAATATTTCTTAAATATACCATGATTATCTTGAACCATAAAACTTGTTATTTTTGGCCGCTTCGGACTTGTCACTCAGTCGAATACTAAAGTATTCTCCTTCGCTCCGCGTCTGAATCGCCTCAAAAATAACTGCGTTTTATATGTTCATTAATTTTTAAGAGCTACTTGAAATACAAAATTACATTATAATTCCTTTTGACACGTACCTTAAAAAACAAAAAAAGTACCAATATTACGGTATCATAGTATCGCCGTATACCAAATAGCATAGCTGCGGTTATATTGAAAGCTTATGAAAATACGTATATCTCAACAACTAATAAATCCGTTTTTAGATTCTTGTCTCTGGATGCGAAGATGACAGCCTTCGTCGATAAGACATTCGGTTAATTCCTTGAAACAGTCTCTCACATCTCGTGGCGTTGGACACACAATGTTTCCCCATTCAGACATTTCCTTACTTATTTCTGAGGGTAAGGATTGGAGAGGAACTTTGAGTTTCTGAGCAAGATGATAAGCCTCTTCCTTACTAACTATGGCATAGGTGGCACAATTATAACTCTGCTCATCGTAATCAGTATGTTCGCATAGAATTATAAGATTGAACTCATTGTCAAATCCGGCATAAAGTTCTTCAATTACAGAGAAGTCTTCATGCGAATTGAACACGTATGAAAGACAAATCAAATCTTTATGTGTGATAGTTTTTCCCATCTGTATAATAATTAATTAGCTCCCAGACTCAGCTTACCCTGCTTCTTCGAGCTGAATTGTAAACTCTAACCACTATATGTTTACCCAACCTAACCAACCTCATACTATTTCGACTAACAGTAATTTTGATTGTGGCATATAGTAGATTTGCTTATTCTTAACTGACAACTGCAAATTTAACGATTTATCAGAAGAAAACATTTTTAGACACTTCAAAATTTAGTTTTTTCTGCCTCTTCAGTTTCTTCTTTACGACTTCTATTCTTATGTTTATGACTAAATTTCCAATTAGTAAACATGTAGACGCTGTTGATACATTCTTTTACGTAACATATTTGAGTTTTCTTATGAAAGAAAATGACAAGGTTAGCCTTTCTTTCGCTATTAAGAGGCGCTTGTAGCGAAGTTGTACGACATTGAATAGAAAGTTTTGAGATAGGTTTGGGGTATTTTGTTGCTCTATATAGGAGGAAGACGAGGGTATATCCGTTCGTAATCCGTAAAAAGGCTTAAAGTATTAAAATCCAATAAATTTGTTTGTATAAGTTAGACTATCATTATTACTGACGGAGGTACTTGTTTACCTATGAAGATATTTTGGTATATAGAAACAGGAAAGTATGTGCTTACTTATACTAAAAGTAGATTTAGGTAGATACTTTTGATTATCAATAGTATGGCTTTTTGTATTTGATAATATGGATAGAACAAGGAAAATAACCGGATTGTCAATCCTTGTGTTGGCACAGGTTGTGCTTTTTGTGATTGTATATCTCATAACTATTGTTGTGGGTATAGGCTTGATATATCTTGCGTTTCATGCTTCGGTATGGATTATTCCTCAATTTTTTGAAAATGTCGCTCCGTACATACTGCGTTTAGGAAAAGCTGGTGGGCTATTATTGGTGGGTATAATAGTGGGCATTGTCGGTTTATGGGCTTTCATAATAGCAGTAGGTATATATTTGATTAAGCCATTGTTTATATTCCCAAAACGGAATATGAATCACGGGAAAGAGCTTCATCGTGAGGATTCGCCTAAACTATATGATATGATTATGGATACGGCAAAAGCTGTCGGAGTAAAAGAGCCCAAACATATTTATGTCAATCATGAAGTAAATGCCTGTGTGTTCTTTAATACAGGATTCTGGAATATATTCTTTCCTGTCCGTAAAAATCTTATCATTGGTCTTGGTCTGTTTGAATCTACTAATTCCGAAGAAGTGAAGAGTATAATAGCCCATGAATTCGGACATTTTGCTCAAAGCAGCATGCGTGTGGGTTCGGTGCTTTATATAGCTAATAAGGTTATCGCTGATTTGGTATATCGACGTGATAAGCTCGATTATTTGATGTTGCGCTGGTGCCTTCAAGATGGTATATGGGGTTTCTGGGGTAAAGCCACTAAGTCTGTAGTGATAAAGTTCAGAAGCTTGGTTGACTACATGTTCCGTAGTCAACAACGGAATTATATGAAACTTTCACGGCAGATGGAGTATGATGCAGATGCTGCTGCGTGTCGTGTTGTAGGGACCGAAATATTTATATCCGCTCTTTGCAAGGTACAGCAGTTAAACAAATCATTCAATTTTTACAATCAGATGTTAGGCTATTTGGCTAACCAACACCAGACAGTCTCAGATTACTGGAAGGGATATGAAATGATTCAGCCCAATATGAGTGTTTTAAAGATTAAAATTCCTTTGTATGATAGGCTTGAGACAACACCAGAGCTGGAGAAAGTGAAAAGTAGAGTTTCGGTTGAAGAGATATGGTCATCTCATCCAGAAGTTGAAAAGAGGATTGGACATGCTAAAGCTTTAGGTATTATAAGCCCTAACTCACAGGCTATCACACCGGCATGGGATATGATAGAAGCTACCTTAAAAGCGGAAGTTTCAGCTACTTTACTTAAACAACTGAAAGATAATAATCCTTCTATAACGGCAATTGATTGGAATACATATAAAGACACATTGGCAAAAAGGATTAAGGTTTCATTTTTACCAGAAGAAGTTGAGGTTTTCTTTGACCGCAACATCATCACTGAGGCAGAATGTGAGTCTGTTGAGAATCCGCTGAGTGATGATAATCGTATGGTTATTATGGAATATGAACAAGCCTTAAGCGATAAGGGTGTACTTGCCTTACTGAATGATAAGAAAATAGATGTCAAACATTTCGTTTACAATGGTACCGATTATTCCATAAAGAATGTGCCTGTCTCAGAGCATGACCAATATGTAGCCGAGTTAAGAAAGAAAGTAGAAAAAATTGACGGAGCTATAAAAAATTATGCAAAGTCTAAGGCAAAGGATAAGGAATTGATAACAGCAGCGTATGAGGCTATCAGCTATGCTCAGACTGTCATAGCATCTATTAGAGAAGACTTTATACCTGTTAAAGAAGATATGATTCGAGAGCTGAATGAGTCTAAGGTGGCTGGAGGAGAAGATCTTAAGGCTCTTTGTAGTTGGCTTGATTCTTATGAAAGAGAACTGACTGTAGAGCTTAAGAAACTTAAATATGGCCAGCTACTTCCATTTATGTCACAAGAAGAATATGCTCATATAATTAACTTTTTAGATGAGGGCAGTTCTTTCATCACTGCCTTCGACGGTGCGGCTGTTACTCGTATGTTCGCTATCACAGACTGGATTGTAAGGATTCATGATAATTTGGCACATTCATCAAAAATAGTTATCGCAAATGTAATTCTCGATAGAGAACTGTCTGATGTAGGATTTTTAGAGTTGTGGTATCAACCTGAACACGAAGTTTGTAAAGATGAAACAACAACTCCTGCCGATGGTAGAGAACGTATTGTAATAGATTCATCATACGGTCCACTCAATCTTATTGTACCGACTGATGAAGAAATAGAGCATATCTATTATGAAGAATGGTTCCGTTGGCGCATATTGAGTAAGTATGAAAGCCTTGAGATAGGTCAGGAGATGGACTATAGCTTAGTAGGAACTGTACCATTTAAAAGAGAAGAAAATGGTAAGGTATCGTGTGTAAATCCGGAAGATGAAAAGAAATTTTATGCGGAAATGCGAGAACTTTACAATTTCTTTAGGAAGCATGTGCGACCTAAAGACTGGGATAAAATTTCGGAGGCAGCTGACCAAGGTGAAGGATATGCCAATTCACTGATGGCAGAGCGATATATGTCGCAACAGCGCTATAATATGGCTTTTGACTTTGCCATGAAAGGTGCTTTTGCTGGAGACATGTATGGCATAGTCATACTTGGCATGTTGAAAGGGTATGCACAGGACCATAATCCAGAACTTGCTTTCAAACTTTTCAAATGTGCGGCTGCCATAGGTGACGATGATGCTTTATATCGTCTTGGACTTAGCTATGCTAATGGTGAAGGTACAAAACAGGATGATAAAAAAGCTTTCCGATTGTTTGAAAGAGCTGCTGTTCAAGGCAATGTCTTAGCCCAAAATAAAGTAGGGTATATGTATTTTAATGGTGTAGGAACCGAGATAGATGCCTCAAAAGGTTTCTATTGGTCAAGGAAGGCGATTCTTAATGGTTGCGTGGAAGCTATTAATAATATATGGCCATACCATAAGTCTATAGGTGATATGGATACGTATATCCAAGTCGTTCAGTGGGGCGCGTCAAAAGGACTTGAAGAATGTCTTGCTGAACTTAATACAATAAATGCACTTGGCACACAATTTGTGTCTAATGCATCGAACTATGACCCAGTAGTTAATAATCCTAAACCGGTATATGACACTTCAGTGGAACAAGGACTATGTCCTGTATGTGGTAAACCCATTTCGCCACAAACAACCATCTGTCCTCACTGTAAGGAAATTATATGGGAAGAATAGGCAAACTGACTTTTCATTATATCCTTTCATTAGCAAACTCAGTGCTGTAAGTAAAGGGACTGATATAATTAAACAGTGTTTATATAAATAATTATTATAAATATGAAATCTTATATTTGGAAGGCATTGTTTTTGTTGGTGGCGATTATGCCAATAACAGTGACAGCAAAAACAGAGAAAAAGGTAAAGGAGCCGGAGACGTACGCATATACACGCGGAGTGGAAGCCTATAATGATAATAAGTATAAAGATGCTATGGACTGGTTTATCCGTGAACTTTCAGAGCATCCTGATAATGGCTATGCGTATGTTTATATTTCCAATATACATTTTAATAATCAAGACCTTGGTATAGCTTTGTCAGCAATAAACGAGGCTATAAAACATCTGCCTAAAAAAGATAAAGAATGGGGTGCATTGGCCTTACTTAATCGTGGGGAGATTTATGCTGCTCTGGAAGATACTGTCAGCGCTTTAAATAATATAGCGCAGGCCATAAAAATTAATCCATCTAACAAAAAACTCTATAACACTCGTGCCCAGCTTTATTATGAACAGAAGAAGTATTCGTTGGCAGATGCTGATTACAGACAAATGATTCAACTTGACCCCGGAGGTGTGATGGGTTATATGGGTATAGGGCGTAATGCCAATGCCGAGCAACGTTGGGATGAGGCCATCGAACAATTCAATTATGTGGTAAAGATTGCGCCTGAATATTCTTCCGGCTATTCATTCCGTGCAGAAAGCTATATAAAACAGAATAAGTGGAATGAGGCTACTTCCGATATTGTCAAGGCACTTGAGTTAGATGGTGATGACAAGGCTTTTTATCTGATGAATACTCTTCCGCCAGAAGGTGTAGCAATAATGAAACCAAAATTAAAGATTCAGATGACCAAAGAACCTACGAATAGGTATTGGCCTTATTGTATCGCTATGCTTGCAGTGGCAAATGAGAATTATACCGAAGGTATAGATTACTTTAATCAGGCTAATGCGCTTGATGCAAATTCGGTATTTCTTGAGAAAATCTCACAGTGTTATAATAGTCTCAATGATTATAGTAGGGCTTTGGAATACGCTGACCGTGCACTGGAGATGAATCCAGATGATTATGATGTGATAGATTTACGTGCTGATATTTTAGCCTGTTTAGGACGTTATGATGAGTGTATTGCTGAACGAAGTAAATATATAGCACGCTATCCTGAATTTCCTCTGGCCTATATTAAACGTGCTGATAATTTGCTGGATGCTCATGAATCTGAGAAGGCTATCGAAGATTACAATACAGCTGTCGTGTTAGCTCCCAAGCTGAATGAATTTCCTTATCTCCTTATAAAGAGGGGAGATGCCTACCATTTGGCTGGAAAAGATGCAGAAGCAGTGGCTGACTATAATAATCTGTTGAATGTAGAAAAAGATTCCGTACTCTCAAGTGAGTCATGGACTCCGTTTGCATATTCAGGACTCAGCAATCATGAGAAGGCGATTGAGACCATGAAATATATCGTTGATAATGATACAACCGATATAACCGGTAGTCTTTATAATATGGCCTGTATCTATGCACGTGCCGGACGTAATGAGGATGCGCTACGTATGCTTGAACAGACAATCTCCAAAGGATATAAAAATATTGGCCATCTAAAGACCGACTATGATCTTGACAGCTTACGCGATATGCCGGCCTTTCAGAAGTTGATAGAATCTCTGGAACTTTCTGTACCCTCAGATGCAGAAAACCAAAATGAAGAGTCTGAGGGTACGTACGAGACAGTTGAGATACCTTTTACAAAAGAAGGTGGTGTCACTAAAGTAAGATGTACAATCAATGATTTACCTCTCCATTTCGTCTTTGATACAGGAGCTGCAGATGTTACAATCTCAATGGTCGAGGCAAACTTTATGTTGAAAAATGATTACATCAAACCTGAAGATATTTTAGGGACTGCTCGATATGTCGACGCTAACGGAGATATAAGTGAAGGTACAGTAATCAATCTGCGTCAAGTGAACTTTGGTGGTCTTGAACTTGATAATGTCCGTGCATCGGTTGTCCGCAATCAGCGCGCTCCACTTCTTCTTGGACAGTCAGTTCTCGGACGTCTGGGTAAAATTGAAATCGACAACCCGGAAATGAAACTCGTCATCACTCACAGAATAAAAAAGTGACCTTCGTCGGGAGAGAAAGAATCATTGCTGCTAATCTTTTGTAATATCATTTTATGGCACGGAATTTAACTCGTGGTAATATCCTGTCTACAGGTAGGCAAGCCATGGGAATGTTATTTGAGTATAGGAACTATATTCCTACGGCACTTCGCGTTTTGAATGTACTAAAATTTGCCAAACCTACACAGTCCCCTCCTGTTGAGTCAACCGTAATACAAAATCCTTTTACCACAAAGGAAGAAAAAAACGATGTAATCGAGCGTGCTCGTTGGCTCTATAAAAATGTTATAGTTTCTGACCCGCAGCAATTGATTGCCAGTATGCCCGCAGCCATTGGTCGTTTATATCAGGGAGAATGGGCAATATATGCTTGTTCGATGACTGCTGTGGCGCTGTGTAACATCATTCGTCTATATCCAGAGTGCAAGGAGGAATTTTTATCTCGTGTACCTGAGATAATTGACATTGCACTTACTCCTGCTATTCGCTATTATGATACTGTTACGTGGGGCGAAGATGCGCTTGCAACCTTAGATGATGATGACTCACACATGACTTATCTGAGCATCATAGCGTGGATGATGGGTAATTATCGTTTAGCAGGCGGTGACGATCGATATGATTCACTTCATGTGAAAGTATGTGAAACCCTTAACCGAAGAATGCTACAAAGTCCAGATTTGAATCTCCCGTCTTTCCCTAATGGTGTTGTATTTTTACCCGATATGATGTTCGCAGTCTTAGCGTTAAGAGATTATGGCCTACTTCATCATCACGAATTTGATCAAACAGTAACTGCCTGGTTGGATAAAGTGAAAGATTGGCGGACAAAACAGGGTATATTAGTGAGTTCATATCAAGGTGCCAAAGGCTCCCATTCACATAAATATAATGGTCGTCCTTCCGGTGCTTATTCAGGATTAAATTGCACAGGACTTGCTTTGTTAAATTGGCCTTACGCCAAAGATGAATATATGAAAGTAAAGTCTCTATTCGTTGAATACTTTAAAAAGTATGCAGCTCTAAAAGAGTTCTATAACCGTAAACCTAAACTTAGTTTTGACGTTAATGCGGGACCTATAGTCTATGGATATAGTCCGACTGGCACAGCTTTTATGATGGGAGCTGCAACTTATTTTGGAGATTGGGATTTCAGACAGAGGCTATTGAATACAGCTGAGCTGGCAGGAAATACTATCTATAAAAAAGGTCAAAGACATTATCGTCTGGCTGAAATTATGTTGACTGGCGAAGCAATAACCCTTGCAATGAGAACGATGGTTAACTTTGATATGTAAATACAAGCTTTGCCAATCAACAATAGACCTTAGAATTATTCACATCATATAATAATGCACAATGAAGAAAATACCAGGACTCTCATTTTCATGGAAACGTGCTTTGGGTGTAACCCAAGCAAAGCAACAACTTGCCCGTAAAACAGGTATACCGACTTCAAAAGCCGGTCTTGAACGTAAAATCGGCAGTATAATAATCAAGTCAATTTTTGGTAAATAACTGTATACCGCAACACTCGATAATAAGTGTTGCGGTATACAGTTATTTACCAAAGCTGAGACGTAGGCCAATATTAAGATTGAAATTACAAGGCTTTTCTTTGTAAATAGTGTTGAGTGAGGAACCATCGTCGAAATAGTAGCTGACGCCTGGTTCTGCAAAGATGCTGACTGTGGGAATCACCCTTATTTGTAAGCCAGCACCGAAGTTGGTAGACCATTGGAAGGGTTTCTTACCATGCAATGATTTAACCTCCTCGTAGGTGTTGGTGGCTATTGTTGTAGTGATAAGTTCGTTATGTATGCACTTCTCACCTGTAATACCGGCTGAGAGATAGATGTCGAGACATTTCCACGACCATGCAGAGAATTTAATATTCAGTGGTATGCCTACATAATGCAGTGTTTGTCTGCCTATTTCAGTCTTTACAATGCTATAGGTAGTTATATCTGAGCTCAGACGGGTGTACATAATACCTGTTTCGATACCTAACCTCTTATTAAAGTTATACTGAAAAGTCAGTCCGAATTTAATTGGTTGGTGATGGTGTGATTTGGTAATCTCGTCAATATATTCTTCATTGGGCAACGATGTTCCGGGTACTGTAGGTCCAGAGTTGGCTGAATTATCATCATCGCCAAGGCCGTTAGAAGAATTGTTACCTGGGTCTGGATTAATCATATCTATATCATTAGGGTCCTGATTCTGTCCTGGACTGTTATTGTCTGGTCCGTTATAATTAGGATTGTTGATTTTACGGCTTTTATCTGTTGCCGTACTACTCATACCAGAAGTGATAATACCTACATAATATTCGCCTTCTTGAATTTTATTACGATTTATGTTCAGACGTATATCGGTATAGTGCTTTGGCTGATTCTGTGTCTGCTTTCGCGGGCCGTATAGCTCGGAAGGAGTGTTTTGCTCCTCGGTTTCTTCTCTTTCGTGTATCTCACATTCATCAGCATTTTTATTTCCGATAGTTTGCTCAACATCCATCAACGTATTGTCTGGTCTATCATTATCTTCTGACGATAGACTGACCTGAACAGTCGGCGCTTCAGTATTTTGACTAAGCGCACTGTTCTTATCAATATTGGCAATGTTTATTGTGGTTTCTTTTGTAGCTGATTTTTCGGATACAGGAAATCTGTTGTCAGTTTCGTGTATAAGAGAGTTTTTGTGGTGTTGCCTATTCTTATTCTCAATAGCAAGTTTAATTTCGTTGTTATCCAACCTACCATCTTTACCAAGCCATAGGCCGAATCCTATCCCTACAGTAAGTGGGAATATAATGGAAGCAGCCGCTATTATTCTTTTGAACCATTTGTTTCTGCTATGTAGGTGTTTAGGTACGGTATTTACGAGCGGTTCTTTCCCTATAGCCATATCTTTCTGAAGGTTCTCCCAAAGACCTTCAGGGGCGTCCATCTCATAATCCGACAGACCATTACGTAAATCTTTTAACCATTTATCTTTCATAGCTGATGGGGTTGTGGGAATGTGATTGATATTCTCTGATTTTTGTGGCCAATAAAGCTTTGGCTCGGTGTAATTGTGATGCTGAAGTCGACTCTCTGATATTGAGTATTGTGGCAATCTCTTTATGTGATTTTTCCTCGAATACATAGAGATTGAATACGGTACGGTAACCCGGAGGCAATTCACATATCATACGATGTAATTCAGCCATTTCAATACCGTTTAAGTCAGGCTCTTCTATAGCAATTTCAAATTCTTCCTGTGAAACCGATACAAATTCTAACTTATATGTGTGTCTGATGAACTTCAGTGACTCATTGACAACAATACGTGTAAGCCAAGCTTTCAGTGAGCCTTTACCGCGATATTCAAATGTCCGTATAGAGGCAAAAATCTTCAGAAAACTATCATGTAATACATCTTTCACATCATCAGGATTGGACAGATAGCGTGTACATACGCCGGTGAGATAACCAGCGTATGTACAGTACAGGGCTTTTGAGACCGCCGAATCGTCATTACGTAACATATTGACGATTCCAGTTTCTTTATCTACACTATCTGTCAAAACGAAAATTCTATTTATGAAGTAATGACTCTAAGGTCCTTGCCTCTTAAAACTCCAAAATTAGGAAATCTTGCATAGGGGGATAAGTAGCTCTTAAAAAATTTATGACTGGTTAGTAGATTCAGAAGCATAGAACAAGTATCAAAATTCTGTTATTGCCCCCATGAATAGTACAGTTTCAGAGACGGTATCATGTATGATGTAGATGAAAGGGCTGTCAAAAGTCAGGAAGTTAGGCTCTTCCAGTCCGGCACAATTATCCATACCTGCCATACTGACTCCAGCGGCTTCTGTACCATCTTCGTCTACGATTATTTTCACAGCATGTTTAAAGAACATGAGTACATAGAGATCATCGCCTATCCTGTTAAAACCTTCTTTACATGCTTTATCAATACCCATTTCTTTAAGGCAGTCAAGCAACTCTACATTAACTTCGCTTTCAAACTTAGGAAGTTGTAGGCGCATATTACATGGTCCGAATGATGAGTGTAGTTTTTCCAGCCTGTCATCGTTGAGATTAGCGAGCATTTCATTAAAGTCTGATTCAGGCGAAGGCTGAAGGATAGTCATGGTATATCTATCACCGGCGTAGGGGAGGCATATACCTTTCATACCGTCATACTCACCGTATTCTATCTCCTCATTTAGAACCATGTATGATGCTTTTGAGTCGGTGCCATTAAGGTTATGAAAGATATGGTCAAAAGTCATTTCTTCATCGAAAGACGTCTTCCAAGTACCCTTGAAATAGGTGGTATTCATAAAAGCCAATGGTACCTCGACTGGTTCCGAAAGGAACTCCTCAATCATACCTGCTGTATTTTCCTTCACAAAATTATTGACAGCTGTGCGTCCATTTTCATCACCGAGCCATACTGGGAAGAGATAAGCATCATAGATATTTTTCATATCGGCTGCAAACTCAGGCAGGATATTAACATTAGGGTGATACCACAGTGAACTGGTGAAAGTGCATTGTGTCGGACAGTTAAGAGCAGCAATCTCTGTCAATAATGCATTGCAGAATACGTTGAGGTTATGAAGTTCACCTGGACCTTTACCATATCCTAAAAGATTCAGTATTTCATCACGGCTGTTATCAGTATCTCCATTAGCCATCATAGCAAATGTGCTGAATACACTTGTCGGTGACACACAGAGATTGCCTCCTTCCGCCTTAAAAGCGGTTTTGAAAAGATTTGTTGCAAAACCGTTAACCTTTTCCACATTGCCTTTAGCTACTGTCTGCAGAGGTTGCGGAATCCATTCAGCCTGTTCAGGTACTTGGGGTTCGGGGGTCAGACCCGGTTCTTCTGCTTTGTCTGTACAGGCCGCCATCAGCAGCCCCAAAGATATAAGACCTATATAAGTTAGATTATTCATAATGTTACATTTTGAGATTTGATACTTTTAGTGTCGGCCAACATAAGTGTATCTTTACTTCTTAAATCACTGCGGCGGTAAAACCTTGCACGTGTTGATAAAAAATTATTGAAAAATTTTAAGAGCTACTATTTCATAAAGTTGAGTTATATTATAGAATTAGTTAATTTTGCATTTCAGTGGCTCTTAAATGCGCATATACCCAAATATATAGAGCCCTAAACCACCCTGAGAACCGAAAAAATTAAGGTGTCAAATGTTCGGAATTAGGGAAAGAGAAATTAAATTTATTAGACCTATAGATATAGATATGAAAAAGACAATTATGTCGGTAGCTGTAGCTTTGTTGATGACAGCTATGGCTTCCGGTACATATACCATGGCGCAGACGAAAAATACGGAGCTACCTACATCAATGGAAGCGTCGGAATTGGATAACTTTTATCATCGTATGAGCGGTAATCTGATGGCCTATCCGTACGTTGATACAGCCCCTCCGGCGCAGACTGTTGCACCTGAAGGATATGAGCCTTTCCATTTGGAGCATTATGGCCGTCATGGTAGCCGCTGGTTGATAGGTTCCTCTGATTATACCGCTCCTATAGAGCGGTTGGAGAAAGCTGAACGTCATGGCTTACTGACTCTTCTTGGAGTTGAGGTACTGACTGCTTTGCGTAATATACAGCAGGCTTCGGTTAAGCGTGAAGGTGAACTTAGTGATAAGGGAGCGATACAGCATCAAGCTATAGGCCGACGCATAGCTGCGACTTATCCACAAATTTTTGCTCCGGGGGCTAATGTAGATGCAAAATCAACGGTAGTCATACGTTGTATACTTTCCATGTTAAATGGTCTTGAAGGTGTACGTGAGGTAGCACCGGAAGTCAATATACATAGTGATGCCAGCTACGCTGACATGTATTTTATGAACTTTGATGACCGTAAGGCCTGGTCTCATAAGGATAAAGCTGATACCACAGCTCTTGCTGCTTACAAGGCACGTCATGACATAGGTGTGGCTTATCTTGACCGACTGGTTACGGATAGCGAGTTTGCACGCGATAGCGTTGCACCCGGTATGTTGCCGTATCTTTATTGGGTGCTGGCCAATACACAGGGTCACACAGGGCAGCCGTGGCTTCTTGACAAGGTATTTACGCCCAAAGAAGTGCGCGAGCTATGGCGACAAGGTAATGCCGGCTGGTTTCTACACAGTGGCAACTCAGTGTTAACTGACGGGCGAATGCCATATACCCAGCGTATGCTTTTACGTAATTTTATAGAAAGCGCCGATACTGCTATGCTCTCATCTACACCGAGCGCAAATCTGCGTTACGGTCATGACGGCATACTGGTGAATGCTATTACGCTGATGGAACTTGATAATTATGGAGCACGCATTGATGACCTTGAACAGCTTGAACAGATGGGTTGGTATGATTATGACCTTATACCAAAAGCGGGTAACTTGCAACTTGTATTCTATCGTCCTGAAGGAAGTACTAATCCTGACGATGTGTTGGTCAAAGCTCTTATCAACGAGCGTGAAGTAACGCTACCCGTAGTTTCTGAGACAGCACCATACTATCCGTGGACAACTCTACGTGATTATTATCTGCGTAAGCTTGATGGTTTCGAGACTGATTGGGGAGAATAAAAGGCTTGCATGTAATAAGTAGCTCTTAAAAATTAAACGATACATGTTTCTTAAGATACTTTTTGCATCTTGAACCATAAAACTTGTTATTTTTGGCCGCTTCTGACTTGTCACTCAGTCGAATACTAAAGTATTCTCCTTCGTTCCGCATCCGAATCGCCTTAAAAATAACTGCGTTTTATACGTTCATTAATTTTTAAGAACTACTTAAGATTGCAAGTTTGTAACTAATTTTGCAACATGAAGCGCCGGGGAGTTGTTAAAACTTTATAAGGCATAAATAGAATGCAGACTATGCAGAGCAAAGAAGATACAACAGGATATGAGAATAACCGTCAGGGCACCACATCTGCCTCAGACGATGTATTGCGCAATGCCACAAGCAGCGAATATAAGTATGGATTTACAAGCGATATTGATACCGAGATAGCTCCTCCGGGTCTTACTGAAGAGACTATAAGGTTCATTTCGCATGTTAAGGGCGAGCCTGAATGGTTGCTTGAATTTCGCCTTCGTGCTTTCCGCTATTGGCTGACTCTGACACCACCCTCGTGGGCTCACTTGCATATACCACCAATTGACTTCCAATCCATAAGCTATTATGCAGCTCCCAAGAAAAAAGAACTTAAGAAGAGCATGGATGAAGTCGACCCTGAGTTGGTAGCTACTTTTAACAAACTCGGTATTTCACTCGAAGAACAGAAACAGTTAGCCGGTGTGGCTGTAGATGCCGTTATGGACTCAGTGAGTGTCAAGACTACACATCGTGAGAAGTTAGCTGAACTGGGTGTCATCTTCTGTTCTTTTAGTGAGGCTGTCAAGGATTATCCAGACTTAGTACGCCGTTACTTGGGTTCGGTGGTTAGTTATCGTGATAACTACTTTGCCGCGCTTAACTCGGCTGTATTCTCGGATGGCTCATTTGTTTATATACCTAAGGGTGTACGCTGTCCTATGGAATTGAGCACTTATTTCCGTATCAATGCCTCTGGTACAGGTCAGTTCGAGCGTACTCTTATTGTGGCCGATGATGATGCTTATGTAAGCTACCTCGAAGGCTGTACAGCTCCTATGCGTGATGAAAATCAGCTTCACGCCGCTATAGTGGAAATAATATGTGAGGAGCGTGCTGAGGTGAAATACAGCACTGTGCAGAATTGGTATGCCGGAGATAAAGACGGTAATGGCGGTATTTATAATTTTGTGACAAAACGCGGACTCTGTAGAGGCTATCGTTCTAAAATATCGTGGACACAGGTTGAGACCGGTTCGGCAATAACATGGAAATATCCTTCGTGTGTACTTAAAGGTGATGAATCGGTAGGCGAGTTCTACAGCGTAGCTGTTACCAACAACTGGCAACAGGCCGATACAGGTACAAAAATGATACATGTTGGTTCTCGTTCGCGCAGCACAATAGTGAGCAAGGGTATTTCAGCCGGACAGTCGCAGAACTCATACCGTGGTCAGGTGACAGTGGCACGCGATGCTGCCAACTGTCGTAATTACACCCAATGTGATTCGCTTCTGATGGGAGACCGTTGTGGAGCCCATACATTCCCTTATATAGATGTCCGTAATTCGACATCTACAGTCGAGCACGAAGCTACGACCTCTAAAATCAATGAGATGCAGTTATTCTATTGCCGTCAGCGAGGTATACCTGCAGAAGAGGCTGTAGCACTTATAGTAAATGGTTATGCCAAGGAAGTTATGAATAAACTTCCTATGGAATTTGCAGTTGAGGCACAGAAATTGCTACAGATTACACTTGAAGGGTCAATAGGATAAAATGACCCTAACGAAAGACACACTTTGAAACTCTGAAATGAACGAACGAATAGTAATAATAGATCAGGTTGACCCACAAACCTTTTACGGTGTCAACAATAATAATATCAATCTTATACGTAATCTCTTCCCGAAACTTCGTATGGCTGCCCGTGGCAATGTCATAAAGGTAATAGGAGAAGAGAGTGAAACAGCTGTCTTTGAACGTAAAATCAAAGAAATCGAGGCGTACGCAATAAAATATAACAAGCTTGATGAAGATGTCATAATTGATATCATTAAGGGTGAACCACCCAAGGCTGTAGACACCCAGGGAGTCATAATATTCGGTCAGACCGGACGTCCAATTGCTCCGCGCAATGCCAATCAAGCCAAGATGGTGAAGTCCTTTGCCGAAAATGACCTCACTTTCGCTCTTGGCCCTGCTGGTACAGGTAAGACTTACATAGCCATAGCTCTTGCCGTAGCAGCTTTGAAGAATCGTGCTTGTAAACGTATCATACTTTCACGTCCTGCTGTAGAAGCCGGTGAAAAACTCGGTTTCTTACCTGGTGATATGAAAGATAAGATTGACCCTTATCTGCGTCCTCTTTATGATGCGCTGGAGGATATGCTTCCTGCCGTCAAACTTAAGGAGTATATGGATAGTGACACCATACAGATAGCACCTCTTGCCTTTATGCGAGGCCGTACGCTTAACGACGCAATCATCATACTTGACGAGGCACAAAATACTACACGTCACCAGATGAAGATGTTCCTTACGCGTTTAGGTGTCAACTCTAAGATGATAGTAACCGGTGACGCCACTCAGATAGACCTGCCACGTACGGTGCAGAGCGGTCTGTTGCAGTCGCTCAGGATACTGCGCGGTGTCAAAGGTATAGGTATCATAGAATATGGCAAGAAGGATATAGTGCGCCATCCGTTGGTACAGCGTATAGTTGACGCTTACGAAGAACGTGAGAAAGCATCGGTACTCGAATTTGAGGCCGAATTGGCAGATAAGATAAAAAATGACCCTAAAGATTGACCAAACTATAAGCTGAGAAATGGCAAAGATAGGTGATACCGTACGCTTCCTGAATTCGGTAGGAGGTGGAGTAATAACACGTATTGAAGGTAATATGGCCTACGTTGAGGAGAATGGTTTTGAGACACCGGTTCTTCTTAAAGAAGTAGTCGTGGTAATGCCGGCTGGCCATGTCCCTGACGGACCGAAAGGTGCTAAAAAGATGTTTGATCAGAAAGCTTACGATGCCGGACGTAAGAACGAACCGGCACGTAGCGCTATAGCCGAGACTCTCGCTGCCGCAGCAACTGCCATACCGGAAACTGCTCCTGTAGTACAGGCGCCTCTGCCACCGGTACCGGAAACTGCACACGGTGATAAGCTAAACCTCGTATTGGCTTTTGAACCAACTGATGTTAAGAAGCTCTCGACCACAACTTTTAATGCAGTTCTTGTCAACGATTCAAACTACTGGCTGACATTTACTCTGACACGTCGTGCTGATGGCGAACGTGGCTGGAGTCTCGTATGGCAAGGAGAGGTAGCTCCTAACGAACTTATAGACCTCGCTACTTATACACACGCTAATCTGTCGGAGATAGAACGTGTCAACTTCCAGTGTGTGGCCTATAAGAAGGATAAACCTTTCGAGCTTAAGCCACCGGTAAGTCTGTCGCGACGTCTGGATCTTACTAAATTCCACAAGTTGCATTGCTTCCGCCCGGGTACGTATTTTGAAACACCGGTGCTTGAAATACCACTTGTAAGTAACGATATAGTCAGTCGTGCTCTCGAAGTCAATGTGTCAGAAATAGAGGAGACTATTACTACACCACGTAAAAGTGATAGACGTGAAGAAAAGGCCATGGCTGATAAACTGTCGAAACGTTTTAACGTCACTTCACAACGTAAGGATAATGTGTCCCACGATGCCCTTAATCCTCATAAGGTGCTTCCTCTTATCGAAGTTGACCTGCATATCGGTGAACTGACCGATACCATGGCTGGTCTTGATAATTCAGCTATGCTTCAGATACAACTCGATGAAGTGCGTCGTGTCATGACAGCTAACCGTCAGCGTATAGGTCAGAAGATTGTCTTCATACACGGTAAGGGTGAAGGTGTACTGCGCAAAGCCGTACTTGCCTTGCTTAAGAAGGAATATCCTAAAGCCGAACTTCAAGATGCGTCATTTCAGGAGTATGGTTTTGGAGCTACACAAGTAACGATACACTGAAATACTTCGTACTATGAAAGTACCTGACAAATGGTGGAGTTACCCCGCTGAGAGCGAAAATGGCAAAACTATTATAGTCACAGGTCATGACGGACTTGATAGTGTCATGGAGAGCGGTAAGTATATTTACCGTCTTGATGTAAGCTGGAAGTATGATGCCCTGCCTGACGGTATGCCAACCGATGAAGATGCTGAAATAATGGAGAAAGTGACTGATGCCTTGACCGATGAATTAAAACGTGACAAGGCAGTGGTCATGACTGGTATATATACTGGAGACGGTCGTCGTGATTGGGTATTCTATACTAAGAATTTACGTATATTCTCTGCTCTGTTCAATCGTGCTCTGGAATCACTGCCTCAGCTGCCATTGCTTATCGAAGCCAGCGAAGATGCTGACTGGGAGGAATACCGCGATATGCGTGAGGCTACCTATGTACCTGACGAGGAGTAACAGGGTTCCTTATCACTTCCTAAGACTTAACCGAATAAATCTATAATACTTATATGACTTACAGAATCTTGACAGGCCTTTTGGCCTTATGGACTGTGTTCGGTCTTTCAGCACAGGTGACCACTACTCCATCACCGCTGCAGGAAGACTCTCAGAACGTAGTTATCTATTATCATGCTGACGAAGGTACAAAGGGACTTATGGGGCAACCTGCTTCAGACCCTATCTATGCCCATACTGGTGTGCTTACAAGCTCTTCATCAGGAAGTGGCGACTGGAAATATGCACCCACATGGGGTGATAACAGTGCTAAGTACCAGTTGCAATATGTTAGCGAGAATCTCTGGAAACTCGAAATAGGTGATATTCGTACCTATTACGGTTTGACAGACCCTTCGGAGACCGTTGAGAAACTTGCTTTTGTGTTCCGTAATGCTGCCTGTAATAAGGAAGGCAAGGCTGAAGGCGGAGGTGATATATTTGTTGATGTCTATGCCACAGGTCTACAGATAGCCTTTCAGTCGAGTGTTAATGGCAATGTTATTACACCGGACAATGCTTCCAATGTTGTGTTTAAGGCCGCTACTACACGTAATGCTGACATAACAATCACTGTCAACGGTACTACTATCGGTACGGCTCAGAATGTTATGAGTCTTGAAGCCAAGTATACCTTTGCCAGTATCGGAGATTATACTGTTACAGCTACCGCAGTATCAGGCGGTGAGACTGTAAGCAGTACGCTCGATTATGCCTACGTAGGTGCCTCAATTGCTAAAGAATATCCGGGCGGTGTACCTCGTATGGGTGCAGTGCGTAATTCTGACGGCACGGTCAATTTCTGTCTTGCAGCTCCCAACAAGGAGAGTGCTCTCATAGTAGGTAGTTGGAATGATTATAAGGTCACAGACTCACAGACTATGTACTATCAGGACTATAACGGAGCCCGTTATTTCTGGACTACTGTAAGTGGTTTGGCTTCTGATCGTATGTATATGTACTACTACATGGTCGATGCTACATATAAGGTGGGTGACCCATACGCCAAACTTATACTTGACCCATGGAATGACAAATACATACCGGAATCAGTATATCCGGGTTTACCGCAATATCCAGCTGACAAAGTAGGTGATAACGTTTCATTAGCCGTATATCAAGAGAATATAAATGACTATAAATGGCGTCACGACGACTTCAAACGTCCTGCCGATAGTGATCTTATCATTTATGAGCTTCTGCTACGTGATTTTACCGGTACTGAAGGGGAGGCTTACGGTAATGGTACTGTCAAGGGAGCTATTGAAAAATTACCCTATCTGAAGAGTCTTGGTGTTAACGCTATCGAGCTGTTGCCTATAAACGAATTTAACGGTAATATCTCGTGGGGTTACAATCCTAATTTCTATTTTGCTCCTGACAAGGCTTATGGTACTCCTGACGACTATAAGCGTCTCATTGACCTCTGTCATGCTAATGGCATGGCTGTCATACTGGATATGGTATTTAATCAAACCGACTGGCAGCATCCATGGTACCTGCTTTATCCTGTAGGACAGAATCCTTTCTATAACGCTACTGCGCCTCACGCTTACAGCGTGCTTAACGACTGGAATCAGGGTTATCCGTTGGTACAACAGCAGTTTAAGGACGTATTGCGCTACTGGTTGGAGGAATATCATGTTGACGGTTTCCGTTTCGACCTTGTGAAAGGGCTTGGTGACAATGATTCATACGCCAACAATGGTGATGCTGCTACCAACGCTTATAATGCCAGTCGTGTGGCTCGTATGAAAGAACTCCACGATGCTATGCGCGAAGTAGACCCAACAGCCTATTTCATCAATGAGAATCTTGCTGGTGCAAAGGAGGAGAACGACATGGCTGCTGACGGTGAGTTGAATTGGGCAAATGTCAATAATGCCGGTTGCCAGTTTGCTATGGGTTACAGCAGTGAGTCTGATATGAGTCGTTTTTATGCTCCTATGGATGATAAACGTCTTTGGGGTTCGACGGTAAGCTATCTCGAGAGTCATGATGAACAACGTCTCGCTTACAAGCAAGATCAGTGGGGTGTAGCCGGAATCAAGGGTGACCGTAAGACATCTATGCAGCGTCTCGGTTCAGCCGTAGCTCAGATGTTCATGGCGCCTGGCGCACACATGATATGGCAATTCTCGGAGATGGGTAATGCTCAGAACACTAAAGACAATAATGGAGGTAACAACACAAATCCCAAAATAGTGGATTGGGCATTGCTTGATAATGAATATAATGCTGGTCTTGTACAGAACTATTCGGAACTTATAGCTGTGCGCTTAGGTAATCCGGAGATGTTCGCCGAAAATGCTTCGTTCGCAAGTGCCTGCCGTGCTTCCGATTGGAATAATGGCCGTTGGTTGCAATCACGTGTCGATGGTAAAGAACTTCTGACTGTAATCAATCCCAATACTACAGGTACTCTCACACTCACTTTTGATTTCCTGAGCAAAGATAACGCTAATTATCAAATCCTCTCGAAGAGCTATGGCAGTGAGCCGACATTTAATGCTTCCAGTGGTACTGTAAGTGTCGAAGGAAACTGTTATGTTGTGATAGGTAGTAAGGGTTTGTCGGCTGTAACAACTGTAGAAAAGGATAGTGTGCAGGTTTATTCGCATAATGGTGTGCTTGAGGTAGCAGGTATGGACGGCGGTTTCAGTGTAGTTGCTATTGATGGTCGTGTAGTCTATAGAACAGCTGATGACAAAGGTACTGTCACCCTGCCTAAGGGCCTTTATATAGTATCTGGAAACAGTAACGCTGTTAGAACTATGGTACGTTGATTATATAGTCTCAAATGACAAAAAAGCACTGTGCCGAACTCCGGAACAGTGCTTTTTTATCATTCACTCTTTGAGATATGGGTTAGAGTGTTTAATTTTGCGTCTTGAAGTGTGCGGAACCTTATATTACATGTCCCGCCTTCTCGACAACAGACAACCAAAGACCTATGGAAAAGAAAAGGAAGATATTGTTTTTTGCTGCAGGTGCTGTAGTACTTTGTATGGTAGCTCTTATTATAGTGCTTATCATAAATAACTCAAATCAGACGGCTGCAGTCAACGATGCTCAGGCACGCATAGACTCGCTGTCGTTAGCTAACGACCGACTGTTGCTGACCAATGAGTTTGATAAGCTTAATGCTGACTTCTCACAATATGAGGACCAGCAGATTTATCTAAAGAATGACTCTTTAGTACAAAAGTACAATGAGGCACGCCACAAAGTGGAAGGTCTGTTGCAGGAACTTACTGCTGAAAAACGTTCTAATGCTGCCAATCGTGCACGTATCAAACAGCTTGAAGGTGAAATCACCACTCTCAAAGGTATTGTACGTCATTATCTTGAAGAAATAAAACGTCTTGGTGAGGAAAATGAAGGGCTGCGTCAGGAAATAAAGCAGGTAAATCAGCGTAACGAACAGCTTGCTACACAAGTTACGCATACTACTACTGAGAATAAACAGCTTGAACAGACTGTTAAACTGGCTAAAAAGCTTAATATAACAGGCGTAAGTCTGAACGCCTACAACAAGAAGAGCAAGCCCGAAAAGAATATCACAAAAGCTCGTACCTTGGGTGTAAGCTTTACTGTAAGTCCTAATAATACTGCTGCTCCTGGCATGAAAGATTTCTGTATACGTATACTTTCACCCGAGGGCACTCTGCTCGGTAACGGCGGTAGCTGTACGGTCGATGGTGCTTCTGTACCTATCACAGCTAAACGTCAGGTAGAGTATGCTAATGAGGAGCTGCATGTCACTGTCTATTGGGACGTCAATACTACCCTTACTCCAGGCGATTACACAGTCGATATTATCTGCGATGGCAATCGTCTTGCTTCGCGTCACTTCACTATGAAGAAATAATAGTAAATCTGAAAAATACATTCTCAATACTGCCTCATAGAAATGTCAAAGTATGAAGTTCCAGCTGAGTTACTGCATTGGGCCGATGAGATAGACTGTGCAGTAACTATATGTGATGCTGATTATAAAATCATCTATATGAATGACCGTTCGCGTGCTACATTTGCACGTCACGGTGACATCATAGGTCACGATTTGTTAGCTTATCATCCGCCTCATGCTGTCGAAACCATCAAACGTCTTATGGCAGAAGGTACAAGCAATGCCTATACCATTGAAAAAAACGGTCAGAAAAAGCTTATCTATCAGACTCCTTGGCGCCGTGATGGTAAAGTGGCTGGCCTTGTTGAACTATCGATGGTGCTTCCTACTGATATGCCACACTATATAAGGAGCTGACAAACGTATAAAAATTAATCAAGCATAACAAAAGGCTGACGCTGCAAAGTTCTCAGAACTTTGCAGCATGTCAGGCACATTCTTAATCGAGTATGCGCCATCTAAGTCGGTA